>SCTZ01000028.1 GCA_004297765.1 Chloroflexota bacterium | reverse complement strand
CCCGCGCGAGACTCGCGCGGGCGAGACGCCCGCGCTCCCAGGCAGCCTGTCTCACAATTGTGACCAGGTCTCATCTAGCCCAACTCAGGGCGAAGTCTAAGCACCTCGCCAAAAGTCGGCGGGTCCAGGGCGCAGCGCCTGGCCGGGTCTGGGGTGTCCCCAGAACATGCCTTTCTTTTGGATATGTGCTTCTAGCGGTGAGAAACGGATCCTGCTAGAGGATAAACGGAAACGGTCGATTGTGCAAGCGCGCGAAAACACCCACTGGACAACAACGTTATGCAAAGTGCTATAATGGTCCAGACAACCGAGACGGAAGACATGGACCTGGCTGCTCTGACGTTGGCTCGGGCCGAGCTGGAGGGGTGGGGAATGACCACGACGACGCGCAAGGCTATGCTCTGGGAGGAACTATCTGATAGGCAGGTACGCTGCCACCTCTGCCAGTATCGATGCCGCATTCAGCCTGGCAAGCGTGGCGTTTGCGGAGTCCGGGAGAACGCGGATGGAGAGCTAATCACACTGGTCTACGGGCAGGTGTCATCCGCGGCCGTCGATCCGATCGAGAAGAAGCCACTCTTCCACTTCCATCCGGGCAGCACGGTCTTCTCTCTTGGCACGCTGGGCTGCAACTTCCATTGTGTGCACTGCCAGAACTGGGAGATATCCTTTGCCGACCCGGCCACCACGCGGCGCGACTGCCAGTACCTCTCGCCGGAAGATGCCATCGCGACCGCGCGTGGGCGCGGCTGCCGCGGCATTGCCTGGACCTACAACGAGCCGACGGTCTGGTTCGAGTACACCTTCGACTCGGCTGTGCTCGCCAAGCAAGCGGGATTGTACACCGCCTACGTCACCAATGGGTACATGACGGCCGAGGCGCTGGACACGATCGGACCCTACCTGGAAGCCTATCGGGTGGATGTGAAGGGGCTCGACGGCGATTTCTACTCCAGAATAGCGAAGGTGCCATCGCCGACCGGGATCCTGGCTGTGGCCGAGCGCGCTCGGGATCGCTGGGGCATGCACGTCGAGGTGGTAACCAATGTCATTCCGACAGTGAACGACGACAACGAGCAATTGCGCGCCATAGCGCGGTGGATTCGGGAGAAGCTGGGCGAGATGACCCCCTGGCACGTCACGCGCTTCCACCCGGACCACCGCCTGCGAGAAATACAGGCCACGCCACTCTCCACGCTGGAGCGAGCCCACCTCATTGGGACGGAGGTCGGACTCAAGTTCGTCTACCTAGGGAACGTGCCCGGACATTCAAGTGAAAACACAACCTGCTACCAGTGCGGCCAAGCCGTGGTGCGGCGCTGGGGCTACCACACCGAGCTGATCGGTCTAGCTGCTGGTCGCTGCGCGAGCTGTGGCGCCGTGCTGGGAATCAGGGAGTAGAGGGGGAACCGCCATGTCGATCGTGTTTGGCTGCGTCGCACCACACCCGCCCGTCCTGCTACCCGAGGTCGGTGGATCGGACGCACGGTTGGTGAGCCGGACCGCCGAAGGGTTCCATGCGCTGGCCCGGCAACTGCACACCATACGCCCTGACGTCGCGGTTTTGATAAGCCCGCACGGTGTCGCGCACGCCGACGCCATGGGCGTCGTGGCCTCCACCAATCTCGTGGGCGACTTCCGCATGTTTCGCGCGGGCGACCTCTCAGTGCGATGCCGCAACGATCTGGATTTAGCGGCCGCTATTCACCAAGAGGCTATCCAGCTTTCGGTCCCATGTCGAATCAGTCACGAGCCGTTCTACCAGCTTGACCACGGGTCCCTGGTGCCGCTGCACTTCTTGCGCCTGGCCCTGGCGGGGGTTCCTGTGATCCCCTTGACCTTCTGTAAGCTAGCCCACTCGACACATCACATCTTTGGGCAGGCCATCCAGACGGCTGCCGAGAAGAGCGGAAAGCGCGTGGCCTTTATCGCCAGTGGGGACCTCTCCCATCGACTCTCCCCCGGCGCGCCGGCCGGCTACGATCCGCTGGGCAAGGTCTTCGACGAGAATCTGGTAGAGTTGATCCGACAGGGCAATGGCGACGCGATCCTGTCGCTGGACCATGATTTGATCCACCGCGCCGGGCAATGCGGTCTGAACTCCATCGCCGTGCTGCTGGGCGCTCTGTCCGGGCTGAATTGGACGTCCCAGATCATCTCCTACGAGGGGCCGTTCGGCGTGGGCTATCTGGTGGCGTCTTTTACGGTCGCGACGGGATCCACGGCCGCCGATAGCTTCACCGTGCGTTCTACCGAGCCAGTGTCCCAGCTTCTGACCGGCATGCCAGAGATCCATCCTCTTCTCAAGCTGGCGCGAGACACGGTGGAGCAGTACGTGGTTGACGGAACCAAGCTGCTTCTGGACGCGCTCAGTCCCGAGTTGTGCGAGCGAGCCGGGGTCTTCGTCTCGATCTACAAGAGCGGCAATCTGCGTGGCTGCGTGGGCACAATCGAGCCTGTCTGCGCCAACGTGGCGGAAGAGGCCATCGCCAATGCCATTAGCTCCGCGACGCGCGATCCACGCTTTTCCCCTGTGGAGCCCCACGAGCTACCGCTGCTCAGCTACAGCATCGACGTAATCAGTCGGCCCGAGCCGATCGACGGACTGGAATCGCTGGATCCGCGTCGCTACGGGGTCATCGTGGAGTGCGGTCTACGCCGTGGGCTGCTTCTTCCCGACCTGAAAGGTGTGGATACGCCACACGAGCAGGTCGATATCGCCCGCCGCAAAGCCGGCATCTTGCCCGGCGCAGCCGTGGCGCTGTATCGGTTCACGGTCAGGCGGTTTTCAGAGCGCTGAGGTCGCGTCGCTCTGCACGCATTCTCGCTTGCTATTCATCCAAGGGATGGCGCCACCTCAGTCCTGGGAAGCGGCTGAAATCGCGGTCGGTGGTGATCCACTCGCTGCCCGATTCGATCGCCAGCGCTGCCAGGTAAGCATCAGGGATCAGATTGCCCCTTACACGGGTCTCCGCACACAGGCTTTGGAAAATACTCCAGTGTCTCGGCCCGGGCACTATGGGCACCGCGTTGGGTTGATCGCGGATCACTTGGGCGAACGCAAGACCAGAGGCCAGATCGCTAGGGGGATTGAAGACGCGCGGATGCGTGACCACTCTCAGAAACCCGCTCAGCACCAGATCGGAGAATCCGTAAGCCTGATCGCTGTTGATCAGCCTCTCCAACCATTTCCGGTAGGCGGAATGCTCTGGTGCGTCCGTTCGATGGGCGTAGACGAGCACGTTGACATCAGTTAGGATCATTCCCGGATTCCATCACGTCCAACAGTGCCGCAGAGTCATCCAGATCCACACCGGGCAGTAATCCCTTGCCGCCAAAAGTGACCAAGCTGACAGGTTCACGTTGCCCGGAGCCACGCTGGCGTGACAAAGACTCGCGCAGTGCGTCTTCGATCACCGCCGTTAGACTCTTACCGCTACGGACGGCCAATTGTTTGGCTTCTTTGAGAAGTTGTTCATCGATACGGATAGTCGTTCTCATACAGCAAATCATACAGTATTGTCATCAATATGTCAACGCATCCGCGTGACCCCTTCTGCTAAAATAGACTAATATCAGGGAAATAGTTACGTGGTCCATCCGCCATCTGGCAGATCGGCCACTTGCATATTGGAGGGCTACGTGGCTCGTTACACTGGTCCAAAAAACAAGCTTTCACGGCGCGAGGGCATCGATCTCTTTGGCACGGGAGGGCGGTCGCTCGAGCGGCGCTTGAGTATACCACCCGGCGGCATGCACCGTCGGCGTCGCAAGCCGTCCGACTATGGATTGCAACTGCGGGAAAAACAAAAGGTCAAGAGAATGTACGGCCTCTTAGAGCGGCAGTTCCGGCACCTCTTCGAGCAGGCCAGCCGAGGCGTGGGCGTGACCGGAACGAGGCTGCTTCAGTTGCTGGAGCAGCGGCTGGATAACGTCGTCTATCGCCTGGGCTTCGCACGCACACGGCTCATGGCGCGGCAGATGGTAAACCATGGACACGTTCTGGTGGACGGACGCAAAGTAGACGTAGCGTCATATCGGGTCATGCCAGGCCAGACGGTGCGGTTGACCGAGGCCGCGATGAAAATGCCCGTCGTGGAGGAGCTGCTGGAGGACAAGAGCGCCTACGTTCCCGATTGGCTGCAATCCACGGATCGCGGAGCAGGCCGCATGACCCGCCTGCCCGAGCGCAACGAGATGGACGCGCACATCAGCGAGGAGCTCATCGTCGAGTTCTACTCTCGCTAGAAGGCGCTGCTTCCTTTCGCCATTCCGTCGGTCACCGGCGAACAAACCTCCCGCCGGTGACCGCGGTCGTACAGGTGAGAGCTTTTGTGTCTGCCGGAGCCTAGCACGATCGTATGATATCATGGATCATGAGCAGCCCAACGATTTGGTGTACCAGGCTACCAGTCTACCAGGCTACATCTATTGACACCAATCGGTCTCGATGCTAGACTCGAAGTACTTCATACTAACGCTAACCCAGACGGCCATGCTCCTTGTGAGCCGTCACCATCTTTCGCCAAGTAGCCGGGTGTTCGCAACATGGCGAGCCTAGCTCATGGTGCCATCGCTCCACATTAGATCCCGTCTACCCGGGTGGACGGCCGCGACCCTTCGGAAGCAGTTCTAGCGGCAACGCTATCTGGTAGCTAGCAACTCGCACACCGTCTAACCATAGTTTGTCACTCCGGATCAACCGCAGCGATTATGGCGGCATTGGTGTTGTGAGGAGGATGAACGACCATGACCCATCAGACGATCAGCAATCATGGGTTGGTGAGAGCCGCGGAAGAGGACCGTGGTCTAAGGGTCTGGGAGATCGAGGCAGCCAGCAGGGCCATCACAGACTGCCATTTTGCAGTTCAGCTTTTGGGTCGGCCCGAGCTGTTGCTTGATAGGGAGCCTGTTCAGGGCGTGCGTCGCAAGGCGCGCGCTTTGCTTTACTACGTGGCCGTGCATCCCGCCCTTATTCCCCGAGAACGGTTGCTTCCACTTCTATGGCCCAATGTAGACCGTCCGGCAGCCCAGCACACTCTGCGCGCCACTCTGTACGAGTTGCATAAGACTCTGGGCGATGCGCTGATCATCGACAAGGACATGCTCTCCCTTTCCCCAGCGACCGAGGTAGATGCACGCCGTTTCGACAACTGCCTGTCGGATCCCGCGACCGATCCCGAGCTGCTGAACGCGGCTTTGACGCTCTACCGCGGTGATTTTCTTGACGGCTTCAGCCTGCCCGACGCGCCTGAGTTCGATGGTTGGGTGGCTGCCGAACGCGAACGGTATCGCCACCTCGCGATACGCGGACTGGCCAGGTTGGCCGATCACCACGAGAGACGCGGCCGCTTTGACGATGCGCTAGACGCCCTGAACCGCGCACTTGAGTTTGACCCTCTGCAAGAAGATGTACAGCGCACCTGTCTACGTCTCCATTACCTGGCAGGAGACCAGTCCGGTGCGATTCGTCGCTACGAGCAACTGCGTAAGCTCCTCGACGAAGAGATGGGCGTGCCGCCGATGGCGGAGACGCAGGCCCTGTACGAAGCCATCATCACCGACACCTTGCCCCGCGCTGGCGAGAAGCAGACGATGAGCCACCGTCCGTCGCGACTGACGCTCTCCGCATCAAGCTCACGCGGCCCGACGTCCGCTTCTCTGCCGTTCGTTGGTCGCGACGCCGAGCTGAAAGCCCTCCACGCGATGTTCTCGGAGTGTGCCGGTCAGCTTGTCTTGATAGAGGGCCGGCCTGTCGTGGGCAAGACGCGCCTGGCGGAAGAATTCATTCGTGAGTCGGGTGCACTGGCCATCAGTGGCGTTGCCCATGAGTTGGAGCAAAACCTCCCCTATCAGCCTATTATAGAAGCATTGCGCGGGCTGACATCTCGCCCCGACTGGCGCGCATTGGAGTCGACTCTGCGCAGAAGTCTCGCTCCCGTGTGGTGGGACGAGATCGGTCGTTTGCTACCGGAGCTGGTCGCGTCGTCCGTCTCGCATCAGCAGGCTACCTCTATGCCGGATGATCGCCGTCTCTGGGAGGCTGTCAATCAGTTTCTGCGCACTCTGAGCCGCAAGCAACCGGTCATCGTCTTTCTGGACGATCTGCACTGGGCCAACGCCTCCACGCTTGGTATGCTGGGTTACCTCTTCCGGCAGACCGCGGGGGAGGACATCACGTTCGTTGCGGCCACCCGCTACTTTTCTTCTCGTTCACCTGTGGCCGCGCTGCTGCAAGTGCTTACTCGCCAGGAACTCCTGGTCCGAGTTTCCCTAACTTTCTTACAGCCCGATGACGTCGCCTCGGTGGCACGCCATCTCAGCCCGGACAATGCCCACGTGCTGACGGACTGGCTCATGCGCAACTCGGAGGGCAGCCCCTACGTCTTGACGGAGCTCGTCCGTCACGCGCGCGAAAGTGGGATCCTGCGTGCCGATGGAGAGGTGAATCTGAGCGCCCTCTCGGGGTCTCGAGTAGTGCCGCGAGCGGTTCAGAACCGTATTCTGGCGCGCCTGGAACGTCTCTCGGAACCGGCCCGGCGCGTGCTGGAGGCTGTGGCGGTCAGGGGACGCAACTTCGAGTTCGATGTTGTGGCGCAGGCCTCGGCTCTTCCTGAAAACGCGGCGCTCGATGGCATCGACGAGTTGCAGGCTGTGGGCTTGATCTACCCGCTGGATGGACCCCTCTGGACCCTGGTCCTCGGTCTGGTGGAGGACGTGGTGCATAGCCAGATCGCTCCGGCGCGGCGTCAGTTGCTGCATCGCCGGGTCGCCGAGGCACTGGAGAACGTTTACCGCACCCGCCTCGGCTCCATCGCGAATCAGCTCGCTTGGCATTTCGAGCAGGGCAACGCGCCAGAGCGTGCCGCTCCGTACGCGTAGCGCTGAGGACACCGCGCCTGTGTCGATCCCGACAGGCATGGGCGCTGATTCCTTGACGCTGGCGCCAATCTTTTGACGCCGCTGTTGACTCCTCTGTTCACGCAACCTTGACACCCGTCTGCTACGATGTGGCCGCGATTGCCGCGGGTGACAAAGGGAAAGATCCCCCAAAAGGAGGTGATCCATGTCGTCTGGAGAGCAAGCCATAGAAGTCCAGGCTGCACGGTTGAGGGAAACTGCGCCTGCTATCGAGCTCAGCTGTGTAACCAAGACATTCAAGAAGGACAAGCAGATCATCGAAGCCCTTCAAGACGTTAGCCTGACTATCGATAAAGGCGAGCTCGTCGCCTTCATTGGCCCGAGCGGTTGCGGCAAGTCCACGGTGCTCAATCTGGTCACCGGTCTAGTCCCGCCGACAGCGGGTGTCGTCCGCTACGATGGTCAGCAAGTAACGCAGACCAACACCCGCGCGGGCTACATGACACAGCGCGACAACTTGATCCCCTGGCTTACCGTCAGGGATAACATCGCTCTGGCGCTCGAGATCCGCGGCATCAAAGGATCCGAACGAAAGCAACGTGCGGCCGAGTTCGCTCAGCTCGTGGGCGTCGCGGAGTTCGAGCGACATTACCCCGCTGAGCTATCCGGCGGCATGCGCCAGCGGGTTGCCCTGGCGCGAACGCTGATCTACCAGCCGGAAACTCTCTTGATGGACGAGCCCTTCAGCGCTCTGGACGCCCAGACCAGACTGATCATGCAGGACCAGTTCCTGAAGCTGTGGGAGGCGTCACGACAGACGGTCATCTTCGTGACCCATGATCTGACCGAGGCCATAGCGCTGGCAGACCGTCTGGTGGTCTTCTCCGCGCGGCCGGGGAGAATCCGGAAGGAGTTCAAGGTGCCTTTCGATCGACCGCGCGACGTCTTTGCGCTTCCATCCAATCCTGAGTTTTCGCGGTTTTACGGTCAGGTCTGGAGCAACCTGGAGGTGAGAGGAAGCCTATGACCATCGATCCCTCCGTGCAGGCTCCGACGCAAAGCAGATCGACGGTGGACACGGTCGAAAGACGGCGACGTCTGCGGCTTCCGGCCTGGTCCCGCGCTACCGAGTCGGCGACGATTTACACTCTCACGCTTTTTCTGGCGGTGCTGGTTTTGACATGCTGGGAGCTGGCGGCCGGACGTCTAATCGACGAATTCTGGGTCAGCAAACCCTCGGCTATCTGGGGCAGCCTGTCCGCGATGATCTCAACGGGCGATCTGCAGTTCCATCTGCTGATCTCGCTACAGGAGGCAGCCTTGGGCTTCCTGATCGGTGGCACCGTGGGAGCAGTCCAGGGTCTGATACTTGGACGCATAAACTTCTTGGCGCGGATCATCAATCCGTTTGTGATCGCCGCCTTCACCATGCCCCGTCTGGCCATGGCGCCCTTGTTCATCATCTGGTTTGGCATTGGCATAAACATGAAGGTGGCGCTGGCCACGCTGACGGTGTACTTCCCCGTTTTTCTGATCGCCTATGCCGGCGCGCGTGACATCAACGAGGAGTTGGTCGACATCGTGCGGGTGATGGGAGCCGATCGCTGGTTCATCTTCCGGCGGATCGTGGTGCCCTCGACCATGATGTGGATCTTCGCCGGGTTAAAGCAGGCGGTGCCGTATGCGCTGATGGGCGCGGTGGTGGGCGAGATGATCGCGTCCAACCGCGGCTTGGGGTTCCTCCTGATGCGAGCGGCAGGCAGCTTCAACACCGCGGACCTGTTTGCGGCCATGTTTGCGATGGTCGCGGTGGGCTATATCGGCTACGAGTCGGTGGCGTACCTGGAGAAGCGTCTACTGCGCTGGAAAGCGGCGGGAAGGAGCGACATCATCGGCGTGTAGGCGCGCTACGCGCGCCGGGGCTGGGGGTGGGGGCTGGGGACTGGGGGATGTAGACGGCGGATTCGTGCGCAAGGCGCAGGTCGTCTCGGAAAGCCGCCGGTCCATGCTCCGTCCACAAGGCCCATGTCGTGTCTGGCGCCTGTGTAGGCTGCAGACAGCACACAATAAACTCGGGGGGCCGGTAGTCCGAGCCCTACCAACGAAGGAGAGGTGGAACATGACGATTCGGCAACGTTTCGGCCGGGTATCCCTGTTATCGTGTTTGGCGCTCCTCGTCATCGTGGTCTCAGCCTGTGGGGGAGCGGGATCAGCCCCCGCATCTCAGCCGGCCAAATCAACGCAGCCACAAGCGGCCGCGTCATCGGCGTCCAGTCAACCCTCGGCGGCCTCTTCGGCGTCGGCCAAGCCCGCCCCGTCTGCCCCTCCTCAGTTGGGCAAGCTCACAATCGTGATCAGCGGTCACTCGCTTACCCAGGGTGCCACCTACGTGGCGGTCGATCAGGGTTTCTTCAAACAGGAAGGCTTCACTGATGTCGAGTTCGTCGAGACCGGTGGCGGACCCAAAGCCGTGGCAGCCATTATTGGGGGCTCCGGCGACATGATTTCGGTCGGGTTCGACGATATAGCCCAGGCGGCCAAGTCCGGCCAGAATCTGGTCGCGCTGGCTTTGACTTACGGAGGCTTCCCGATCCAGGTGACGGTGCGCAAGGACATCCTTGACAAGAAGGGTGTTACGGCGCAGTCCGACGTGGCAACGAAGATTCAGTCCCTCAAAGGCTTGAAGATCGGGATTACCGGCCCCGGTGGCTCAATGGACCGCACCATGCGAGAGATCCTGCAGAGCCAGAACATCAACCCCGATCGTGACGTTGAGCTCGTCTCCCTCGGCGTGCCCGCCTCGATCCTCGCCGCCATGCAGAACGGCTCCATCGATGCCACCGATCTTTCCAACCCCCAAACCGCGCAGATCGTGGTGCAAAGCGGTGGCGTTGTCTTGCTCGACCTGGCCAGGGGCGACCTGCCGCAATACAAGGGGCTCATCTATAACGTCGTCGCTCTACGGAAAGGCGACCTGAAGGACAAGCCTGAAAAGGCGCTCGCAATCGCGCGGGCCATGGTCAAGGCGCATCAGTTCGTCCTGTCGAACAAAGACGCAGCCCGTGCATCTATGGAGAAGTTCTTCCCGAAGATTGATCCCAAAGTCTTCTTGGAGGCCTACAACGAGGAGTACGCGGCTGGCACCATCACCGGCGATCCCACAATCAACGATGAGCTGGCCAAGAAGACGTTGATCTGGGGCGCGAAGGCGGACGTTGTCAAAGTGGAGGACGTCGTCGACCGAACCTTCATCGAGAAAGCAAAGCAATCGATAGGACGGTAGTCCGGTCTGGCCTGAGACACGGCACATGGGCTCAGCGCTGGGAAGAGGTGAGCAAGGCATGACAACCGAACCGTTTCTACGTGGCGTACGCGTGCTAGATATGGCGGAGGCACTGGCCGGTCCCTACTGTGGCGCAATCCTGAGCGATCTCGGGGCGACCGTGATCAAGGTAGAGCGTGTGCAGGGCGACCTGATGCGCCGCAGAGGCAAGGGCACCGCAACCAGCATTCCGTTCCAGATGATTCACCGCAACAAGCAGGACGTTGCCATCAACTTCACGGACCCGCGCGGCGCTGAGATCGTGCGTCGACTGGCCATGAGCGTGGATGTCTTCCTCGAGAACTTCCGTCCCGGCGTGCTGGACAAGTATGGTCTGGGCCACGAAGTGCTGCTGGGCGACAGTCCGCGGCTGGTGTACTGTTCGATCTCCGGATTTGGTCAAAACGGTCCACTGCGGCATGCTGCCGGAGTAGACCTGATAGCGCAGGGCTACGGCGGACTGCTTGGTGTAACGGGGATCCCTGGTGTCGGGCTGGCCAAGGCCGGTTATCCCGTCTCGGATGTCGGCTCCGGCATGTGGGCCGCCATCGGTATCCTCGCGGCTCTGGAAAGGGCGCGCAGAACAGGCGAGGGCGCCTACATCGACGTGTCTTTGGTGGACACGCTCGTCTCGTGGTCCTTGTGGGAAGTGGCGGATTACCAGATGACCGGAGAGATCCCAGAGCCGCTCGGTACTGCACATCGGCTCACGGCGCCCTACGAGGCCTTCCCCTGTGCCGACGGGCAGTGGCTTACTATCGCCGTGGTCGACCGCTACTGGAAGACGTTCTGTAACATCATCGGCGTTCCGGAACTGGTGACGATGGAGCAGTTCCAGAGCGAATACTCGCGCTTCCGCCATCGCGCCGAGTTGACCAGGGTGATCGAGGAGCGATTGCGGACAGAGCCGCGTGACGTGTGGATGGAGCGGCTGCGCCAGGCTGGGATCCCGTGTGGCCTGGTCCATGACGTGGCCTCCATGATGGAAGATCCCCAGATCGCGACGCGCAACATGTTCGTCGACGTGGAGGCCGATGGTGTTCCCATGAAGCTCATCAACACGCCAATACGCAGCTCGGGCGCGCCCGGCATCACGGGAACCGCCCCGCGTGTAGGGGAGCACACGCTGGACATACTGGCAGACGTGGGCTATGCTGAGGGAGATCTACGACATCTAGCAGAGGAAGGAGTGATCGCCTTGGGCGATGCGTCTGTGTAGCTGCTCGGACTGTGGCTTCTACGTAATCACCGCGCAGCACGGATGGACGGGTCAGCGGTTTGCTGCGGGGCGTCCCCGCCGAAGATCGCCATGCCAATCCGGCCCCCCGCGCCGCTGAAGCGAGCGGGCGGCGCTATTCCCTCGCCCTTGCGCACAAGGGAGAGAGTCAGGGTGAGGGTTCAGCCCCTGACGCCGATGGATCGCCGTCCCGGACCAATGAAGACCCGGGGGACCCTCACCCTCGCCCTCTCTTCGCGAAGGGAGAGGGGATGGCACGTCAGCTATCACGATGTCATCGAGATCGAGGCGTGTCCATCCTTGCTCTTTCCGCTGATGAACGTCCCACAAAGGACATCTCACTTTCGGGACGACGCACTAAACCGGGCTTGGGAGCTCTAGGGTCAGCCCGCTTGAGCGGGCTTTGTTATCTCAGCTAGGCGGCTTTAGCCCCGAGCTGGGCTCGCCCATGCGGTGGGACTGCTGTCTCATGGATCAGTCGGATCGGTCCGATCCGACTGATTCGACCGCTACGTTGCCCTTCGCCTGTCAGTCCACGCACAACACACCACCGATGAAACAACCCCAATACAGGAGGAGACCGTGTCTTCGCAGTTGCTTCTGGTCGAACGCCAGGATGGCGTGTGCACCATCACGTTGAATCGCCCAAGTCGGCGCAACGCTCTATGCCCTGAGTTGCTGGATGAGCTCAACCAGGAGCTGCAATCTCTGTCCCAGGGTCCGGAGAGACGCGTCATCGTGCTCCGCGGGGCAGGAGAGCAAGCGTTTTGCTCCGGGTACGACCTGGGCGACCTGGCTCGCCCTGAGGTGGACGTCCCCCCGGAGGAGTCGATGGAGAAGGTGGTACATAGCATCAAGAGCTATCCCTACCCTGTCATCGCCATGATTTATGGCTACGCCATGGGCGGTGGGCTGGGGACGGCTATGGCCTGCGATCTGCGCATCGCCGCGGACACGGCCAAGTTCTGCATGCCGCCGGCCAAGTTAGGGGTGATCTACACTACTTCCGGACTGAGCGACTTCGTCAACGCCATTGGCTTGGCTAACGCCAAGTACCTCTTTTTCTCCGGTCGCATCATCGACGCACAGCAAGCATTGCGAATCGGGCTGGTGAACGAGGTGGTGCCGGCGGCCGAGCTGGAAGACTATGTGTACGCCCTGGCCGACACCATGGCGGCAAACGCGCCCCTGTCGTTAAGCGGCACCAAGACCGTTCTCAATCGCCTAGCCTGTCCATCCGAGCTAACCTCGGCCGAGGAAGAGGAGTTCACAGCGCTACGTACCCGCGCCTTCAGAAGTCGGGACAGGAAAGAGGCCATGGAGGCCTTCCAGCAACACCGCACGCCGACGTTCCTGGGCGAATAGACCCGCTGCCGGCGCCCGGAACGATAGTATGGTATCGTTTCCTTCCAGAAGAATTGTTCCTGCTTCCGGTCCATGGTATAATCTAGCTTGTTCTTGCCCGCAGAACTGGCTGCTCGTCCTTCGGTGCGTTTTGATGATAACTGACCCGGAGAACACATGCGCGTAACTCTGATAAAGCATACCCCGGAGCCAGAGCTTCTGATCGCCTCGGCCGCGCGCCTGTGTTATTCCGCCAGCGGTATCGAGCAGATTGTCCAGCGCATGACGCCGGAGGAAGTTGACCGAATGCTCGATCAGCTTCTCTCTTCCGGGCACCTATCGCCATTCGAGCACGCCAGTTTCAGCTTCGGTGTCGAGGGGATCTCGCGCGCGGCCAGCCACCAGCTCGTGCGCCATCGTCTCGCCAGCTATAGCCAGCAGAGTCAACGGTACGTCTCGTTGCGACGCCTGGAGTACGTCGTGCCTCCTACGATCAAGGAGCGCGGCGCGCTGCAGCAGGAGTACGAGGCGGCCATGGAGTCAGTACATCGTCTGTACTTGCGGCTGCTGGAAGAGGGTGTACCGGCTGAGGACGCCCGATTCGTCCTCCCCAACGCGACGGCCACCCGGCTGGTGATGACGATGAACGCGCGGGAGCTGATGCACACGTGCTCGATTCGCTTGTGCGTGCGCGCCCAGTGGGAGATCCGCGAGATGTTCGCACTGGTGCGCGCTGAGGTGGTGCGCGTGGCTCCCAGGCTGGGACGCGAGCTGAAGATCAAGTGCGATCGGCTGGGCTACTGTGACGAGCGCGAGAGCTGTGGTTTGTACCCTCTCAAAGGCGAGGTATTGCCCGGTTCTGCGTAGTGCCTACTTAAGCCGGTAGGGCGGGGGCTTGTCCCCCGCCGGGCGTGGTGGAGGGGCGCAAGCCCCCGCCCTACTTGGTGAGAGTGCTCGGGTAGGCCAATAAGACGCTTACGTAGCATAGAATCCTATCCCGGTAGAGTTGGTATACAGAGTTGGTACGGTCTGGCTACGATACGCCGACATTCAATGAGGAATGCGCTTTCTGCTCGAGCCACTCGGGTGCGGACTGCTTTTCCCTCTCTGTCGTCGACCTGTTGCTCCGCGTTGAATGGACTCCCCACGTTCCCCACTCTTTTTCGAGATCGCCACAAGGAGGTTTGCGTGTTCGCAGATAAACCCATCGATCAGTTTCTCGCTCAACTGGCTAGCGCTGCGCCTACACCGGGAGGCGGCAGCGTGGCAGCCCTGGCCGGCGCCCTGGCCGCGGGATTGGAGAGCATGGTGTGCCACCTGACGCTTGGCAAAGAGAAGTACCAGGCCGTGCAGGACGACATCAACCAGTTGCTCGCCGAAACAGAGAAGCGTCGCTTGAAGCTGATGTCGCTCATTGAGGAGGACGTGGAGGCCTACGGGCACCTGGCCGCCGCCTACAAGATGGCGCGGGCCACTGATGTCGAGAAGCAGGTCCGGACGCAAGCCATTCAGGAGGCAGTGCGTGGCGCAACACTGGCTCCGCTTGGCATCGCCGAGGTCTGCGCCGAGCTGATCGACCTGTGCCCGCCGCTGGTGGAGAAGGGCAACACCAACGCGGTCAGCGACGTGGGGGTGGCGGTGCTGCTGGCCGAGGCGGCTCTGCGCAGCGCGCTGCTCAACGTCATGATCAACCTGCCGTCCATCAAGGACGTCGAGTTCGCCAATGCCACGCGCCAGCGCATGACCGAGCTAACGCAAGGAAAGGCCGAGCTCAAAGAGCGCGTCATGAAGGACGTGGAGGCCAAGCTGTAGAAACGAAGGGGTTGGGGGTTGGGGGTTAGGGGCTGGGGAGAACCAGCCCCCAGCCCCTAACCCCCAACCCCCAACAGAGATGGAGGTTTGAGTGTGTCAGCACAGTTGCTAGAAGGCAAACCCGCGGCTGAGAAGATGAGGGCGGAGATCTACGCCGAGGTCGCGGCCTTCAAAGATCGCCATAGTTTCGCCCCGTCCCTGGCCGTGGTCCTGGTGGGCGAGGATCCGGCCTCCAAAGTATACGTCAAGCGAATCAGCAAGAGCTTTGCGGACGCCGGTATGGGCTGCAACGAAGTGGTCTTACCCGCAGACACCACGCCGGAGAGGCTGCAGGCTGAGATCGTCGCGCTGAACGGCGATCCGAAGGTCAGCGGCATCATCGTGCAGCTTCCGCTGCCCGCGCCGCTCACCGAGAAGATGGTCACCGACGTCCTGTCTCCCGACAAGGACGTGGACGGCATCACCCCGATGAACGCGGGGCTGCTGATGCAGGGGCTGCCCTGCTTCGTCCCGAACACGCCGGCCGGCGGTCTCGAGCTGCTCAAACGCAACGGTATCGAGATCAAAGGCAAGAACGCCGTGGTGGTGGGACGGAGCAACATCGTAGGCAAGCCCATGGCCATGCTTCTGCTGCACGAGCACGCCACGGTCACGATCTGCCACAGCCGCACGCGCGATCTGGGCGCCGTCTGCCGTGAGGCCGACATCGTCTGTGCGGCCATCGGCAAAGCCAACATGATCAAAGGGGACATGCTCAAGCCCGGCGCGGCAGTGGTGGACTTTGGCATCAACCCACAAGAAAAGGGCATCGTGGGCGACGTGGAGTTCAGTTCTGCCAAGGAAGTGGCCGGCTGGATCACGCCGGTCCCCGGCGGGACAGGCGTCATGACCAACGTGATGTTGCTGGCCAACACTCTGGCCGCGGCTAAGCGCGCCCTGGAGAAGTAGAGTATAGCGTTCTCTCACAAGAGTTTGACACGGTAGTCGGGGACTGTTCCCTCTCCCAGAGAGGGAGTAGCTAACTCCCCATGGTCAAACGTGTGATTCGATATTCGCCACACTGGTCAACACAACCAACAAACTGAGGAGGAAACATGGCCGTCCCTAGCGACCTGGAAATCGCACAAGCGGCAAAACTGAAGCACATCCGCGAGATCGCGGAGGGCCTTGGGCTGACCGAGGACGACTTCGAGTACTACGGTAAGTACAAGGCCAAGATCAATCTGGAAGTCCTGGACCGTCTCAAGGACAAGCCCAACGGCAAGTACATCGACGTGACAGCCATTACCCCCACGCCCCTGGGCGAGGGTAAGACCACCACGACCGTGGGTCTGGGCATGGCCATGGAGAAGCTCGGCAAGCGGTCCATCATCGTGATCCGCCAGCCCTCCCTGGGTCCGGTCTTCGGCATCAAGGGTGGCGCGGCCGGCGGCGGCTACTCGCAGATCGTGCCGATGGAGGACTTCAACCTCCACCTGACCGGCGATATCCACGCCATCAGCCTGACGCACAACCTGCTGGCGGCCTTCATCGATAACCATCTGATGCACGGCAACAAGCTGGACATCGATCCGCAGAGCATTCTGTGGCGTCGTGTGGTGGACGTGAGCGATCGCTCGCTGCGCAACATCGTCATCGGTCTGGGCGGCAAAGACAACGGCATCCCGCGCGAGACCGGCTTCGATATCTCGGTGGCCTCCGAGGTCATGGCCATCCTGGCCCTGACCACCAGCCTGAAAGATATGCGCGAGCGCTTCGGCCGCATCGTCATCGGCACGAACCGCGCCGGCAAAGCCATCACCGCCGAGGATCTGAAGTGCGCGGGCGCCATGACCGTCCTGATGCGGGACGCCATCAAGCCCAACCTGATGCAGACGCTGGAGAACACCCCGGCCATCGTTCACGCCGGACCGTTCGCCAACATCGCCCACGGCAACAGCTCGATCATCGCCGACCAGATCGCCATCAAGCTCTCCGACTACGTCATCACCGAGAGCGGCTTCGGCGCGGACCTGGGCGCCGAGAAGTTCATGGACATCAAGTGCCGCTACAGTGGACTGGTCCCCAACTGCGCCGTGGTGGTAGCCACCATTCGGGCTCTCAAGATGCACAGTGGACAGTTCAAAGTCGTGGCGGGCAAGCCACTCGATCCCGGACTGATCCAGGAGAACCTGGCCGCGCTGGAGAAGGGCTCAGCCAATCTCATCAAGCAGATCGAGAACATGCGGCTCTTCGGCGTGCCGGTGGTCGTGGCCATCAACTCGTTCATCACCGACACCCCGGCCGAGATAGCGCTGGTCAAGAAGATCTCCGAGCAGGCCGGTGCAACCGCGGCGGTCTCGGATCACTGGGCCCGCGGCGGCGCAGGTGCCATCGAGTTGGCCGAGGTCGTGTCCGCTGCCTGCGAGCAGCCCAGCGACTTCAAGTTCCTCTATCCGCTGGAGATGTCGATCAAAGAGAAGATCGAGATCATCGCCAAGAAGGTCTACGGCGCCGACGGCGTCACCTATCTGCCGGCCGCCGAGAAGAAGGTCAAGCAGTACACCGAGATGGGCTACGCCAACCTGCCCATCTGTATGGCGAAGACGCACCTCTCCCTGTCGCACGACCAGAACCTGAAAGGGCGCCCGAGCGGCTTCACGGTGCCGATCCGCGACATCCGGCTCTCCGCTGGCGCGGGCTTCCTGTACCCGCTGCTGGGCGAGATGCGCACCATGCCCGGTCTCCCCTCCGAGCCAGCCGGCAACAAAGTCGACGTCGACGAGAACGGCCGCGTGATGGGGCTCTTCTAGAATAATTTCTTGCCCATCGTGACAACTTGCACGTGGTGTGCTATGGGGCGGTCCAACCGGACCGCCCTTTTCTGGTGGTACAGGCGGCGACGGCCTTTTCGACCATGCGTGCTATAATGTACGAGTTGGGCAATAACCCAATTCGTACAATAGGAGGATGACGCATGACCAGCATGTCCACCGCCGAGGCCCGCGACCAGTTCTCCGACGTCGTGAACCGAGCCGCTTATGCCAAAGAGCGTATTGTGCTAACTCGACGGGGCAAGCCCTTCGCAGCAGTGGTCCCTATCGAGGACCTGGAGCTGATCGAGAGGCTGGAGGACGAGGTCGACATCCGGGACGCCGAGGCCGCGCTGAAAGAGGCCGAGGAGAAGGGAACCATTCCTTTGGAGCAGTTGGCGAAGGAACTGGGACTATAGACCGTGGCGTTTACGGTCGAACTTACGCCGCCGGCTGAACGGGAACTGCGTGCTCTCCCACAGGACGCACAGGCGCGCATTATCCCCCATCTGAGGGCGCTCGCCAACAATTCACGCCCGTCCGGTTGCAAGAAGCTCGTGGGCGAAAGAGATCTCTACCGCATCCGCATCGGTGACTATCGTGCGATCTATTAGCACAACGTGACTTCCTTGTCATTCTGAGGCGCGCACGCCGAAGAATCCGTACCCCAGGGGCGCGGATTCTTCGCGCTGCGGCGCTCAGAATGACAACGGGACGCCGAAATCACGTTGTAGT
>SCTZ01000002.1 GCA_004297765.1 Chloroflexota bacterium | reverse complement strand
GCCTGAGGCGGGCGCGAGCGCTCGCGCCCGCCTCAGGCGGACGCTCCCAGGCAGCATCGTCTCACAACTATGACCACGTCTCGGTTGCTTGACTATCCGTAGTTTGTCATTCTGACTCGCCTAAGGCGAGGAAGAATCCGCGCCTTTACGACTCTTGTGCGGCAAGGGGTACGGATTCTTCGGCGCCTGCCCTGAGCCGAGCCGAAGGGTGCGCGCCCCAGAATGACAAAGTACCACTATTCGATGTTGGTGGAACTGGCGCGCTCGGCGCGCAGGCTTTCTAGTTCTTCTAGAAGAGCCGGGAGGGCTTCATCCTCGGAAACGGTTCTGACAACGCGGCCACCGCGAAAGATGGCGGCGCGGCCCTTGCCACCGGCAATGCCGATATCTGCCTCTCTGGCCTCGCCCGGTCCGTTCACGACGCAGCCCATGACGGCGACCTTGATAGGTTCGCCGACCAGGCGCAGGCGGTCCTCGACGGCTCGTGCCAGCGGCTCCAGTGCGATCTCTGTTCGACCGCAGCCGGGACAACTGATAAGCGTTGGCCCGTGCTCGCGGAGGCCGAGAGACTTGAGAATCTCGTAGGCCACGTCGATTTCTTCGCAGGGATCGCCCGTCAGAGACACGCGCAGCGTATCGCCGATTCCCAGGCAAAGCAGAGTGCCGATTCCTACCGCGCTGCGAATGGAGCCGACCCGCGGCGTGCCAGCCTCGGTGATGCCCAGATGCAGGGGGTATGGGATGAGGTCGGCGATGGCCCTGTACGCCTCCACCGTGGTGGAGACGTCGAACGCCTTGAGCGATACCTTGATCAGGTCGAAGTCCAGGCTCTCGAGCAAGGCAATCTCGCCCAGCGCGGCCGAGACCATGCGTGCGGACGTTTCGCTCAGCGCGCCAGCGGGCGCGGCTGCCAGCCGGCTTCGTATCTCCGAGGCGCCCCAATCGCCGGCCGGAGGCAGCGAGCCGGCGTTGACGCCGATGCGGATTGGACAGTCGCGTTCCCGGGCTGCTTGCACCACGGCTGAGACGTGCCGCGGGTCACGGATGTTGCCGGGGTTGAGGCGCAGGGCGTGTATCCCGGCGTCGAGTGCCGCCAGGGCCAGGCGGTGATCGAAGTGGATGTCGGCGATGAGAGGCAGCTTCGACGCGCGGCAAATCTCGTTCAGGGCAGCGGCTGCCTCCATGCTGGGCACGGCCAATCGGACCAGCTCACAACCACGTTCGGCTAGGCGAGCTATCTGATCGACAGTGGCTCTTGTATCTCGGGTATCGGTGTTCGTCATCGACTGGACTACCACAGGGGCATCGCCTCCGATGGTGACGTCGCCGATGCGGACAGGCTTCGATGGACGTCGAGGAATCATGGCTTCTCTCAGGAACTCAGTATGCGCGTGATATCGTAATAGCTGATGACGAACATCAAAGACAGCAGGACCGCCAGACCAACGAGATGAACCAGTCCTTCTTTCTCCGGCGGAATACGCTTACCGCGGCGGACCCACTCGATCAGCACGAAGACCAGTCGTCCTCCATCGAGCATGGGGAAAGGCAGCATGTTGAATACGGCCACGCTGATGTTCAGTAGGGCAGCAAAGTCGAGAAGATACAGCAGATCCGTCTTCTGGACCTCGTACGTCATCTGGTAGATGCCGATTGGTCCCGCGACCTGAGGCGCGATACCGCGGACGAAAGAACTAACGAGCTCGTTTTTGGTGATAGTGATGGTGTCCATCGCGTTGCGGAACCCGAGCGGGATGGCTTCCCATACCGGCTTGGATTGCCTGACAAGGGTAGTATTTGGCGACATGCCGATCACGATTCCCGTCGGACCCTGGTCGGCCGGATAGTTATAGCGCGGCACCACCTTGACGGTCAGCTCCGAGCGGCCGCGGCGCGCTATGATGGTGGTCTGCGCGCCCATGTTCAGATGGATGAAGCTGCTCAGATCGCCGGTATTGTACACAGGTCGGTCGTTGACCTGTCGGACGATATCCCCGGACTGCAGTCCGGCTTGATCGGCGGGCGAGTTCGGGATTACGCTCTCGATTATCACCTGTCCCATGAGCGTGTCTCTGGGCACCATGTACGCGCTGCTGAAGAGAACCACAGCCAGCAGAGCGTTCATGGCGGAGCCAGCCGCCAGCACGACGAAGCGGGTGCGCATCGGTTTGGCCGCGAGGCTGCGCTCCTCGCTGGGATCCTCCTCGCCAGCCATCTTGACGAATGCACCAATCGGCAGCAGATTAAGCGAGTACTCCGTCTCGCCACGCTTGATGGCGAACAGCCGAGGCGGAAAGCCAATTCCGAATTCGAATACCTTGACCCCGGCGCGCTTGGCGGTGACGAAGTGACCCAGCTCGTGGACGACCATCATGGAAGCGATGATCAATATGAAATACAGGGCAGTGGTCATTATGTACTCCCCACTGGTTCTATGTGCCGCATGTTGATTTGATTGCTATCCTATCTCGGAGGAAGCCGTAGGTCCATTGCTGGGCCGCCTCGATGTCTTCGAGGCTGGGATGCGCATCCTGGTGATGGGCCGTCAGGGCTTCCTCGATTAGTCGTGGGATGTCCTGAAAGCCAATGCGTCCAGCCAGGAGGAGTTCGACGGCCACCTCATCTGCCGAACTGAGAACCGCAGGATACGTACCACCCTTTCGCCCGGCTTCGAGGGCCAGTGCGAGGCAAGGAAAGCGCCCATAGTCTGGCGGCTCGAAGGTGAGGCGCCCCTGC
Source organism: Chloroflexota bacterium (assembly GCA_004297765.1). Taxonomy (GTDB): domain Bacteria; phylum Chloroflexota; class Dehalococcoidia; order FW602-bin16; family FW602-bin16; genus FW602-bin16. The sequence continues at coordinate 28,510 of SCTZ01000002.1, read as the reverse complement.
GCCAGCAGATCGAGTCGCGGCCACGTTTGGTTGCTCCAGCGCTCGGGATAGCTCAGCGCGTACTGAATCGGGATGCGCATATCCGGGGCGCCCAGGTGTGCCTTGATCGAGCCATCCGTGAATTCCACCAGACCGTGGACGACGCTCTCGGGATGGACTACTACGTCGATTCTCTCGTAAGGCGTGTCGAACAGCCAGCGCGCCTCGATGACCTCTAGTCCCTTGTTTAGCAGTGTGGCGCTGTCGATGGTTACCTTCCTGCCCATCTGCCAGTTGGGATGTTTCAGGGCTTGCTCCGGCGTCACCAGTGTCAATTGTTCCGCGGCAAACCGGCGGAAGGGTCCTCCGGACGCCGTGATGATGATGCGGGCGACGCTTCTGGCGTCCTCTCCAGCGAGGCATTGCAGGAGGGCGCTGTGCTCGCTATCTACCGGCAGGATCCGCCGATCGCGGGCGCGAGCCTCGCGCGTGAGGATCTCGCCCGCCGTGACCAGTACCTCCTTGTTGGCCACGGCCACCGTCTTGCCGGCGCGGATTGCCGCCAGGACGGGTCTGAGCGCCACGCTGCCCGAGGTGGAGACCAGGACCAGGTCGATCTCCTCTGCCGTCACCATCTCTGTCATATCGCATAGGCGAGCGTTTCCGAGCCAGTCCGGACGTTCCCGCGAAAGACCTTCACCGAAGACGCAACGAGGGGCGAACTCGCGCACCTGCGCGCGGAGCAGATCCGTATTTCTGCCTGCGGCCAACGCGAGCACTCTCAACTGGTCTGGAAAAGCGCGACAGACGTCCAAGGCCTGCGTGCCAATGGACCCCGTGCTTCCAAGTATCGCGACATTCTTCATGTAATCATAACCAAAGCAATGTAATGATAGGCCGCAACCGTGGCGAAAGCAAGGCTGTCCATGCGATCTAGAAGGCCACCGTGTCCTGGAATAGCGCTGCTGGCGTCCTTTACCCCCGCGCTACGCTTGAGCAGGGATTCGCCCAGATCCCCGAGTTGTCCAACGATGCCGACTATGCCGCCCAGCACGATGGCCTGGAACGGGAAGCCGGGCAGTTGGAACAGCCAGAACATTAGGAGGGCCGCACCAACGGCGCCCAGCCAGCCCGCGACGGTTCCCTCCCAACTCTTCTTGGGACTGATAACGGGAGCCAGGCGATGGGCTCCGAAGCGCCGCCCGACGAAGTAGGCCACGGTATCCGACGCGAACGTCGAGGCTAAAACAAGCAGCAGCCATTCTCTCCCATAGGGCTGATGATCTCTGAGCAGGATAAAATACCCGTAGAGAAAGCCAATATACAGAATGCCGGCCAGGGTGAGCGCCCAGTCGGTGAGAGCTGTTACCGTGGAGCGATGAAACAAGAAGATGACGAGGGATAACCCGACGCCCAGGGCGAGAATCGAGGAAGGCGCCCCTCCGCGAACGTCGAAGCTGCCGATCAGCAGCGAGAAGGGATTACCCTTGCCCAGGGAGAAGCTACCGACCAGCAATACGGAAAGCAAGGTGCCTGGGATCGTCAGGGGGTGGTATCCAGCTCGTTTGACCATGCCGTAGAATTCGAAGCTGGCCCAGGCCGCCACGGCCGCGATCATCAAAGTGAACAGCGGGAACCAGTCGTCCCCGAGCCAAACGATGAGGAGAAGCGGGGGCAATCCGACCGCGGCGCTCAGTACGCGGTCACGAAGCAAGAGCGCCTCCGGAGATGTTGATTCCGCCTAGTGCGGGTAGCCGCCCAAACCATCGGCTTTCCACGACTACCCTCCCGTGGGGCTTAGACCGCCAAACCGGCGCTCGCGCCGCGTGAATGTTTCGAGCGCCTCACGAATCTCGCACGCCCCGAAGTCCGGCCAGAAAACCGGGGTCGCGTAGTACTCGGCATAGGCTGCCTGCCAGATCAGGAAGTTGCTGACCCGCATCTCGCCGCCGGTGCGAATTACCAGGTCCGGATCCGGGATTCCGTCGCTGTACAGGTAGCGGGAGAACAGTTCTTCATCCATCTGCGAGATGTCGACGCCTTCAGCTACCAGGCGGCGAACCGCGTCGAGGATCTCCGCGCGCCCGCCGTAGTTGAAGGCGATGCTGAGCGTGATACGCGTGTTGTCCTTCGTCTCGTCGATGGCGCGCGCGATAGCATTCTGGAGCGCTGGGGAGATCCCCTCCAGACGCCCCAAATGACGTAGCCGCACGCCCTTCTTCTTGAGATTGGCGGTTTCGCGCCGTATCACGCGCTCCAGCAGACCGAGTAAGCCCATGACTTCGTCGATCGGTCGCTTCCAATTCTCGGTTGAAAAAGCATACAACGTCAGGTATTTCACGCCGTAGTCCGCGAACATCTCCACCACGCGGGTGAGGTTGTCCGTACCCGCCTGGTGTCCGAAGAGTCGCGGCTGCCCACGTCGCTGGGCCCAGCGACCGTTGCCATCCATGATGATGGCCACGTGTTGCGGGATCTGCAGGGTGGAGACCGGCTTATTCAGCTCTCGTACCTCTTGAATCGCCATGTCGATCTGTGCCTAGACTTCCATCAACTCCGCTGTCTTCTGCTCGCCAACCTTGTCAACTTCGGCGATGAAGCGATCAGTCTGCTTTTGCAGCCTCTCAGAGGCTCGGTGATGCTCATCCTCCGAGATAACCTTCTCTTTTTCCAGCTCTTTGAGCTCGTCGGCGGCGTCGCGCCGGATGTTTCGTACCGCCACTTTTCCTTCCTCGACCTTCTTGCGCACGACCTTAACTAGCTCGCGTCTGCGCTCCTCGGTGAGTTGTGGAATGGACAGGCGGATCAAGCTGCCATCGCTGGCGGGGTTGAGTCCCAGGTCCGATTTGAGGATCGCCTTCTCGATCGTGGGCAGCATGCGTCGATCCCAGGGCTGGATTACCAGCAGGCGCGCCTCGGGAGCCGTGACGGTGGCCATCTGGTTAAGCGGCGTTGGAACACCATAGTAATCGACAGTGAGCCGATCGACCAAACTGGGTGAAGCACGGCCTGTTCGTATAGTAACCAGGTCGCGCTTCAGGGCTTCGATGGCTTTGTGCATTTTGCTATCGGCTGCGGATAGGGCATCCTCAATCATCGTTGTTCCCCTCTCGCTGCAAAAGTCAGCTGATAAACGTGCCGATGGGGTCTCCCAGCACCGCCCTCTCGATATTGCCCGTCTCCTGGAGGTTAAAGACGACGATGGGCAGGCAGTTCTCCATGCAAAGAGATAGAGCTGTGCTGTCCATCACTTCCAGGCGACGGCTAAGGGCATCCAGGTATGTCAGAGCATCGAAGCGCCTGGCCGAGGGATCCGACTGGGGATCGCCGTCGTAGACGCCATCTACTTTGTTTTTGGCCATCAACAAGACATCGGCTCCGATCTCCACGGCGCGCAGGGCCGCGGCCGTGTCGGTGGTCATGTACGGGTTGCCGGTGCCGGCGGCGAAGATGACAACGCGGCCCTTCTCCAGATGCCGAATGGCTCGGCGCCGGATATAGGGCTCGGCTACCGCGGTGACCTCGATAGCGCTCTGGGTGCGGGTGACGACCCCTTCCTTCTCGAGAGCGTCCTGTAAGGCCAGGGCGTTGATAATCGTGGCCAGCATGCCGGCGTAGTCGGCCGTGGCTCGATCCATGCCGGTCGCGCTCGCTGTGCGCCCGCGCCAGATGTTTCCGCCGCCCACGACGGCGGCCACATCTACGCCCATATCCCGCACGCGCTTGATCTGACGCGCGATCGAGAAGACGGTCGGTCCATCAATGCCGTAGCTCTGGGTGCCTTGAAAGGCAGCTCCGCTGAGCTTCAGAAGCACCCGTCGGTATTTCGGATGTGGCTGCTCTTTTGCCGCTAGGGACCTGTCGTTTTCCAATTAGCGACCCAACTCATACCGGACGAAGCGTCTAACGCGGATGGCTTCGCCGGTCTTAGTGATGGTCTGGTGGATCAGATCAAGCACGGTCAGGTTCGAATATCTGATCGAGGGTTGCGAAAGTAGGCAATCCTGCTCCGGATTGACCTCCTCACCGGCCGGTACGTCTTCTGTTGAGATGTACTTCGGATCCGTCGCCGCGATTTGCATAGCCAGGTCATGCGCCAGGGCCCGGAAGTCATCCGTGCGGGCCACGAAGTCGGTCTCGCAGTTCAGCTCGACAAGAACCCCGATGCGCCCACCGGCGTGGATATACGCATCGATGACACCCTGCGAAGCCAGGCGCTCCGCTCTCTTCTCGGCCACAGCCAAACCACGCTGCCGAAGGAACTCCTCGGCTTTCTTGAAATCGCCGCCGGCCTCAGTGAGCGCGCGCTTGCACTCCATCACGCCAGCGCCGGTCTTCTCGCGTAGGTCCTTGATTGCTTCAGTTGATACAGGTTGCGCCAATCTTTCCTCCTTGGCGGTCTGTCCGCCAGATACCTATCGGTCCTGCACGGGCGGATCGCTCGCCAGAGTCAAGCCAGCGAACGTGCCCGCCCCGCCCCATCGGACGGATGTGCCCGTCCGCCCCCTCAGGGGCTTTGCGGATACGTCGCTTAGCCGATGGAAGCTTCTTCTTCCTCTTCCCTCTGCGCCTGCTCGGCCTCGATCTGGGCCGCTTCCGCCTCGGCCGCCATCACTTCCCGCTCAGCAAGACCTTCCAGAACCGCGTCCGCGATCTTACTGGAGAGTAGCTTGACCGCCCGAATGGCGTCGTCGTTGGCCGGGACCGGGTAGTCGATCTCGTCCGGGTTGCAGTTGGTATCCACCAGCGCGACGATCGGAATCTCTAACCGCCGGGCCTCGGCTACCGCGATGCGCTCCTTCTGAGGATCGACGATGAAGAGGACCGCGGGGAGCTCTGTCATCTCTTTGATGCCCCCCATCATGCGATTCAGCTTCTCCATCTCTTCCTCCAGTCGGAGGACTTCCTTTTTGGGTAGCCGCTCAAACTCGCCTTTCGCCTTGCGATCCTCCAGCCGCACCAGGTAATCGATGCGCGCGGCGATCGTCCGGAAGTTGGTGAGCATGCCGCCCAGCCAGCGCTGGTTCACATATGGCATGCCGCAGCGCTTGGATTCGAGCTCGATGGCTTCCATGGCCTGCTTCTTAGTTCCCACCAGGAGGATGTTGCCACCGCCGGCCACAGTCTGGCGGACGAAGTTGTAGGCCTCGTTGAGCCGAGATACGGTCTGTTGGAGATCGATGATGTGGATGCCGTTCCGTTCGGTGAAGATGAACGACTTCATTCGCGGGTCCCATCGTCGGGTCTGATGCCCGAAGTGGACGCCCGCCTCGAGGAGTAGTTTCATCGATACTACGTTTGCCATGTTCTTTCCTTTCGTTTTTCTTTCCTCCGCCTTCGTCAACCCCTTGGGAACCGCCCATCGTCGGCTCGAGAAGTCTCCTCCCCGCTCCGATTTGCTGAGCGGCACGTCCCGCCGGTCGGAAGACGTGTGTGATCGCGATGAGGGCTAGGGGCTGGGGGACCGTCCTCCCAGTCCCCAGCCCCTAGCCCCCAGCCCCTACAGTATGTACTTACTCAGGTCTTCGTCGTGCACCAGGTTGGCCAGTCGCTCGGTGACATAACGCTCGTCGATGGCGACCGTCTCGCCGGTGTGATCCGAGGCGGTGAAGCTCAGCTCCTCCAGCAACTTCTCGGTCACGGTCTGCAGGCGGCGTGCGCCGATGTTCTCCGTGCGCGCGTTGATCTGCGCGGCGAAATGCGCGATGGACTCAATGGCACCTGGGGTGAACTCGAGCTGAACCCCTTCGGTGCTCATAAGAGCCTGGTATTGCTTGGTGAGCGAGTTATGTGGCTCCGCAAGGATCCGTCGGAGCTCCTCCTCGCCCAGGCTCTGCAGCTCGACCCGCAGAGGGAACCGCCCTTGAAGCTCAGGGATCAGGTCCGACGGCTTCTTCTGGTGAAAAGCGCCAGCCGCGATGAACAGCACGTGGTCGGTCTTGACCGGACCGTAGCGTGTTAGGACTGTACAGCCTTCTACCAGAGGCAGGAGATCCCTTTGCACGCCCTCGCCGGAAACATCTGCACCGGTCTCTACGGCGGCCCCGCAGATCTTGTCGAGCTCGTCGATGAAGACCATCCCGCTCTCTTCCATGCGCTGGATGGCGGTCTCTACAACCTGATCGAAATCGATCAGCTTGTTGGCTTCCTCACGAGTCAGGATACGACGGGCCTCTTTCACCGAGACCTTGCGATAGCGTCGACGAGTGCTGAAGCTCTGGTAGCTATCTATGAACTCGTTGAACGTGTCGGTCATCTCATCGGCCGACATTCCGGCTGAGAACTCCACGACGGGATCAAAGCTGTCCAGCGAGTTGCTGACTTCGATCTCGATCAGGTGGTCCTCGAGCTTCCTATCATTCAAGAGCGTCGTCACGCGCTCACGGTCTCTCTTGTTGACGCGGGGTTTAGCCGGCGTCGCGCGGTGACCAAGCTGCCCGACTCGCCGCTCGCTTTTGACGGGATCCGCGCCGCGCGGAGACACCGCTTCCGCGCGTGCCTCGGCCGTGGCGGTACCCCTGGCGGCGACACGGCACGCGGCCGTCTGCTCTTGCTGGCATAGGTACGTCACGATCTTTTCTGTGGCCAGGTCCTCCGCTCGCTTCTCCACTTCCACCAGCTTCTCTTCATGAACCCGGCTGACGCTGGCTTCCACGAGATCCTGGATTATGGAGTCCACATCACGTCCGACGTAGCCGACCTCGGTGAACTTCGTGGCCTCCACCTTGACGAATGGAGCGTCGATGATCCCGGCAACACGGCGTGCAACCTCCGTCTTGCCCACCCCGGTCGGTCCGATCAGCAGGATGTTCTTCGGCGTGATGTCCTTGGCCACGTCTGGAGCAAGCTGCCGGCGCCTCTGACGGTTGCAGATCGCAACCGCCACAGCCCGCTTGGCATCTTGTTGTCCGACGATGTATTTATCGAGTGCAGCGACGATATCGCGTGGCTTCATCGTAGCCATCAACGTCCCTCCCGGAGGGGATGGTCTCGGCGATTAGTTTAGCACAAGGATGGGGTGTTGACAAGGAAAGCGGCAAGCGACGTCGTCGTGGCAGCCGTCCCGCTTGGAACTGTTAGGAAGCAAGTACTGTTGACAGCCGTCCATCGGCCCCATATCATGTCCGACCAGACGAACAAAAGGAACCCGCGGCTGCGAATGTGCTGGGCGCGATTGTCGCTCCACGCTGAGAATGTGTGAAATGGGCTACTAGTGTTCGACCACAAAGAAGACGCTACCTGTCATTCTGAGCGCCGCAGCGCGAAGAATCCGTATCCCCAGGGCGCGGATTCTTCGGCGTGCGCGCCTCAGAATGACAAAACCAGTGTGGTCGAACACTAGCCTCGGAGCCTCGTTCCGTCATTCCCGCGAAAGCGGGAAGTCACGGCGCCCTGGATTCCCGCTTTCGCGGGAATGACGGGGTGTAGGACGCGGGAACGACGGGGAGGAAGCCTCTCACACACTTTCTGCGACAGCATGGTATTGCGGGGGGAGGTGGCGATGGGACGACATGGTATGCCGATTGTTCGGCGGCTATCTGTGCTGGCTGGAGTACTGCTTGTGCTGAGCATTAGTCTGGGGGTGGTGCCTTTGCGGGCTCCGATCGGTGGGAGCCATCCGGCTTTGGCGGCTGGACCGGGTCTGTACACTGCTGGAAGCCGTATCCTGGATGCGACAGGCCGCGAGGTAAGGCTGACCGGCGTCAATTGGTTCGGGTTGGAAACGTGCAACTTCGCTCCGCATGGCCTGTGGTCGCGCAGTTGGAAGGATCTTCTCGACGTGGTGACCTCGCTGGGCAGTAATGTGATTCGCCTGCCCTACAGCAATCAGCTCTTCGATTCATCCAGCATCCCGAACGGCATCGATTTCTACCAGAACCCCGACCTGAAGGGAATGAGCGGTCTTCAGATCATGGATACGATCATCAGCGGAGCCGCGGAGCGCGGGATAGCGGTGATCCTGGATCGGCACAGACCGGACTGCGGTGCACAGTCCAACCTCTGGTATACGGACAAGGTCAGCGAGGACAAGTGGATCTCCGACTGGCGCATGCTGGCGCGACGGTACAAAGGAAACCCCGCGGTGGTCGGCGCCGATCTCCACAACGAGCCGCATGGTGGGGCGACCTGGGGTAGTGGCGATATCAAGACCGACTGGCGATTGGCGGCAGAGCGGGCCGGCAACGCGATTCTGGAGGAGAACTCCGACTGGCTGATTATCGTAGAGGGTATCGATAACTATCGGGGCGACAGCTACTGGTGGGGCGGAAATCTAAAGGGTGTCCAGGACGCTCCCGTGCGACTGAAGGTGCCGGACCGCGTCGTCTACAGCGCCCATGACTACGGACCTGGCGTCTCCGGACAGTCCTGGTTCAGCGCGTCCGACTTCCCCCGCAACATGCCGAAGATATGGGACGAGCACTGGGGCTACATCGTGGACAAGAACATCGCTCCTGTTCTGATGGGCGAATTCGGAGGGCGCTCGCTCGGCAGTGATACCGAAGGGACCTGGCAGCGTAGCCTCTTCGAATACCTGCGGACCAAGAAGATCAACTACACGTACTGGTCTCTGAATCCTAACTCCGGCGACACGGGTGGCGTCCTGCTGGACGATTGGAAGACACTGAACACCGGGAAACAAGCCCTGCTATCCGCGGATCGCGCGCCATCGTTCATCTCCTCCGCCGCATTGACCGCGGCGCCGGCCGGCTCTAGCCAGCCCTCTCCCTCGGCGGCGGCGAGTTCCAGTCAGCCAGCAGGCGCAAATCTGGTCTCGCCTGCCATGAAGGAACAACCCCAGACCAGTCCGGTGTCTCCTGATCCTGGACGGACCGCGCCAGCGTCATGCGATGCCGGCCAATTAGCGGGATCGGTCGCTAGGGGCGTTTGGGAGGTTCTTCAGATGGTGACCTGGCGCTTGATAGCAGGGTAGCGAATGGCATGTATCTTGCCGCCTCTTGATCGGTGCCGCGGCGGCCGCACATAGGCCAAGTGCCAGCCGTCACGGACAGCTAGCACTGTGTCAACAAGGAGGCACGTAGGATATGGCAACCAGATTCACGGAGACGTCCGCGGGGGCTTTTACCTGCCCTTGCTGCGGGGCTACTACTACCGCGACCACTCCCACCGGGACGGGCGCTAGCTTCTCCCCGCAGATGGGGCAGGGGTTCTACCCACCGGCGGGTCAGGGATTCTACCCACAGATGGGTCAAGGTTTCTATCCGCAATATGGGATGGGCTACTATCCCGGCATGGGGGTCGGGTTCTATCCACAGATGGAGCAGGGATACTATCCGCAATATGGAATGGGTTACTACCCGCATTTGGGTATGGGCTTCCATCCCGGCATGGGCGGCGGCTTTGGGTTCTCTCCGAGCCAACCCTACACGTCCGGTTGGGGTTTGGGTGGCTTGCGCACCTGGGGAGGTACCTACACTCCGCAGTACCTAACCACTGGTCTCCCGACGGATGAGGAGATCACGGAAATGGTGTACGACACCATGGACAGCGATCCTCTCGTCCCGTGGGATGCTGAGATCACTGTGGATGTCAACGCGGGTGAGGTCACCCTATCGGGGACCGTCCCCAATAAGCGCATCAAGCACGCGGCCGGCGATGACGCCTGGTGGATACCGGGCGTGACCGACGTGCATAACCAGATCCAGGTAGCCGGACGACACCGCGGCCAGGCGGCCGCGGAGGGTACGCGGACTTCGACCAGGCGCCGCACTGGCACGACCGGAGGCAAGACGCAGAGCTAGCTCGATTGTGCGGGGCAACGAGGAGCCAACGTACCCCTAGCGGCAACGTCTCGGACGCCACTCGGCTCGGGTAGGGTTCCCAGATTGCCCCGGCCTGTCTTTCATCGGCAGCGGACTAGACTTCCATAACCACCGGCAATATGAGGGGTTGGGTTCCGGTCCGCTGCCGAATTAACTGTCCCACTACCTGTCGAACCTTATGGACCAGGAAGCCGTATTCCGCCTCGCCGTGACGGGTCCGCTTGAGAGCGCGCGCGATGAGAGGTTTGGCTAGTTCCAATAGATCTTCCTCCGCAGGACTCACCAGTCCGCGCGCCATGAGATCGGGACCGCTGATCACATCGCCCGTGAGGCGATCGACGGTGACCGCGACCACCACGACTCCCTCGGTGGCTAGCCGACTTCGATCGTGGAGGACAACCTTGGTGACATGTCCAACGGTTAGCCCATCCACCAGAACTGAGCCCACTGGTACTTGACCGCCAGTGCGCACTTGCCGCCCATCGAACTCCAGGGTATTGCCGTTGTCCAGAATGTAGATGTTTTCGGGTGCAATGCCGGCTGACAGGGCCATCTGGCGATAGGAGATCAATTGGCGATACTCGCCGTGGATGGGCACGCACCGGCGAGGCTGTGTGAGCTCGATCATCGCGCGCAGCTCGTCCGCGCCAGCATGACCGGAGACGTGCACGGACTCCAGGATCTCCCCGTAGATCACGCGCGCTCCACGGCGAAAGAGGTTATCTATGGTCCGCGATACTGTCGTTTCGTTGCCCGGTACAGGGTTGGCCGCCACGATCACGGTGTCGCCTTCCATGATGCGAATCTGCGGATAATCGCCCATGGCGATGCGGCTTAGAACGGAGGTTGGCTCCCCCTGGCTTCCGGTTGTGAGCATGACGACCTGGTTGGACGGTAGCGCCTTAATCTCGGACAGGGGGCGGACCGTGTCCGGCCATAGCTTCAGGTAGTTGAGCTCAGCCGCGACGCCCAGGGTCTGCTCCATACTGCGCCCGACGATAGCCACCTTGCGGCCGTACTTGCGGGCCGCGGTGATGACCTGTCCGAGCCGCGCGACGTTGGATGCGAAGGTGGTGACGATAACCCGACCAGGGGCCTCGGCCACGAGACGCTCCAGCGTCTCTCCGACGGAGGTCTCTGAAGGGGTGCGGCCAGCACGTTCAGCGCGCGTGGAGTCCGACAGGAGGAACAGCACGCCCTCATCGCCAAGCTCGGCCAGCCGATCGGTATCCGTGAGGAGTCCATCGAGAGGGGCAGGATCGAACTTGAAGTCGCTGGTGTAGATCAGGACGCCCAGTGGAGTATGGAGAACGACTCCACGGCTATCTGGTATGCTATGGCTAACGTGGTAGGTTTCGCCTTGGATCGTCCCGAGCTTGAACATTTCGCGGGGTGCGATGGAGCGCATATCGGCCAGACCCAGGACGCCGTGCTCCCGTAGCTTGGCACGAGCCAGACCCAATGTCAACGGGGACCCAAAGATCGGCACTGTCTGCCCCAACTGGCGGAGAAGGTAGGGCAGCGAGCCGATGTGGTCTTCATGCCCGTGGGATAGAACGATCCCTCGCAGGTTAGCCGCCCGCTCGATGATGTAGGAAAAATCGGGAATGACCAGATCTACGCCGTGCATCTCTTCCGATGGAAACATGACGCCGGCGTCGATGACAACCAGATCTCCGTTGTACTCGACGACCACACAGTTCTTGCCAATCTCTCCCGCTCCGCCGAGCGGAACGACGCGCAAAACGCGCTTCCCTCTTCTCTTTCTCGCTACCGTTTTCTCTGCCATCGATCTGCCCTCCGGGCGGGGTTAGGGGTTGGGGGTTGGGGCCGAGAGGACCAGCCCCAACCCCCAACTCCCAGCCCCCACACTTCCTCGTTGTTGGTATTCCTCTACAATTACATTGTAGTGGCATCTCGTCACTTTGCAACAGTTCAAAGCGCCATATGGTTGCCCGTTAGTGAAGATGCTTGAATGCGAGGTGTTTGCTGGTGGCCGAAGTGCACGTCGGAACGTCGGGCTGGGTTTATCAGCATTGGCGTGAGCGGTTTTATCCGACCGATCTGCCCGCGAGCGATCTGCTGACCTATTATGCTCACGAGTTCTCGACTGTGGAAATCAACTACTCCTTCTATCGGCTGCCCACGCTTGAGAATTTTGTGACATGGAAGGAGCAGACCCCAGACGACTTCGTCTTTGCCGTCAAGGCGAGCCGCTACATTACCCATCTCAAGCGGCTCAAGGAACCCGCGCCGGCTCTGGAGAGGCTTTTCTCTCGAGTCTCCGGTTTGGGCGGCAAGCTGGGGCCGGTTCTGTTCCAGCTTCCCAGCCGATGGTCCATCCACCTGGATCGTCTGGTGCCCTTGCTGGAGTTGTTGCCGGTTGGTCAGAGATGTGTGTTCGAGTTCCGTGATCCGTCGTGGTTTGTGCCGGAGGTGTTTCGGGCTCTGGAGACCCGGGGAGCGGCGGTGTGTTTTGCCGATCGCGGTGGGCCGGTCACGCCTTTCCCAATCACCACGGATTTCGTCTACATTCGTCTACACGGTGGTGGTGCAACTGGAGGCTACCCGGATGGGGACATGCGGGACTGGGCCGGGCGGATCGCAAGTTGGTCGCGCCAGGGATTGGACGTCTACGCCTACTTCAACAACGATTGGGACGGTTGGGCGGTGGCCAACGCTCGACAACTGATCGAGATGCTTGGTCCAAAGTCCTGAAGCTACGAGTTGGCTCGGATGAATGGGCTTGTGTTGTGCCACTCGTGAGCTGACAGATGAAAACGTACGGATCGGTCGGATCCGACCGATCGGTCCGATCGGTCGGATCAGGGGAATACGCATCAGTTTGTCGGTTGCAGGGCACTGGATCGTGGTTGCGCGAGGGGCAACGTGAAGTAAAAGCTGCTACCTTTCCCTGGCTCGCTCTCTGCCCACATCTGGCCGCCATGTGCGTCGACCAGTCCTTTCGTGATGTATAACCCCAGTCCAAGTCCCTCCTTGCTCTGCTGGGTCGCTCGTGCCCGGTAGTACCGCTCGAAGAGGTGCGGAAGCTCCTCCGGCGGAATGCCCGGCCCTTCATCGGTGATACGTGTCACGACAGCATTGTCGGCTTGCTCCAACCTTAGCGATACTCGGGTGTTCGGCGCCGAGTACTTGAGGGCGTTGCTCAGGAAGTTGACCAGGATGCGCTCCAACCTATTGGGGTCCGCCATGACTGGAGGCAAAGCTCGCGGGACCTCCACCTGGATGCGGTCGGTTTCCATAGCTCCAGCTAGCCTGTCCTTTAGCTCGTCTACGTAGGCATGCAAATCCAAAGGGCGCGGGGCCATAGAGAGTTGATCGGATTCCAAATGAGTATTCTGCTTTGATACTTGACATTAGGTAAGGAATATGCCATATATGTATTACGGACGTAGACCATCGAGGTACGTATGAAAGAGCTACTGTCTACTGTTACCAGCAAAGGGCAGGTTACTATTCCTGCTGAAATCAGACGCATGCTGCGGGTCTCTCCCCACGACAAGATCGCCTTCGTGGTTGAGGATGATGAAGTTCGTATTGCAAGACGAGGAAGTGTCGTCGCTCAAACAGCAGGCGTTCTCAAGACCGATCAGCCCCCTCTTAGTGCAGAGAAGCTTCGTGAAGCGGCAGAACAGGCGATTGCAGAGGATGTATCGGAGCGGATGGGAGGGTAATGGAAGAAGTCTTTGTTGATACCAACATCCTTCTTCGGCACGTTCTGGGAGATCACCCGCAACACTCTCCCCGCGCAACGGCCTTTCTAGAGCGCATCGAAAGAGGGGAAGTGGAAGCCCACATCGCTGATACCGTGGTTTTTGAGACGGTCTTCACTTTGCAGCGCCAGTACAGGCAACCAAAAGCCAGAATCAGGACGGCCATCTTGCCCTTAATCGAGCTACCCTCAATCATCCTGCCAGGAAAACGCCGCTTTCGAGAGGTCTTTGATCTTTACGTCGAGCTCAACCTCTCGTTCGCCGATGCCTATCATGCGGTTCTCACCAAGCATCTCAAGCTTGAGAAAATCGTCAGTTTTGATCAAGGACTGGACCGTGTCAAAGGGATCAGGCGGATAGAGCCATGATTGAGTTGCTTCCACCAAGTGGTGCGCTAAACCACGTGAGCTGGCGAGTGAGCTTGACTTGCCTGCACGCACATGCTATAAGCATAGTAAGAGACTATTGTCCTTCGCTGTAGCATTCGTGGTCTTGCTCGTGTGCATACAGGTCATGCGCTTTACGTTTAACGCGGTCCAGTGATCTGTCTTGGCGCAGGGTGTGGCGACGTTGCCAGGTGCCCCTCCCATTGTCTACAACTTTACGACCCGCGACTCAGGTGTAGTATCCTCGTGCGCTTGTGATTGCCGATCTGTTTCTCAGGCGATCTTTCGTCGATGAGACCGACAAAACAGTACGGAGGGAACACTCTGATGGTCACACCACACAAGCTCACTTCCCTGTTAGCAGCCCTGGCGCTTACGTCCGTGATCTTGCTGGTTGGATGCTCGAGAGATGGGACGGCGCAACTCACCGGGGCGTCAGCGACCTCCGTGCAAGCCCCATTGAGCCCCGCCGCCTCGCCCGCCAAGGAGCCGTACAAGATCGGCTTTGTGAATTCCTTTACCGGCTACATGTCTGCCATGGGAGCGCCGGGGCGGGATGTGGTCTTGGCCCTGGAGGAGAAGGTCAACGCCGATGGAGGTATCAATGGCCGTCCGCTGAAAATCATGTCCTATGATGACCAAAGCGATGGGACACAGGCCGTCCTGATCATGCGAAGGCTGATCGAGCGGGATGAGGTGCTGGGCATTATCGGTGCTTCAGGCAGCGACTTTGCGATGGTTCAGGCGCCGGTGGCCGAGGAGTCGCGAGTGCCGTTCGTCACGATGAACTCTAGCCGTTCCGTCCTTGTGCCTCCGAAGAAGTGGGTATTCAAACTGCCCCTGAGTGAGGCCTTCTACGTCGACAATATGTTGAGGTACATGAAGGAGCGGAGGTGGAGTAAGATTGCGCTGCTCACTCAGGCCGCCAGCTTTGGCAGGGAGGGGAGGAAGTACTTTGAGGACAAGGCGGCTCAGCGGGGCATCCAGATTGTTGGCAGCGAAACCTACGGCGAGAACGATAAGGACATGGCCGCACAGTTGACCAAGATGAAAGGGTCGGGCGCGGACGTGCTGGTGGTCTACGGAGCTGAGGCGGCCGGGGCGATGGCCGTGAAGCAGTCCAAGGATCTGGGCTACACCATCCCGGTGCTTGCGCCGGAGTCTCTGACCATGGCGGCGATCATGGACGTGAAGGAGCTGCGCGACGGACTGGAGGGGACGTACCTTGTGGGGCACAAGCCCGACGTCTGGCAGCAACTTCCGGATACTGATAAGCAGAAGCGGATCAATGCCGATCTCGATGCTCTCATCAAGAAGCAGTATGGCCGCAATGCGGGTATGTGGGAAGCCAACGGCTATGACGCCTTCATGTTGATGATGGAAGGTCTCAAGAAAACCAACCCCGATCCCAGCAGCGTGCAGCAGGCACGCCAGAAGATCCGCGACGCGATCGAGATGATCCAGGACTACGTTGGGGCCGCCAGCTTTGTCTCCTACTCGCTCGATTCTCATGAGATCATCGTCCCCGGCACCGGCGTTATCACGCAGGTACAGGGGGGCAAGTTCAAGCTGATCAAGGCGATCGACTGATTTCCATGAGGTCCCAGCCAGCAACCCTCAAAGCCGTTGTGTGGGGTGGACAAACATACTGACGGACTTTGCTCGTTCGCATGGTGTGTCACGAACAATGTGCAAAGCCGGTGCTACTCGGCCAATAGATAGCTGATCGACCGATCGGCATGGATAGCCGTGATGGCTTCGGCCAGTAGAGGTGCCACGGAGAGAACTGTCAGTTTGGGGATGGCCTTGTCTGGCGGGAGAGAGACGGTGTTGGTGACGAGCACTTCGCGGATGGCCGGCATCGATAGAAGAGCAAGTGCATCGCTGACCAGCAGGCCATGGGTTGCCGCAACCAGGATATGCTGGCGAGCGCCCTGGTTCACCAGGGCTGTGGCACACTCGTGAATCGTGGCACCTGTCGAGATCATGTCGTCAATGATGATGGGGTACTTTCCCCGCACGTCTCCGACCACGGTGCGGCTCTCCACCTGCACCGGGCCGAGCCTTTGCTTGTGCATCACCACTAATGGGGTGCTCAGCATTCTGGCATAGCGCTCGGCCTCTTTGACTCTTCCAGTGTCCGGAGAGACGATGACGCTGTCGGACCGTTTGCGGTCGGCGAGAGCCCGGGCGAGGAGTGGCACGGCGGTAAGATGGTCCATCCAGATGTCGAAGAAACCCTGGATGGCGGGAGCGTGCAGATCCAGTGAGATCACTCTGTTCGCGCCGGCTACCGTCAGGAGGTTGGCCACGAGCTTGGCCGTGATCGGCTCTCTGGGCGCGGACTTGCGATCTTGCCTGGAGTAGCCGTAATAGGGCACAATAGCGGTAATGCGGCCGGCGGAGGCTCGACGGAAGGCGTCGATCATGACGAGCAACTCCACGAGGTGCTCGTTTACGGGCGGTTCTGTGGATTGGATGATGTAGACGTCTCGCCCTCGAACCGTGTTCCGGATGCGAAGGTCGATCTCTCCATCCGGAAATCGAGCAAGCTCAACGTCACCTAACTCGGAGCCGAGCAGCCCGCAGACTTCTTCTGCCAGGGCGCGGCTGGCGGAGCCGCAGCACACGCATACTTCCATGCTTGCTCACCACACGATCGCCAGTGGGGTCGCGCGGATATGTGTCCCCGCGCTCACTCCTCATACTCGAACAGTCGATCGTCTGCCACGCAACGTCCCAGGGTGTAGCCCAGGGTCAGGATCGCCATTCCGGTCTCTAGGTCGAAAAGCTTCTCGCCGGCGCCCTGACCGGAGTCCTGGTGCGAGACCGTGTCCAATGTGTAGCGGAGAGCCTCCATGACTTTTGGAGGGATGTCTCGCATCGGATAGTCCGGGTATGTCGCGAGGAAGCGTAGAACGATCTTGACCTTCTCCACGTCCTCCGGACGCACTGCCCGGTGTCGTATGCCGTTGCCGACAAGGCGGCGCAGGGCCTTAATGTAGGCATCGCCGTCCTCGGCTGAGGTTGGCTTGTCATCCTCCATCTCGACGCCTTTGCGCTCCAATATTTCCAGTAGCTGCTTTTCCAGCAGTGACATTCCACCATACCTCCTCTCGGTGTATCGGCTGCGGTCAGGTGGTTGACTCCGTCTGTGCCAGCAACCGGAGGAGATTCCATCTAACGCCTACCGTCGCTCACCAAGGGAGCATCACACTTTGGAGCGAGCCTTGTTGGCTCGCTCGTGGTACATGGTCTTGACATGCAGGATATGTGCCAAATGCTGTTCGTGGCATCCGGGCGCTGGCATGGGTATTGCATCAAACAACGCCCAGATAGAGTAAGTATGAGTTAAGACGACCGCTGGGTCAGAGGACTGTCGGTCGTTTACCTCGGGGGAGGTCTGCACGCGATGGACGTGTTTGAGGCAATTCAGCATCGCCGGTCGGTACGGAGCTTTGCGGCGCAGGAGGTGGAGGAGGTCAAGCTATCGCGGATTCTCGCTGTCTCCAACGATGCGCCCTCAGCCGGGGACCTTCAGTCATACGAGATCGTTGTAATCCGGGAACCAGAACGGAAGGTCGCCCTGGCCCGTGCGGCGCACCATCAAGACTCGCTGGTGGACGCTCCGTTGGACCTGGTGTACCTGGCTGACACGGAAGCATCGGCCGGCAAGTACGGGGAACGAGGTCGGAGGCTGTACGCCATTCAAGACGCCACGATTGCAGCGGCGTATGCCCAGCTCGGGGCGGTGGCGGTTGGCCTGGCCACGGCGTGGGTGGGAGAGTTCGACGAGAGACAGGTGCGCCGGGTGGTCGGAGCCCCCGAACATCTGGTTCCGGTCGCCATCATCCCGGTGGGCTATGCCGCTGAGCTGCCGGACAAAGCACCTCGCCGTCGGCTGAGCAGTCTCGTCCATCACGAGGAGCTGTAGCGGTGTGGCCGGCGGAGCCCACTGTCGGGATGCCGACGGAGACGATCCGCCTCGCTCTGGCTGGAGATGTCATGCTCGGCCGTACCGTGAACGAAGTGATGCATCGGTCGGGCCCTGCGTATCCGTGGGGGAACACAATAGATTTTCTCAGGAAAGCCGATCTGACGGTCATCAACTTGGAGTGCGTAATCGCGGCCGACGGAGTGCCCTGGTCGCGTTGGCCCAAAGTTTTTCATTTTAGGGCGGACCCGGTGGCTATGGAGTCACTGATCCTAGCTGGGATCGACGCTGTAACGCTGGCCAATAACCATGTCCTGGACTTCGAAGAGCAGGCGATGCTGGAGCTGCTCGGGCGTCTTGACGACGCGGGCATCGCCCACTGTGGCGCCGCACCGGATCTGACCGCAGCGGCTCGCCCCGCGCTACTGACTCGCAAAGGCATCACGGTTGGCATCGTCGCATTTACCGATAACGAGCCTGGGTGGGCCGCCGGGCCATCCCAATCAGGCATCAATTATGTACCCATTCGGGTAACGGACGAAGTACTGTCCGCTGTGCGATCCGCTATTCAGGTGGCACGCCTGGGTGGGGCTAACCTGGTGGTGTTGGCGTGCCACTGGGGGCCCAACATGCGAGAACGCCCGACTCCTACCTTCCGCGCCTTTGCGCGCGCGGTGTTGGACGCCGGCGCGGACGTGTTCTTCGGACATAGCGCGCATATCATCCAGGGCATCGAGATCTACCACGGCAAGCCGATAATCTACGACGCGGGCGACTTCGTAGATGATTACGCGGTGGATCCGTATTTGCGTAATGACCAATCCTTGCTCTTCGCTCTGACTGTTTCCCGAGACGGTGTCGTCGCGCTCGATCTCTATCCCGTCCTCATTGACGACTATCAGGTCAACTTCGCCACTGGTCCTGAGTTCGAGTCGATCGCCAGCCGCATCGAGGCGCTGTCGGCAGAGATGGGCACGGCCGTAGAGCGGCGGAACGGGCATTTGGGGGTTAGGGACCTGGGGAAGAAGAAGGGAAAAGGTTAGAAGGGCAACAGGGGAGAGACGTACCCCCTTTCCCCCTTTTCCCCAGCCCCAGCCCGCGTCCCCCATGTCCAGTTGCCTTGCGTCTCGCACTGCTGTAGAATGGGGACACAACAGGACGAGATGGAGGTTTGAAACGATGCCGACGTACGAGTACGAATGTACTGTGTGCGGCAATCGCTTTGAGCGACGCCAGCGCATGAAGGATGATCCGCTCACGGATTGCCCGAGTTGCCAGGGCAGGGTCCGCCGCGTCTTGTTTCCGGTGGGTATCGTCTTCAAGGGCAGCGGCTTCTATGTGACCGATAACCGCAAACCCGGCCTGGCTGCAAGCGGAGAGAAGTCCACGGCGCAGAACGACGGCGATCAGAAGAGCGAGGCGCAGAGCGAGACGAAGGTTGAGGCAAAGGCTGAGGCGAAGGCCGAGACCAAGGCCGAAGCGTCCCAGGAGAAGATCGGGGTCGCCTCTGGCAGCTAGGGTGGGATGCCATGTCGCCGGGATGGCGCGGTGAGAGCGGTGGTACAGCGCGTATCACGCGCGGCGGTGGATGTTGACGGTGAGCGCGTGGGCCAGATCGGGCTGGGTCTCGTGGTTCTGGTGGGTGTTTCCCAGCAGGACGGCCCACGGGACGTGGAGTATCTGTCCCGGAAGATCGCCGGCCTGCGCATCTTCCCCGGCGCCGGCGGCAGGTTCGATCGATCGGCACTTGACGTAGGGGGTGAGTTGCTGGTGGTGAGCCAGTTCACCTTGTACGGTGACACGCGCAAAGGCCGTCGCCCCAGCTTCGAGTCCGCGGCCCCGCCCGAGGTTGCGGAACCCCTCATCGATGCCTTCGTTGCGGCGCTGCGCGCCACCGGGGCGCCGGTGGCCACCGGAAGATTCCGTGCCCACATGCTGGTCGAGCTGGTCAACGATGGTCCAGTGACTATCTTGTTGGACAGTGCGGACAAGATAACGCGGAGCTAGCATAGAAGGACGACACGGCGGATCATATTCCCCAGGGATTGGACGTTTCAGGGCTTCGAGGAGAGAACAGATGCCAATCTACGAGTACCATTGCCCCTGCTGTGATCTGGATTTCGAGCGTCTGCGTCCTCTCAGTGCGGCAGATCAATCGGCGGCTTGCCCCAAGTGCCAGTCTGAATCGCGGCGGCGTGTGTCGCAGTTCGCGTCGTTCTCTCGGGGCTCGTCGGGAGAGCTGAGCGCGGTGGGTGGAGGCGGCTCCAACTGTGGCGGCTGCTCCGGGTCGAGTTGTTCAACCTGCCATTGACAGTCTATCCCGCCTTCTGGGCGGTTGGCATCTGCTCCATCTGATAGACGGGCAGCACCAGCTTGTCATACTTGGTGACGCGCACTGTCAGCCCCGGATAGTTCACGCGCAGCAGAGAGACCAGTCCTCCCTTCCGTTCAAGCGCGCGCTCGATGGTCTCGGGATCACCCAGGGCCCTTAGGACGAAGGGAGCGCTAATCGGCTGGTTGTCGATGAGCATGTTGGCCCCGCCGCCGGATACGCTGGATCGGGTGATGATGCGCAGATCGTTGACGGCGATGGCTTCGGCCCCCGCGTTCCGCATCTCGTTGATGAGATCCACCATGTCTGGCACGCTTATCTCGCGGCCGAGCCAGACTTCCACGCCCGGCCCGGTTGCTTCTGCCTCACCGGAGAGGACCTTGAGCTTGCCCAGTTCCTGCATGAGTGCTTCCGCCTGCGCGCGGGCACCCTGTCCGAACTGCGCGAGCTGGTTATCCAGTCGGCTGATCTCCTGTTCCAAGTTGCTGTTGGCGTCGACCAGGTTGCTGATCACCTGGGCCTGGTCGCTTGGCGATGGCGGTTGCATGCGGGCCAGGTTGCTCTGGGTTCGCAGCGTCATTACAGCCAGTAGCCCGATCAGAAAACAGGCGAGAGTCAGATACAGACGTGGCTTACTGACGCGCAGCATGAACTAGTTCCCTTTCACGGTGGCGTATCGGATGCGGAGGGCTCCGTCGAAGGCCGGAAGTTGCAGATCCTTGACCCTGGAGACCTTGAGCTGGACACCGTAAAGCCGGGCCGCGGTCTTCAGCTTGCGCAGATTGACGGGGTTGTTCACTATCTCCTCTAGCGTCGCGGAGTCGCCAATAGCGGCGATCTCATAGGGCGGAGACATCCGCGTATCGTTCACCAGAATAGTTGTTCCCACGCAGAACACGGAGGAGATGGAGGTAAGCCGTTCGCCGTTGATGGCGATCGCGTAGGCACCACCGCTCCAGAGCAGGTTTGTCACGTCCCGAAGCTCGTAGTCGTGTACTATGTAATTGTTGGGGTTGTCCTCGGGCAGCGGGGTCTTGGTAGAGTCGTCCAGGACGACCTTGACTCCAGAGCCCTTGATTGGCACAAGTCCGGCTAGCAGTCGCTGGCGATCCAGCTCTCGCTGTAGGTCGCCCGGGGAGCCAACGGCGTTTATCGCCTGGCTTGCGCTGGAATCCTGCTGCGCTTCCTGCACCTTGCGCTGTAGATCGGCAACAGTGGCTTTTAGCGATTTCTGCTCGTCTTCCAGACGCCTGATGGTGGCGGTCGAAGGATCTGTACGGACCTCTTGCCCGGAAGCGCCTGCGCTCTGCTGGCTGTGCCATTGAATGGAGAGGGCCAGGCCGAAAACGGCCATGACGATGGCAAACGAGATATGCCAGCGCGTGACGCGGAAGTCAGACAGATGCACCTGCGGGGGATGTCCCAGGGAGTACCTGTGAGTGGGGTGACGTCGCGTCTGGTCTGGCAGCATGTCCGTTCAGTTCCCCGACGCTGGCTCAGCGTGGCTGGACTACGAGCGGCAACGTTGAGTCTATCATATCGGAGGCGGTGTCTTGTGTCAATTGGAAACGTAGTCCGGACTTCGCCGGGCGGTGGCGAGAATTAAGGAGTATTCATGAAGCTGCTCGTGGCGACCAAGAACCCAGGCAAACTGAAGGAGTTCCGCGAGCTACTGGCTGGCTTGCCGGTGGAGCTGACGTCCCTGGCTGAGTTGCATCTGGACGTGGAAGTGGCTGAGACCGGGGACAGCTACGCTGAGAATGCGCTTCAGAAGGCGCGCGAGTGTTGTAGAGTCTCCGGTTTCTGCACGCTGGCCGACGACTCGGGCCTGGAAGTAGATGCGCTGGGTGGGCGACCGGGAATTCGGTCTGCCCGATACGGCGGCTCCGGGTTGAGCGATAGCGACCGGGTGACGCTGCTCCTATCGGAGTTGGAGAGTACGGCGCAAGAGCAGCGGACGGCCCATTTCCGTGCCGCCATCGCTATCGTTTGCCAGGATAGCAGGTCATGGGTCGTGGAGGGGCAGTGTGACGGCGTCATCAGTCGACAGCCAATCGGAGAGAACGGCTTTGGCTACGATCCCATATTCTATCTCCCCGATCGGCAACTGACCATGGCTCAGCTCCCCGAGGATGAGAAGAACAGAATAAGTCATCGGGCGCAGGCGGCGCGCAAGGCCCGGGCGCTGCTGGCCAAAGAGTTCGGCGGGGCTGAACGGGATGCGTGAGGTGATGGGACGCCTGAGCGAGGGCTCTTTCCCTCTCCTTCGGAGTTGGCGCGCAGCGTGCCATGCCGACCGGTCCTTGGGCGGTGTCCATCCTGGGAGCGTTGGGATGCCTGGTCTCCTCTCCATTTCGCGCGAGGGAAAGGGCCAGGGTGAGACCTGTGGAGGCAGGGGAAGGGGGACCCTCACCCTCGCCCTCCCTTCGCGAAGGGAGAGGGAAGGATCCACACGTCATCGACGAGAGGATTTGCACGCTCCAGAGTGACTAGCCCGCAACCTCTAGCCCTCAGCCCCCAGCGTCGGGTATCGTTCGTTCAGGAGCCATGTGGCCAGTGTCGTCTCTGCCTCGGATAGGGACGCCCCGCCGGTGGCCGGTCCGAGAGCCTCTTGGAAAGCATCTGCCAGGGCGTGTCTCACCTCGACGAAAGTTGACGTTCTACCAAGCGCGGCGCGCAGGGATGTGGCGTGGGATTCCAGTTGCCGGGCAAGAGAAGCGGAGTCCTTGCCCCGCAGGGCACGGGCGGTTCGCTGCGGGTTGAATTCGAGCATGAGGAATCCGTGCTGTAGTAGCGCTCCATCGCGCCTGAGTTGCGCGCTGCCGCTGAGTTTTTTGCCGTCGAGGAGAAGCTCATGCTGGGCGTGCATCTGGAGGCAGGCCTGTAACGTGGCTGTGACTGTTCGCGGGGCGCCTGGAGTCCGCGGCGCCAGAGCAGGACGTTTGCCAAGCAACTCGAGTCCGCGTACCAGAATCTGGCTGATGCGGCGATACGCGTCGATGGTTTTCCCCTCGGCTAGCGGATTGGACGTCGAGCAGACCAACGCGTATGCGATCTGCTGCTCGTGCAGGACTGCCCGTCCCCCCGTCGGCCGTCGAACGATGGGTAGCTGCATCTGCCGGCAGGAGTCAAGGTCAACCGCGCGGGGAATCGTCTGGAAATGGCCGATGGAAATGCAGGGGGACGCCCAGCCATATAGACGCACCGTGATGACATCCGGCTCGGCCAGCGTCATCATGGCCTCGTCCAGGGCCATGTTCCAGCGCCCCTCGAGCTCATCGCAGAGGATCAATCGAAATGACGGCATTGAGAGAATGCTCCGGGCGTACTGGCTATTTGGTGAGGTAGCGTGCCAACTCTCCGAACTGTAGCGCGGGGCCGCATTCGGGTTCTTTGTAGACCAGCGGGATCCCCTGGTTGGTGGCGGCGGTAAAACTGTCTCCCCCGTAGGGAATCAGCACCTCGATAGGTCTTCCCAGGGCCTCCTCCATATCCGACTTGCCCATGTGTCCTCGTCCAACTGCCCAGTTAGCTACCAGAACTACGCGGTCTAGGTTGATGCCGCCGCTGGTGCCGAAGTAGTTTAGACAGACTTTGGTTAGTTGCAGACACGCGGTGTCCGGAGAGACGACCATTACAATGCGATCGGACATGGATAGAATTGGTAGGCTGATGCGAGACAGGGTGCGGCCTATGTCGACGAATATCCAACTGGCCATGTTCCGGAGGGCCCGAAAGATGGGCTCGACCCTGGCTGGAGTGACTTTCTGGGCCTTTTCCGGGTCGCGCGGTCCCAGCAGCATGCGCATGCCGATTTCGGAGCGTGTAGTGAGATGGCTTTCCACCAGGCTTCTGTCGACGTCTGTTCCCTCACCGGACGCGAGATCGGCGATGGTCCAGTGGGCATCCATCCCCACCATGTAGCCGACTGAGCCCAGTGGGAGCACCAGGTCGGCCAGAATCACAGGTCCGTTTCTGCTGCATGCCACACTGGCGGATGTGTTGACGCAGACGCTGGTGGTACCGACGCCGCCCTTGGCGCTGAAGAAGGTGATCAATCGTCCGGCGGTTGCGCTCTGCCCGCGCAGTTGCTTCACTCGGGTGGCCAGTGCAGTCACTCTGATGGCTAGCTCTCGATAGTCGAGGGGTCTGGTCACGTAGTCATCCGCCCCGGCCGCGAAGGCTGCCTGCAGGTCGGATAGCTGTCCCGCGCGCGGGGCGAGGGCGAGAATGAACGTTGTGCTGAGGGCCGGCGCCTGCCGCAACTGGGCAAACAACCCCAGCGCGTTGAAGCTGGAGTGCGATGTTGCTACGACGATGATGTCGGGTGTGTCTGTCCGACCGACCTCGAGCGCCAGGACTGGATCGGGGACGGCGATTACAGCGTGTCCGAATGCCTCTAGCGCTTCCCGGCTGGACTTCCGAGAGGCCGCATCAGGATCGACTACTAGAACGCGCGCACCCATGAGTGTCTCCTTTACGCGTTTTGCGGACCAGGTCCCGGGACGGGCAGGTCCGATGCTCGAGGTCCTACTCCGCCGCAGGAAATGTCGCGATCACGCGGTGTCTAGCAGATTTCTGGGGCTTGTCACTTGAGTCGCTTGCGAACCCGCGCCAACAACCCAGGCGGATCAGCCGCCTGGACCTCTGGATCGGGCCGCTGCAGGATACGGATCGCGATATCGCGGATGGCCTTGGCCGCCGGCAGATCCGGCTCTGACAGGATGATGGGAATACCTGTGTTTAGGGCCGCCGTTGGCTTATCACCGCCGAAGGGCAACACCTCGGCAACTGGCTGCCGCAAAGTGGACTCGATCTCTTTCTCCCCGATCTGGCTGCGCAGCACGTTCTCGTTCAGCACGAGCTGGACTCGATCGCGTGGGACGGACATGGCATCCAGCACGTGCAGGGTAGTGCTGGCGGCCTTGACCCCGACGATATCCGGTGTGGCGACGAGGAGGATGAGATCGGCTCGCTCGAGTAGCACCAGGTTGTTCTCTCGAAAGTCCGAGGAGGTGTCGCAGATCACGAAGGGAAGGTTCTGGCGCAAAGCCTGGACCATCGTTGCGGTCAGCGATGGTGTGATCTGCTCGTCTTTCTCCGGGCTGGCGGGTGCCGCGAGCACGTTCACTCCGGAGGTGTGTCGCAAGAGGTGATCGAACAGGGTTCTGCTATCGATGCTGGAAACCTCGGCCACCAGGGTGATCAAGTCCTCCATGGTCAGGCGTGGAACTAGGTCGAGAAAGAGGGGAACGGCAGCCCGCTCAAGGCTGAAGTCGGCCACTGCAACCTGCCCCTGGAGAAGCTGTGCGAGGGCGACCGCGACGTTCACGGTGAGGGTACTGGTTCCTGCTCCGCCTCTCAAGCTGAAGCAGGTAATGAGCTTGCCAAGTGTTTTGGTGGACGGCGCATCCTGTGTCCTGGCGCTCCGTTCCAGGAGCACCTGGGCCCTGGCTCCTAGCTCGGCGGGGTCGAATGGCTTCACGAGGTAGTCGTCCGCGCCCGCGTCAAAACCGGCTAGCTTTTCTCGAACGCTAGCTTTTGAGGTGATCATCAAGATCGGCAGAGCGCGCAGTTTAGGGTCTTGGCGGATGCGACGACAAAACTCGTAACCGTCCATGCCGGGCAACACAATGTCGAGCACAAGCAGATCGAACTGGCGAGACTCGACTTGCTTGAGGGCATCCTCGGCCGAAGCCGCCCACGTTACCTCGTGTCCTCTGGCTTCCAGCGACTCTCTAGCGATTTGCCTGATCAGCGCGCTGTCGTCCACGACCAGCACTTTGGCTCTTGTTTCGCCGCCCAAGAACGTACCCCCCGACCTGATTAGCGATTGGAATGGGATCTTCGCCGCGCCGGTCGCGGGCGCGGAATATCCCCGGTGAACGTTGTGCCCAGTCCTGCGCGTGTCGCTACGTGCACATGACCGCCGAGCTTCTCAATGCCTGCTTTGACGATGGACAGACCGATCCCGCGTCCTCCGCCCAGGCTTAGGGTAGAACTGGTGCTGATGCCGTCCGCGAAAATCAATTGCACGACTTGGTCATCGTCCATGCCGTCGAGTTCTTCGTCTGACAGTAGCCGATTTTGCCGGGCCTTGTGCCGCACACGCTGGCTGTCGATGCCTGCCCCGTCGTCCGCGAGCTCGATGCGCCAGGCTCGGCCGACGTCCTGCCAGGAGAGGGATATGGTGCCTATGGCTGGCTTGCCAAGCTGCTGGCGGAGGCGAGGATCCTCCAGTCCGTGGTGGATAGCGTTGCCTATCATGTGTATGATCGGACCGCTCAATCCATACAATAATTCGCGCTCGACCTCCAGGTGCCCACCCTGCAGCACATATCTAGCCCGCTTGCCTTTTTGTTGGGCCAGTGCCTGCGTGGCGTCTCCAAGGTGACCGAACACGACGTCGACGCGGGAGAAGCGAATACTGCGTATGCGGCGTTCCAGGCGTTGGAGCGTGCTGTTCAGTGCTATACTTCGCTTTCGCCAACAATCCAGCAGCGCAAGCGCTTCGGTCAAGCTGTCGGTGACGTGAGCGCTATCACCTTGCTCGGCCGCGGATCGGGACCGCTCGATCAGACTGCGCAAATCAGGCAAGAGGCTGGAATCCGTCGACAGCGCATTCTGGCCGTTGCGCAATCGCTTCGCCAGGGCGACGAGAGTGTCCAGTTCTGGTGTGGGCACGGGCACCGAGTCTGGCACGGCGGAGCCGGGGATGCCATCGAACGCCACAGAGCCTTGGACATCCTCGATCGGTCGTGGGGTTTGTCGGAGTCTAGCCGATAATGGACCGGTTGGCGTGGTCGCTGGGGTGGAGTAGAACGAGCGAATTGTTCCGGGCCGGGGCGGCTGGCTAGTGGCGATGGCACCCAGACGGGCCCTTACAGCAGCGGATCGTTCCTCGGATGTGCAGCGGATCTTGCTCAGGCGGCGGATCGTCTCCATGTCCGCGGAAATCGACTCGCCGGCCAGAGCCGCCGAAACCATGCGCTCGAGAACATCGACGGACTGTCGCAAAGCAGGGAGAGCATCGGCCAGGCTTGCTTCCTGACCGGGCTGGATGGACGTGGCGGCCTCTTCGAAGTGGTGGCAGAGCTCGGCGATCCCTTCAAATCCCAACATGCGTGCAGTGCCCTTGAGAGCATGGGCCGGTTTCAGCAGGTCTGGCCCTGCCGCAGCATTGACCGCTCCGTCGAGCGCGGCTAGCTGTGTCCGAAGATCCCTCAGGTACCCTTCGGCCTCGGCGGCGAAAATATGTAAATGGACTGATGCGGCTCTCTCGTCAGTCATGCTGCCCAGGCATAGATTGGCGCCGTCTTGAGATCTGGCATTTGCGGCAAGGAAGGCCGACCACTAGCGATAAGCCAGTATAGGCAGACTGAGGCGATGCCTTCAAGGGCTATCTGGGCAGGCATGCCAGGACGCAGGTCCCGAATCCCAACGGGTGGTCCGACAGGCTATTTCAACTGCACCCCTCACTCGGCCTGCCACCCAACCCCACCCATGGCGGACAGTCTCCAAAGGCGACTCGCCTCTGGCGAGAGCCGTCCGTCACTACGTGAGATGGCCGGCCAGGCAGGCGTATTGTCAATCGGCGAAGGCGATCAGAAGGTTGGAGAAATAGTTGGTGAGAACAGCTACGTCTTCGGTCGGCAGATTGTGGCTAGCCGATTCATCGAAGACAATGTTGACGGAGGCCGGCATCTCGTCGTCTGCCAGGTAGAGGATGCAGCCGATCGGCATTTGTGGGAAGGCTAGAAAGCGGAAGGCCGCGTCTCCGGTGCGATTCATAATGGTCCCGCCCAGGGCGCGGCTTGCCTCACGGAAACCATCCAGATCCTGACCGAACCGTTCGACCAAGGGTGCAATGGACTGCTGCATGTAGCTCGACTCGAAGAAGCGACCCCCGGGGAGCTCACGGAAGGCGATCCAGTGATCGGCGACCGGGGTTCCATCCGCGGTCTGGAGGTGATGGAGGAGGAGGATTTGTGCCCAGAGCGGTGGGGGCTCCTGAGCGCCGATTTCGCTAATCGCTATTGCGGGGAATGCGATGCGAAAAGTGCGGTAAAACAGTTTGAGCGTGAAAGCCCGCCCGTCGAACTGGGCCCCCGTGCGGGCCGCGACGGCTGACGGTACCAGGGATGACATATCCTGGACGGCTTTCTCATAGGCTGTCGAAAGAGACACGCTCCATTCCTCCATGCGTTGGTTCCCTCGTTGTTTCTTCGGCACGCGGTTATTATCGGTACTTTGTCATTCTGAGGCGCGCACGCCGAAGAATCCGTACCCCTTTGCCGCACAAGGGTCGAAAAGGCGCGGATTCTTCGCGCTGCGGCGCTCAGAATGACAAACTACGGCTAACG
>SCTZ01000027.1 GCA_004297765.1 Chloroflexota bacterium | reverse complement strand
CGCCAGACCGTGGCCAAGGTCGTCCCGCCCGAGATGGGCGACTACAACATTTACGAGCTCAGCCGGATGCGTATGGCCATCGCTCGGCATACCTCCGAGAGCAAACGGACCATCCCGCACTACTACGTCACCGCCACTATCGATATGACCCAGGCCATGCACCTGCGCGAGAGCCTCAACGAGACGCTGGAAGATGGTGGGCGGATCTCTATTAACGACATGCTGGTGAAGGCCACCGCCATGGCCCTGACGAAGTTCCCCACGCTGAACGCCACCTTCGCCGGAGACCAACTGCACATCTTCCGCCACATCAACATCGGGATCATCGTGGCGGTGGAAGAAGGCTTGATCATTCCCGTGATCGATGAGTGTGACAAGAAGAGTATCAAGCAACTGGCGGTGGAATCCAAGGACCTGATCGCCCGGGCCAAGGAAGGGAAGCTGCGCGCGGATGAATACGCCGACGCCACTTTCACTATCAGCAACCTCGGAATGTACGCCGTGGACAGCTTCATCCCCATCATCAACCCGCCCGAGGTTGGCATTCTGGGGATAGGCAGCGTCCATCCGGAGCCAGTGGCGCGCGACGGGGCTGTGCTGATCGACCAGGTCATGAAGGTCACCCTAGCCGCCGACCATCGCGCCACCGATGGCGCCCTCGGGGCCCGCTTCCTGACAGAGCTCAAGACCATTCTGGAGAACCCCATGAGCCTACTGCTATAGCGATTCATCCGCCAACTCTAATCGACATTCGTAGTGGCGGACCGCCACTACGAGAGCGCAAGGGACATGGTGGATGAGCCATTTAGTGCGTCGTTCCGTAAGTGAACACCACGCTGCGGAGATGGCGCAGTCAGACCGCCGCCGCAGACCGCCGCGGTTTCCGAAACCGCAGCGGTCTTTTCAGACAGGATGCCGGACTTGAGGAACGACGCATTTAGTGCGTCGTTCCGTAAGTGAGATATTCTTTGTGGGACGTTCTTCAGCGGAAAGAGCAAGGATGGACACGCTTCGATCTCGATGACATCGGGATAGCTGACGTGCCATCCCCTCTCCCTTCGCAAGGACTGACGTACGATTCCCTCTCCCTTCGCAAAGGGAGAAGGCGAGGGTGAGGGTTTCCCCGGGTCTTCATCTGTCCGGGACGGCGATCCATCGGCGTCAGGGGCTGAACCCTCACCCTGACCCTCTCCCTTGTGCGCAAGGAAGAGGGAACAGCGTCGCCAGATCGCCGTACTTGAGGAACGACGCATTTAGCGGTGGAGCGTTTATAGAGGAAAGGAGTAGTTAACAGATGTACGACGTTGTCATCATGGGCGCCGGGCCAGGGGGGTACGTGGCAGCGCTGCGGGCGGTGCAGTTGGGGCTGAAGGTCGCCCTGCTGGAGCGAGAGGAGGTGGGGGGCGTCTGTCTCAACTGGGGGTGTATTCCCAGCAAGGCTCTGCTGCGGAATGCGGAGGTCGTCTCGCTGGTGAAGAACGCCAGCCAGTACGGCATCTCCCTGGATAATCTCCACTACGATTTCGCCCCGGCCGTGGACCGCAGCCGCCAGGTGGTGAAACGCCTTGTGTCGGGCGTCCGGTTCCTACTCAAGCGCGGCAAGGTCGATCTGATCATGGGCGAGGCCTATCTGGCTTCTCCCAACAAGGTTGTCGTGCGCCAATCCGGCCAGGAGCTGGAGACGAAGAACGTGATCGTGGCCACCGGGGCCCGGCCCAAGAGCCTGCCCGGATTGGAGATCGACCGCCAGCGTATTATCACCAGCCGCGAGGCGCTCGAGCTGCGTCAGTTGCCCTCCTCCATCGTCATCGTGGGAGCCGGCCCTCTCGGCATGGAGTTCGCCTACCTCTACAGTACCTACGGTGTCCAGACCACCATACTGGAAATGCTCCCGCACGCCCTCCCTCTGGAGGATCAGGAGATATCCGAAGTGTTGGAGCGGGCCATGCAGAAGCAGGGCGTTAAGATCCTAACTCAGTCCCGCGTGCAGTCGGTGGAGATGCAGGAGCAGAAGGCCGTGCTGCACGTCTCCACACCGTCCGGCGAGCAGCAGATCGAGGCCGAGAAGGTGCTTCTGGCAGCCGGAGTGCAGCCCAACAGCGACGAGATCGGGCTGGAGTCCGTCGGTATCACAACCCAGCGCGGCTTCATCAGCATCGATGACAAGATGGCCACCAACGTGCCCGGTATCTACGCCATTGGTGACGTGACCGGCAAGCTGCAACTGGCTCACGTAGCCATGGCTCAGGGCGTCATCGCCGTCGAGACCATCGCCGGACGCGAGACACGCGCCCTTGGCTACCAGGACATGCCACGAGCCACGTACTGCCGCCCCCAGGTGGCCAGCTTGGGTCAAACGGAAGCGCAGGCCAAGGAGTCCGGGCAGGAGATCAAGGTCGGCAAGTTCCCCTTCCGCGCCAACGGCAAGGCGCTAGCGATGAACGAAGACGAGGGATTCGTCAAGATAGTGGCCGACGCGCGCTATGGAGAGATCCTGGGTGTGCACATGATCGGCGGAGAGGTCACCGAGCTTCTAGCCGAAGGCGATCTTTCCCGGCTACTGGAATGCACCGTGGAGGAGTTGGGCGCCACAGTGGTTGCTCATCCTACCCTCTCCGAAGCTGTGAAGGAAGCGGCGCTGGCCGTACAGGGCGAGGCAATACATGCCTAATGTTATAGCCCATACTTTTTATGACCATACTTCGTCATTCTGAGCCGAAGCAGCAGCGCAGGCGAAGAATCTCCCCGTTGGTCGTCGTACAGCGTTCTGTCTTGCAGTCCAGGTGCTTGTCGCCCCTCCAACGGAGAGATCCTTCGCTGCGGCTCAGGATGACAGTCCAACGCATTCCTGCTCGGCTTCCTCCTCGCCTGAGATGAGTCGGAATGACAGATTGGGCAAAGTGAGGTTGCAGTATTAGAGGGTGGCCTTGCTGATCTCGAGATACCGCCCTAGCAGTTCCGATAGAGCTTCCAGGCTGATGGAGTAGGGTTCCACCGGTACCTGCAGATAGTCGAAGTACTCCAGAATCTTCTCGTCGGGGATGGGCTTAAGACCGGTGTCGAGGAGAAGGACACGGTCGTAGTGACCAAAGTTCTGCCGGGCATCGACCTGGTCCCACTGCATCGACCGTCTGAGGGCGTGCTGCCAATGATCTAGCCATGCCGCGCTGGTGTAGAAGGTGTTCGACTCCCGATCGATGCGCTTGCGCTCCTCGCCCAGCAGGGCGTCGAAGCAATCGTTGATCGTCGCGCGGCGGGCCGGATAGGAGGCCAGGATTTCTTCCAGGTCAGGATGGCAACGCCCGATTAGCACGACGATATCGTCCGAGGCTTGCGCCGCCCGATCGAGCAGCGCGCGCAGTTGACGCAGCAGGGCTGCCGGCTCCACGCACGGCGCCGGAGCCAGATAGAAGACAGGAACAGCGAGGCCGCGCTTTCGCAGCGCGGCCTCCACCTCAGCCTTCAGAATGCCACAAGCGATCAGCGAAGTGGTCATGGAAGCTCGCCACTGGTAGTGTCAGATATATGATAGCTTCCCGTGGTGCGCGAGTCAAACGAGCTCGCGCCGCGGGTAGAGGATCTCGCCGCTCCGCACGTCGAGTAACCCCTTGTACGTCAGGTGGGGGCCGGGCAAGAGGTCACAGGGTATGAAGGCCAGCGTGTAGAGAAGCTCATGGTACGGATGGCCGCGCACCTCCAGCAAACGATACAACTCGCGTGTCCTGTCCACAACTTGCTCGAAGGGCGCGCGCGTCATCATCCCGGCGATCTCCAGCGGCAGCTCGAAGATGCTTTCTCCGTTTTCCAGAAGGACGATGCCTCCCCCCATCTCAAAGACACGCTCCACTGCGGCGGCCATGGCCGGACCGTCGCGACCGATGACCAGTATCTCCATCGATGCAGAGAAGGAGCAGGCGAAGCCCTGTATATCGCGGGCAAAGCCGCGCACCAGTCCGTTGGTAACCCAGCGGCCGTGGCGATCCAGCAGCGAGATATTTAGAACGCCCTCCGCGGCGCTGACGTCCAAGAATCCATTGCGCTCCGGCAGGCGCATGTCCACGCGCCGCGGTATCACGGCGCTGACGTAGTCGATCACCGGGAACTCGGGCCATTCCGGGAAAGCCGGCACCTGGAACCATTCGGGTTTGGCTCGCCAGCCGGGTGGCACCCTGGGGTTGGGAAAGGGATAGCTGTCCCAGTCCGGCTCGGGGAGATCGATCACCAGCTCGCCATCCCGCGCCACGATCTGGCCGTTGGCCAGGACTACCTCGGGACGCGGCTGGTCCAACCGACGCAGAAAGAGAATATCAGCTATGCGCCCCGGCGCGATGGCGCCAAGCTCCTGATCCAACCGGAAGTAGGTCGCCGGATTGAGCGTGACCATCCGTAGCGCGGCGATAGGGTCGATATCCTCGGCCTGGGCGATGGTCAGGAGATAGTCGGCCGTGCCGTGATCCGCAATGAACGGAGCTGAGGAACCATCCACCGTTAGCATAATGCGCTGGAGGTCCACGCCGCATCGACGGAGGAGCTTCAGCAACTCGGGAAGGTCCTGGCGCAGCGAGCCGTGCCGAAGCATAACGTACATGCCCAATCGAAGCCGTTCCAATGCCTGATTCGCGTCGATACTCTCATGGCAGGCATCGATGCCCGCTGCGGCCAGTCCGACAAGCTTGTCGTATGAGCAGCCCGCAGTATGCCCATCAACTCGCCTTCCGGAGCGGCGTGCCGCGACGATCTTCTCCAGCATGGACCGCTCGCCGGCCAGCACCGGAGGCCAGCGGGTGATCTCGGCCAGCTCGACCACGTGTGGCGATGCCAGCACTTGTCGTACTTTCTCGGCGGCGAAGAGCTCGTCCTCATCGGCCCGAAGAGACTGCGTCGAAGTCCTTGCAGCCCAGAGCATCTTCAAGGGCATGCAAGTTTGCTCGGACGCAAAGCGCCTGAACTGCTCCACACCCAGCGAGAAATAGAAGTAGAGGTTATCGCTCACGAAGGTCGTGGTGCCACGGGGGAGAATGGCTTTGGCCAGGCTACACGGATTGTAGAGCATCGACGGGTGACCGTGGGGCTCGATGTAGCCCGGCGTGAGCAAGCGCCCCGTGGCGTCCAGGATCGTGGTCCGCGGTCCGATCAGATCCTCGCGCGGTCCGACATACGCGATCCGCCGCCCGCACACGGCCACGTTGGCTGGGAGCAGCTCGCCGCTGTACACGTTAACCACCGTTCCGCCACGAATGACGAGATCGGCCGGTCGGCGGCCCTGCGCAACCTCTATGAGATCAGCCAGTTCCTCCACTGTTGGGCGAAGGATATCCATGCGTCCTCCTAGTGTGATTGAGGACTCCTCCGCCCGGGGTCTTGCCTACCAACGCCGCGAGACGGTCACGCCGATCGTGACCAGCGAGAGGAGCCCGGTCAGGGCTAGACCCATCTGCAGAGCCGGCGAGCCCTCTGGGTTTGCAGCCGACGCGGAGAGCTCCTGCTCTTGCGAGCTCTCAAACTCTCCTGCGTAGAATAGCACACCCGGCATGGGGGTGGGTACCTCCTCTGGCTGAGCGTCACCGTGGCCTGGCGCCGAGAGGGCAGGCACCACGGGAGTGGGCGCGGGAGAGGGCGGAGACGAAGGAGGAGGCGGGGGCGGAGGGATGACCGCGAAGGCAGCCCTTGGGAACTCGCTGCGGGCCATGGCGTTCATCAACTGGGATTCACTGATCGTGCGATAGGCGCCTATCCCATCACGGAAGGCTGAGTCATGGTAAACGAAGTTGTCGCCGATCAGCCCTAGGATGATGATGTAGTGATCGTCCCAAATCGTCGCTCCCTCGTGCCCAGGAAGGTAGCGGTAGCGAACCTCGGGCACGACCACATGTCCCTGCCGGATGTGGTCGCGGACATCCTTGGCCGTCCACGTGCGATAGCCATTTCCTTGGTACAACCCATCCACTTGCATACCATAGCGCCCTGGGACGAGGGCCAGGTTGTAGATGTGTACACCGTCCCAGGCTTCGCTGCCCTGAAGCTTGTTAGTCAACGCACGCACCTCGGCCGTTGAAACAGGCTGGCCACCAAACCCCTCAAGAATCATGCCCATGCTCGCTGGGCCGCAGTTGGCGCCCTCGTAGTAACTGCCATCGAATTGGCTGCGATAGGGGATCGGGAGAACAATGCGGTCTTCATCCGCGCGCGCCGTGGTCACCTGTGTCGCCAGGACCGCCAGAATGCAGACCGCCAGTACTAACCGCCCAACCACTGTCCACCTCATCAACAAGCACTATCCCCAACGTAGCAGGAGTCCTGGGAACGGGCCCCCGCCAGTATAAGACACGGTTAAGGAGATGTAAACAATGGCACGCTCGGTCCCATTAGCGCCCGGATGTTGCTCAGTGTGTGCAGCCAGACCGGGGGTTCGCTCGCCTCTCGCCAGAGGCGAGTCGCCTACAGAGACAGGCGACCGAGACTCCCATCTTCCTGTGCGGCGCCTGGGACGGGATTCCCAATAGGGTTTATGCGTTCTCCGGCGCGTCACGCCATACTGCGACCGCCCGGGGCTGAAGCCGCCGGGCTGAGTCAACGAAGCCGGCTAGAAGCCGGCTGAGCACGGCACTCAGCCCCCTTCGAGGGGGCTTCGTTGGATTAGCCCGGCGGCTTCAGCCCCGGGTGGGCTGGCCGTGATACGAGGCGCGCGGAGAACGCATAAGCCCTAGGATTCCCAAGGAGATCTGCTGATCTTGCACTGACTTCGTGTTAAAATAAGCACATGCTAGAGCGTGCCATAAAGTGGCTGTTGCCGGCGATGGTGGTGGCCGAGGTAGTCCTGGTGCGTGCCGGACTGCTCGACCCTAGAAGCGCCGTTGCGGTTGTCGTCGCGATCGAGTTCCTTCTGTTGCTGGTCGCGGGACGTCAAATTATCGCGGCCGTGCGTCGCTACCGCCGGGGACGTAGCGCAGGGTTGGATATCTGGGCGGCTGTAGAGGATGGCCTGGCAGTGCTGCTCCCGCGGCCGGTGGCGCGGGCAGTAGCTCTGGAGCCGCGCATCTGGGTGTGTCTGGGGACGTGGCTGTTCAGACGCGGTCGGCTGCAAGAGGACAAGTTCCGCTATAACAAGCGGTCGCCGGTTGGGGTTCTCCTGATCGTAGTAGTGATCACCAGTCCGATGGAGCTGTTGCTCTTCGAGCTTCTGATTCCCTGGGGCTGGCTACGCTGGGTCCTGCTGGTCGCTGCTGTATACATGCTGGTCTGGGCCTTCGGCTTCTACGCCTCCATCGTGACGCTGCCCCACAAGCTTGAAGCCAATGGGCTTCGGCTACGCTACGGCACCTTCGCCGATGCTCTGATCCCCTACGAGGAGATCGCCGCTCTGGAACTGAAGCGCCTCAAGCCGCCGAAAGGGCGCGATGGTCTCTGTGTCGCTCGCGACGAGAACGCGGCTTATCTGACCGTGGGAGGCAGGACGGATCTCACGCTGCACCTGCGAGCTGCCCACCTTGTGCAAGGTCTATTCCGCCCCACGCCGCCAGTTACCACCGTGCACCTATCCGCCGATGAGCCGGAGCGTCTGGCGCGGGAACTGGAGCGACGTGTAGAATCGTCTCTTCCGCATTGACCGCTGGTGCTCTGTAACTCGTGAACTGATGCTTATCCGTCGGATCAGACCGATCGGCCCGATCCGACCGATTCGACAGATCCGCAACTCTTCGCCTGTCAGATCACGGGTAACATAGCACTAGCCAGCCGTTTCCTTGACTAGTACGATCCGCGCACCGCACGCCCGGCTTGGGTCGATCAGCACGCGGTTCACACTACCAGGCGCCGGCTCGAACTCGGTGCCCCGCTCTCTGAGGAGCCCCTTGGCCTTCTCCATGCTCCGAACGGCCAGGGCGATCTCGAACGGACCTTCGCCGCGCTCGGCCAACTCGCGTCCGATCAGTCCGTCCTCGTGTATCGGTGCTAGCAGTCTGACGGTGCATGTGCCCAGAGGAATCGTGGCCTGGCGTGCGCCCAGGGCTGGCACATCCTCCATGTGAGCGGCTTGTAGCCCCAGTGCGTTTTCGTAGAGGTGCATGGCCGCGCCCAGGTTGCGAACAGCCACGGCGATGGCGGCCACGCGGGTGACGCCCAGCGGAGTGGAAGTGGGCGGATCCCATTGGAGCCGCTCGGCGTCTGGCTGGTCGTACTGGATCAGGAATGGAACCGGCTGTCGCCAGGGATGCTCGCCGAGGAAAGTCAGGCGCCAACTGAAGACGTTGCCGTCAGGGCGCTGGCGGCGCATCGGGAACGGCCCGACGGTCTGAACCCCGGCTCCCGCGGCGCGGGCCGTGTCCGCCTCGATGTCGTCGCTGGCCAGCACAAAGCTGGTCAACCCCTGGCGCGCGGACAGAAACGATAGCAGCGGTCCGCCGCGCAGCCATCCCTGAACCGCCTCCTCCCGATCTCGCACTGCCAGCAACTCGAGGTAGTCCAGCCCGAACCGCATGATGCTATTATGCGTGCCCGCGCCTGGATGGGTGCCACCTGCCTTCACGGGGAGTCCCAAGTAGTCAGTGTAGCTGCATGAGGCCTCCTCCAGATCGCGCACAGCGATGACGGCGTGATCGAAGCGCTGAATCATGGTGCCCTCCTGGACGAAAGCGCTGTGAGACGTGCCCACCTACTTCAAGTATACGACGCCGAGGCGGACGGTAGCGGGGACATGTCTTGCCTTAGACCGATCGGACGGATCGGTCCGATCCGTCCGATCGGTCGGTTTTGTCGACCGGCCGGGTTCCCCTGCACTGCGGAAAGGACCGGCATCCCCAGAACCGGCTTCCCGCGTTTTTGCCCTGACGAGCGGTGCGCAGGAGCATGGGGCCGCCGCAGAGTGGGCAAACCGGGGTAGTCTTGCCCGACCGATCAGACTGATCAGTCTTGCGCCGCTGCTCGCGCCTCGCTGCCGCAAGGCTCTCGCTGTAGCCGCCCTCGTGGATGAACTGGCGTTCCAAGCCGGCAATCTGCCGATCTAGCAGGAAGTTGGCCTGGTGAATCAGGCAAATGACGGCGTTGGCCACAACCTCCGGGTCTTTGTGGTCTAGCCAGAAGGTATAGGCTTTCGAGCCCGCCGGATCGGTCGGATTCGACCGATCCGCCCAATGCCTTCTTCCCACCTCCCGCACCGCGTGTGCTTGTTGGTCGTCTTTGTCCCATTGCCGCAGACCGCGTTGGCGCAGGAAATCCTCGTAGTCGAGCAACAGCTCGTCCAGGCTGGCTCGGGCGATGTTCACCAGACGCAGCTCGGTCTGGCTGGAGGTCGAGGACGCTCGACTGCCCTCGGCGATGTTCTGCCGCCCACTGCGGGCGGCCTGCACCATCTGGTCGATGGTCCGGGAACGCTTGTCCACAAAACGATCGCAGAACGATACCGTGGCATCGTAGATCACGGTCGCCGCCTGAAAGGAGCGCAAGTGACGATAGCCTCCGCTCGGCCGAAGCAGGTTCCGCCGCGTCATCCCATCTGATTCGTCTGATCGGACTGATCGGACCGATCCGTCCGATCGGTCTGCCGTGTTCCGCTCACCCATGCTACCTCTCCCTCTGCTTTCTCCACGCCTCCAGCCGCTCGCTGATCACCCGCTCGTACCCATCTTCTGTCGGCTCGTAGTAGCGCCGACCGCGCAGGGAGGGCGGCAGGTGCTCCTGGTCCACTTGGTACTTGTCCGCCTCATCGTGGGCATATTTGTAGCCTTTGCCATAGCCCAGCTCTTTCATCAGACCGGTGACGACGTTGCGGAGGTGGAGAGGGACGGGCTCGTTGCGGGTGCGCTGAACGTCCTCGCGCACTTTGCCGTAGGCTACGTAGAGAGCGTTGCTCTTGGGGGCGGTGGCCAGGTAGACGGTCACCTGGGCCAGGGCCAGGTTGCCCTCCGGCAGGCCGATGAAGTGGACGGCCTGCTGGGCGGCCATGGCCACCACCAGGGCCTGAGGATCGGCCAGACCCACGTCCTCTGAGGCGAAGCGTACCAGGCGGCGGGCTATGTAGAGCGGGTCTTCGCCGGCCTCCAGCATGCGCCCTAGCCAGTATAGGCCGGCGTCGGGGTCGGAGCTGCGGAGTGACTTGTGCAGGGCCGAGATGGCGTCGTAGTGCTGGTCCCCAGCCTTGTCGTAGAGCAGTGCCCGCTGCTGGAGAGCGTCCTCCACCTCGGACAGAGTCACGTGGCGCACGCCGTCCTCCCCCGGCGGGCCGGACTGCACTGCCAGCTCCAGAGCGTTCAAGGCCACGCGGGCGTCACCGTCGGAGAGGACGGCCAGCGAGTCGAGCGCGCTCTGCTCCAGCTCCACTCGCAGCTCGCCCAACCCGCGCTCCGGATCCTGCAGAGCCCGCAGCACGGCCTGACGGATCTCCTCTTCGCTGAGTGCCCGCAGGGCAAAGACCCGGCTGCGCGAGAGCAGGGCCGCGTTGACCTCGAAGGAGGGGTTCTCGGTGGTGGCCCCGATCAGGATCACGGTACCGTTCTCAACGAACGGCAGGATCGCGTCCTGCTGGGCCTTGTTGAAGCGATGGATCTCGTCTATGAAGAGGATGGTCCTCTGCCCGGTGGCTTTGCGCCGCTTGCGCGCCTCATCCACCACGCGCCGAAGGTCGGCCACGCCAGCGGCCACGGCGCTCACGCGCGAGAAATGCGAGCGGGTCATACGGGCGATGATCAGAGCCAGCGTCGTCTTGCCCGACCCCGGCGGTCCCCAGAAGACGATCGAGCCGAGCCGATCGGCCTCGATGGAGCGACGAAGCACACGCCCCGGGCCGATGACGTGTTCCTGACCCAGGAACTCGTCCAGACTGCGCGGCCGCATCCGGGCTGCCAGAGGCATCTCCCGAATTCCTGGCTCTTCGTCTACGTTGTCGAACAAGCGCCCCTGCATCGGTTCTCCCTCCATGGCTGCACGCGTATGGTAGCCCATCGGAGCAGGCTTTTACAACCTCATCAAGAAGAGTCCATGCAGTTCCTGGAAAACACCCTCTCCGCGCAGAACATCGAGGACCTGGTCACCTACCTAGAGACTCTTGTCCAGGACGACAAGGACGATGGCGACAAGGACCGGGGCAATAATACCGATTGTGTTTGCCTTTGTCCTGATTTGCTGATGCAATGCCGAAGAACGCCCAGGGCTGAAGCCGCTGGGCTGAGTCAACGAAGCCGTCTAAAGCCGGCTGATTACCGCGCCCAGC
>SCTZ01000256.1 GCA_004297765.1 Chloroflexota bacterium | reverse complement strand
CAAGAGGCGGCATCGGTCATATGGCGGATTGTCAGGGAGGAACAACATCTCTATCATCAATTGGCAAGTGTGCTACGTCTAGCTGTTCTTGTCATGGTTTAGAAACCCCTGCGTTGCGGCAGGCACAGGAGGATTTGTTCATGGATAACCCTTCGGAGGGACAGGCGAGGGAATGGAAGGAACAGTACCGCCTTACGACGAAGGAGCAACCCGAGCACCGTCGTCAGCGCAGGAACCTCTCCGGCATCCCTCTCAAGCCGCTCTACCTGCCGTCCGACGTTCGACCTTCCTACGATGACGCCTTGGGCTTTCCCGGTCAGTATCCTTTCACCCGCGGCGTCTACCCCAGCATGTACCGTGGGCAACAATGGAGCCGACGCATGCTCGTTGGCCACGAGGCGCCCGAGACCTGGAACGCTCGGATGAGACGGATGTTTGCCGCCGGTCAGACGGCAGCATCCATGGTGCCCTGTAATGTGATCGTCCGCGGCTTCGACGTGGATGAGGTCGACAAGCATCTCGTGGGCACTTGCGGCACGCCGGTTTGCACCATTCGCGATATCGAGATCTGTTACGAGGGCATGCCCATCGATCGGCTGAGCGTGGCCTTTCAGGATATGGCTCCCTTCACCGCTGTGGCGATGTACCTGGCGATGGCTAAGCGCAGAGGGGTACCTGTCAGCAGCCTGAGAGGTACCACGGCCCAGTCGGACTTCATCTCCCATTTCATCGCTTGCCACTTGGCGTTCCGCATTGCGCTAGAGGGTCAGCCGCGCCTGCTGGTTGATCATGTCAAGTACTGCACGCAGCACATGCCGCATTGGAACCCGGTGAGTATCCTTGGTCAGAACCTGCAGCAGGCGGGGGCGACCCCCTTACAGGAGCTTGCCTTCACGCTCTCCGTAGGCATCTTCTACGTTGACCTGCTAACCAAAGCCGGTCTGCCGGTCGATTCGTTTGCGCCGCGCTTCACTTTCTTCTTCGATGTCACCTCGAGCCTGTTCGAGGAGGTCGCCAAGTTTCGTGCCGCTCGGCGTATCTGGGCGAAGGTGCTCAAGGAGCGCTTCGGTGCCAAGGATCCGCGCTCGTTGCGGATGAAGTTCCATGCTCAGACCTCTGGTCGCGAGCTGATACGCGAGCAGGCGATGAATAACGTCACCCGCGTTTCCATGCAGGCGCTCGGTGCAGTGCTAGGGGGGTGCCAGTCGCTCCATACTGACTGCTGGGACGAGCCGTTTGGTGCGCCGGCTGAAGAGGCTGCCCGCCTTGCCCTGATGACTCAGAACGTCATCGCCGAGGAAACCGGCGTCGCCGACGTCATCGATCCGCTCGGCGGCTCTTACTACGTCGAGGCGCTCACCGACGAGATGGAGCAGCGGGCCTGGGGGTATATCGAGAGGATCGACGCTATGGGCGGCATGTTGGAGGCCACCAAGCGTGGCTTCCCGCATGCGGAGATTGCCCGCTCCTCGTTAGAGTACCAGCGGGCGATCGATCGTGGTGAGCGGGTTTTGGTGGGTCTGAATGCCTATCAGGTTCCCGAAGACATCGACGGACGCTTCACCATCGAGCGACCCGATCTGGCTCTAGTGGAGAGTCAGATCGAGCGCACCAAGGCGGTGCGGCGGGAGCGTAATGCGGCTCGGGCGCAGGCGGCGATTGATGGGCTGCATCGGGCGTTCGATGACCCGCAGACGAACACCTTCGAGGCGGTGCTCAATGCCGTGGAGGCCGACCTCACGCACGGGGAGATCGTCCGCATCTTCCGTGAGCGTTTGGGAGAGGGGCGCACGCTGACCGGAATACTATAGGAGCTTATTGACTGCCGATATTTGATCACTAACGCTGACAGCGGATAGCTGACGGCTTACCCGAGGAGGAACCGTTTTGGCACCGATTCGTGTACTGCTCACAAAGATAGGTCTGGACGGCCACGATGCTGGCGTTCTGGTAGTTGCGCGCGCCTTGCGCGATACAGGGATGGAGGTGATCTATACGGGTCCCTTTCAGACTCCGGAGTCCGTAGTGGAGGCGGCAATTCAGGAGGCTGCCGATGTGATTGGGGTGAGCTCCCTGGCCTACGATCACGTGCTGGTGCCGAAGCTAATGACGCGGATGGCAGAGCAGGGCATTGAGGACGTGCCGGTGCTCGTGGGGGGAATCATTCCGGGTCCAGATGTCAAGATGCTGAAGGAGGCCGGGGTGGCCGGCATCTTTCACCCTGGCTCCAAGCTGGATGACATCGTGGCCGCGGTGGCCCAGCTCGGCTCGCGCATGCCGGGGGGCGTCGGGACGGGAGTGTAGTGGAGGTCAAGAAACAGAATGCGTGTAACCGTTAGATTCTTTATCTCCGGTCGAGAAACAGAGGTAGAGCTTCACGATGCGGCGACGTTGGACGACTGTTTGAAGTCGCTAATTCAGAAGTTCCCTGAGCTGGAACAGATGGTCAAGATTAGTCGTTTCGCCGTGGGGGGAGTCAGCGTGCTTAGGACAAATGTGCTTTCCGAAAATGACGTGATCACGATGATTCCTCCAATTTCGGGAGGCTAAACGCGAACATACGACGATCCAGCCCATCAGGTGTCTGGAGCGCGAGAGGCCCAAATAGCAGCCCCGCGAGACCTACTTGAGAGGAAAGAAGATGGTAGATTACAGCCGGTACCAAGCCATTAAGGTGGAGAAGAAAGACAAGGTTGCCCTGGCCACTCTGAACAGGGCGGAACGTAACCCCATTGACCCAGACGTCCACGATGAATTGGAGGACCTTCTCGAAGATCTAGGCAGGGACGACGAGATAGATGCCATCGTGCTTACGGGCGCAGGGCGGGTCTTTTCTGCTGGCGGCAACATCAAAGGGATGCAGGCAAGAATAGC
Source organism: Chloroflexota bacterium (assembly GCA_004297765.1). GTDB lineage: Bacteria > Chloroflexota > Dehalococcoidia > FW602-bin16 > FW602-bin16 > FW602-bin16. The sequence goes on along the minus strand of SCTZ01000256.1, from coordinate 3,702 downwards.
CGATCCCTCACTGCCCAGAACTGAGATGAGCGCCTGCTACCGGCTGATCAACAACTTCGTGAACCTGGAGAAGCCGCTCATTGGCGCAGTTAACGGTCACGCCACCGGCCTAGGAGCGACGATCGCCCTCTTCTGCGACGTCGTTTTCCTAGCGGAAAATGCTCGCATCGGCGATCCCCACGTCAGCGTTGGTCTAGTGGCCGGCGATGGAGGGAGCGTCATTTGGCCACTCCTCGTCGGCGTGGCCAGGGCCAAGCAATATCTTATGACTGGGGACCTCATCGACGCGAAAGAGGCAGAGAGGATCGGTCTAGTGAACAAGGTGTTGCCCCAGGAAGAGGTGCTGCCCGCCGCGATGGCCTTTGCCCAGCGCCTTGCCAACGGTCCGACCAAGGCCATTTCGTGGACAAAGCAGTCTATCAACCAGCATCTAAAGCAGGCAATGAATTTGGTCCTGCCAACCTCCCTCGCGACAGAGTTCCTCTCCCTCCAAACCGCGGATCATGAGGAGGCGGTCAACGCCTTTGTGGAGAAGAGGTCGCCCCACTTCACAGGAAAGTAATGAGGTGAGCGGAAATGGATCTCGCGCTCAGTGAAGACCAGCAATTGCTCAAGGAGACAGCGCGGAAGTTTCTCAGGAAAGAGTGCCCGAGAACGTTCGTCCGCGAGCTGCTTGCGACCCCCGAGGGCTATTCGCCCAAACTCTGGCGCAAAATGGCGGAGATGGGCTGGCTCAGCCTGCCTTTCCCCGAGACGTACGATGGGACTGCCGCCAGCTTTCTTGATCTCGGCGTGCTCCTTGAAGAGATGGGCCGCGCCCTGCTACCGGGTCCCTTCTTCTCCACCATGCTCCTCGGCGGCTACCCGATACTTGACGCTGGTTCTGCGGCTCAGAAGGCGGCACTGCTACCGCGCATCGCCGCTGGCGATCTGATTCTCACATTTGCATTCTTGGAAACCGGCGCCGCTTACGATCCATGCGCGGTCAACCTTGTTGCGCGTCCGGACGGTGACGCCTACGTGCTCGATGGCGTCAAGCTCTTCGTGCCCAACGCACATGTCGCCGATTTGGTTCTAACCGTGGCGCGGACATCACCGGGCGGCGACAAGCACGGCCTGACTATCTTCCTCGTTGACGGCCACGATCCAGACCTGCACTGCACCCTGCTCCAGCCGATCGACCATGCCAAGCTCTGCGAAGTCGCCTTTGACGGCCTGCGTGTGCCCCGCGAAAACGTGCTCGGCGAAGTCGACGGTGCCTGGACGACGATCGAGCGGGCGCTAGCGCGCGCCGCCATCGGCGAGTGCCTGCAGCTCATCGGTGGGATGCAGGTTGTCCTCGACATGAGCGTCGAGCACGTGAAGAATCGCGTCCAATTCGGACAGCCAGTTGGCGCCTTCCAGGCCGTGCAGCACCACTGCGCGAACATGCTAGTCGATCTAGATGGCGCCCGTCTTCTTGCGTACGAGGCGGCATGTGCGGTCAGCGAAGGCTCGCCGACCGAGAAGCTAGTGGCGATGGCCAAGGCTTGGGTCGGTGAGGCTTGCCACCGTATCATGTCTCATGCCCACCAGGTGCACGGCGGTACCGGTTTTATCGATGAGCACGACCTCACACTCTACTTCCGGCGTACTGTCGCAGCCGAGGTTGCCTACGGTGGCGCCGACTTCCACTACCGCGCTCTCGCTCAGACGCTTGAGCTATAGGAGGCAGCAAGTGCGTTTCCATTTCACTGAGGAACAGCAACGGCTAAGAGACGATGTTCGCGCCTTCATCCTCCAAGAGCGCACACCGGAGCTCGTCAACGAGTTGGAGTGGAATGAGCACCAGTGGGGGCCTGCGGCGCGCGCGTTCGTGAAGAAACTGGGTGCCAGCGGTTGGGTTGCCCCAACATGGCCGAAGAAGTGGGGCGGACTTGAAGCGTCCAATATGGACCGCCTGATCATCGCCGAAGAGCTCTCCTACTTCGGTGTCGGTCCGTCCTTTCGTGGCGCGGGCATGGCCGGACCCGTCATCATGCATTACGGCACGGAGGAGCAGAAGGAGGAATGGCTACCCCCGATCGCACGTGGCGAGATCGAGTTCGCTCTCGGCTACACCGAGCCTCAGGCCGGCTCCGATGTCGCGGCGCTGGACATCCGCGCCGTCGATGACGGCGACTACTTCATCATCAACGGCATGAAGACCTTTAACTCTGCCTGTCACTTTGCGGACTACCACTGGCTTGGCGCGCGCACCGACCCTGATGCGCCCAAGCACCGCGGCGTCTCGCTGATCATAGTCGACATGAAGAGTCCCGGCATTACCGTCCGCCCGCTGTGGACGATGGCCGGTACCCGCACTAATGAGGTCTACTATGACAACGTGCGCGTGCCGAAAAAGAATCTTGTCGGCCAGCGCGGTCGTGGCTTCAGCCAGATGGCGCAGGCACTCGACCTCGAGCGCATGTATCCCATCGGGGGCCTCCAGCGTAGTTTCGAAGAGCTTGTCGAGTATGTCCGTAAGGCGAATATCGACGGCAAGAGGCTGGCCGACGACCAGATCGTGCGGCGCCAACTCGCCGAGATGGCCGCCGATCTCGAAGTCTGCCGCTTGCTCTCCTTCCGTCTCGCCACAATCCTCGATCAGGGTCGGGTGCCGAACTACGAATCCTCGACGTTAAAGCTCTTTTTGACGGAGACCTCCTCGCGCCTGAGCCACGTGTCGATGAAGATTCTCGGTCCATATGGACCGTTGCTGCGCGGGTCGCACCGCGCAGTCTTGGACGGGATTGTCGCGTATCACCACCGCCTGAGCGTCATCGAGACGATCTACGGCGGCAGCTCAGAGATTCAGCGCAACATCATTGCTCTGCGCGGCCTTGGCTTGCCGCGAGCTTAGGCTTGCTGAGGTCGTCAACATCCATTACACGAAGATGTGCATCCTAGTGTTGCCCACGGATGCCGTGCAAATTCTGCGCGGCTACGGTTTCATCTCGGAATACCCGGTGGAGCGCATGATGCGCGACGCCAAGATAACCCAGATCTATGAGGGCACCAACCAGGTGCAACGCCTCGTCGTCGCCCGCGCCGTGCTCAGGAAGTATGAGCGGGTCGGGGTAGCATGAGGGGCAAGGAGCAAACAATTGAGCTACGTTCGATAGAGGAGAGAGCTATGGTAACACAGGAAACAGGGGACAAGAAACCGATGGGAACGCAGGCCGGTAAGAGGTACAAGTGCGCGCAATGCGCTAGCGAGGTGCTCGTCACCAAGCCCGGTCAGGGCGCGCTGCGTTGCTGCGGCGAAGCGATGCAACAGAAGTAGGAGACGAGAGATGGCGAATTTGCTCGGAAAGCGCATGACTTGTGCCGATTGTGGTGCTCAGGTGCTGATCACAAAAGGCGGCGAAGGCCAGGTGGAGTGTTGCAACCAACCGATGCAGTTGGTCGAAGCCAAGCCACTGCCTTCTGCCGACTAGCTTGGGCACGGCATCAGGCGCCCGACCCCAGGAACTGTGCCACACTTGTATGGGAGTGCGAGAAGCTGGTGTCGGCATGCGCCTGGTGCTCGCACGAAAAACGTTCGCTCTTGAAAGATGCGGCAGAAGAAATAAGGAGTAGGCTCCTAGTGTTCGACCACAGAGAAGACGCTATCTGTCATTCTGAGCGCCGCAGCGCGAAGAATCCGTATCCCCAGGGCGCGGATTCTTCGGCGTGCGCGCC
>SCTZ01000255.1 GCA_004297765.1 Chloroflexota bacterium | reverse complement strand
CACACTGGTTTTGTCATTCTGAGGCGCGCACGCCGAAGAATCCGCGCCCTGGGGATACGGATTCTTCGCGCTGCGGCGCTCAGAATGACAGATAGCGTCTTCTCTGTGGTCGAACACTAGCAACATCTAGCAGCGCGAACCTAGCGCTCGTCCGACGAGGGCCGGCCTGTTGCGATAGGCCGGCCCTTTTCTTCTGGAATATGTCATACTCTTTCCCATGGCGGAGACGTTCAGACCCAGGCCCAGATACGCCGGTCCAGACAAGCCCGCGCCGGGATATGCCGATGCTGTGGCGAGCCGCCGCCACATCGCGCCGCGCGTGGTAGGGACCGAGACGATCGTCGAGCGCGTGGGAACGACCAGTTACACTCCGCGCCAGCGCCGCAGCGAACCGATTCATCACGAGGATTGTTTGGACGATGCTGAAGACTAGGTGGAACTGGTTCCAAACCCCTCCGTCCACACCACCTCTCCCCCGACGATCGTGCCAACCACGGTTAAATCGCCGATGCTGTCCGGCGGCATGGAGAAGATGTCGTCAGAGAGCACGACCAGATCGGCTAGGCGTCCCGGTTCAAGCGTCCCCTTGATCTGCTCCTCGCCGGAGGCGAAGGCGCCTCCCCAGGTGTAGGTCCGCAAGGCTTCGATTACGGAAAGACGTTGCTCCGGATGCCAAGGCTCCTCGGAGGCAGCCTGGCGTCGGGTGACAGCGGCGCGGATGCCAAGCAAAGGATTCGGCGATTCTACCGGCGCGTCCGAGCCGCCGGCCAGCACAGCACCGGCGGAGAGCAGGGAATGGTAGGGATAGGCATGGGCGCAGCGCTCGCCCCAGTATGTCTCCGCCAGGGCGCGATCGGAGACGGCGTGTAACGGCTGGACCGAGGCGACCACACCCAGACGCGCGATGCGTGGCAGGTCCCGCGGGTCCACGAGTTGGAGGTGTTCCAGCCTGTGCCGTAGTTCGCTGCGACCCTCGACAGCCTTGGCTGTCTCCAGCGCGTCAAGGGTGTTGCGCACGGCCCGGTCGCCGATGGCGTGCACCGCCAGGGCGATGCCAGCCGCTGCCCCGCGCTCGGCAAGCTTGCGCAACGTGCGGCGAGGTGTCACGCTCACACCCCGATCCTGGCGCCCCTGGTAGGGGCGCAGCAGGGCAGCCGTCTGCGTCCCCAGCGATCCGTCGGCGAAGACCTTGATCGGCCCAAGGCGCAGGAACTCGTCCCCGAACCCGCTGTGCAGCCCAAGCGCCGCCAGATGCGGCAAGCTGGAGGCCGGGGGCAGCATGTAGACCCGCAGGCCCAGCGCGCCCGCCGCGCGGAGAGTCTGGAGAGCGTGCCAGGTTCGCTGATCTTCCGGAACGTGGACGCTGGTGACGCCGAGGCGCTGAAGCTCGGCGATGGCGTCCCTGAGGGCGGACTGGCAGGTGGCGGGCGAGGGTCTATCGGCCGCCATGTAGGCCGTGATAGCAGCGGCTTCTTTCAGGATGCCGGTTGGCTCGCCAAGTGCGTCGCGCTCGATCAAACCGCCGGGTGGGTTCGGCGAATCCCGCCGGATGCCCACCAGCCGCAATCCCTCTGAGTTTAGCCACAACGCGTGCAGGTCCTTGCTGGACAGGGCCACGGGGTTGCGAGGCGCGGCCAGATCCAGACTCTCTCTGGAGGGAGCGCCTGTGCCCCACAGGTTCCGGTCCCAGCCCCCGCCCAAGATCCACTCCCCTGGCTCCGCGGAGTCCGCCGCCGTCCTGACCCTCTCCAGGCATTCGCCCAAAAACCGGCAGCCAGCCAGTTGCAGGCGCCGCCGGAACAGCCCAAGAGCCAGCAAGTGAATGTGGGCGTCGATGAAGCCTGGCAATACGCAGCGGCCGCGCAGATCCAGCGTCTCGCGCCGCCCCGCGGACAGCGCGGGTATCTCCTGGCGTCGCCCTACCGCCGCGACACGGCCGCCCCGCAGCAGGATGGCGTCCGCGACCGGCTGGGGAGTGGCCAGGGGATGTATCCTGGCGTTGTAGAGGAGCAGCTCGTGGTGCATGATTACACCTGGGTGGCGAAAAGGGGAGGAGCCGCGCCCCCCTTTTCGCCTTTTCCCCTTTTGCCCTTTTTCCTATCTTCGAAAAACGGCCGAGATCCCCTGTCCCCCGCCGATGCAGAGCGAGGACAGTCCAAGCTTGGCGTCGCGGCGCTCCATTTCGTAGAGAAGCTTGACGGTGACGATCACGCCGGAGGCGCCCAGCGGGTGCCCCAGGGCCACGGCGCCACCGTTGACGTTGACACGCTCCATTCCCAGCTCGAGCATCTTGAGGCAGCCGAGCGATTGAGCAGCGAAGGCCTCGTTGAGCTCGATCACGTCGATCTCGTCCAGGCTGATCCCCGTCCGATCCAGCAGCTTGCGCGTCGAGTAGACCGGGCCCAGACCCATGTATTTGGGGTCCACGCCCGCGACCGCCCAATTCACCATAGTAGCCATCGGGCGCAAGCCCAGGCTGTCGGCCCTTTCTTGGGACATCAGCACAACCGCGGCGGCCGCATCGTTGATGCCAGAGGCGTTGCCCGCGGTCACCGTTCCGTCTGGCTTGAAGGCCGGTTTCAGCTTAGCCATGCTTTCGAGCGAGGCATCGGGCCGCACGTGCTCATCCCGCACGAACTCCACCGGCTCCTTCTTGCCGGCCACTTTGATCGACACGGGGGCGATCTGGCTGGTGAAGTAGCCCTTTTCGATAGCTTCGACGGCGCGCTGGTGGCTGGTCACCGCGAAGGCGTCTTGCTCCTCTCGGCTGATCCCTAGCTTCTCGGCCACGTTTTCGGCTGTAATGCCCATGTGAATTCTGTCGAAGGGATCGGTGAGGGCGGCCACCATGGCGTCGATCATCCTGTCATCGTTCATGCGTGCCCCCCAGCGGGCGCTGGAAAGCCAGTAGGGGGACCGACTCATGGACTCGATTCCACCCGCTACTGCCACCTCAGCATCGCCGCAGCGGATCATCTCAGAGGCGATAGCGATGGCCTGCAGCCCGGAGCCGCACAGACGATTGACGTTCATGGCCGGCACCTCGACAGGGATCCCGGCTTTCACTGCACTGACCCGTCCGCTGTACATATCTTCCGGTGCCGTGGGGATGACGTGACCGACAACGACCTGGTCTACATCCTCTGGCTTGATTCCAGCCCGCTGGATCGCCGCCTTGATGGCCGCGGTACCGAGCACAGTTGGTGGAACGTCGCGCAGTGATTTGCCGAAGGTGCCGATGGCCGTACGCGCGGCCCCGATCACCACCACTTCCCGTGTCATAGCAACACCCTCCTTGGATTGCGGAACGCGGATTTCGGATTGCGATTATCCGGGGACGATTATAGCACAACGGCCGAGAGCTTGGGCTCCGGTTGCTAAACGAATCAGTCATATGCTAAGCTGATCAACGATGGTCGGCGACCTAGATACTCATACCAGCGGATTCGTTGGGGACTATCACGAAGCGAGGTGCGAAATGGCGACTGAAGGGAAGGATGTTCTGCTCCGGGAAGCGGAGGGTTTGTCAGCACCTTTGCTCCAAGAGGCGCTTGATTTTATGCGCTTCCTCAAGATGAAGGCAGCGCAGGAGCGATTGGAGACGGCGCTCCTAAGCCAGACCGTGCTAGAGAAGGATTGGTTGCGGCCGGAAGAGGACGAGGCATGGCAAGATTTGTGAAAGGGGACGTCGTCGTGGTCCCCTTCCCGTTCTCCGATCTGACATCTGCCAAGCGCAGACCGGCGCTGATTCTCGCAGAGTTAGAAGGCGACGATCGAATCCTCTGCCAAATCACAAGCCAATAAGTGCGCGATCAATACGCCGTTGAGCTTGGTGATTCCCACTTCGAGAGTGGGAGCCTGAAGCAAACTAGCAATGTCAGACCCAATCGCCTGTTTACGGCAGGCGTCCGGATAATTCTCTATCGAGCCGGAAATCTGCGTACTTCCAAGGTGGAGGAGATCACCGACAAAGTAGTGGGAATCCTACGACAGTGACCGTCCTCTAGCTTGATTCTACTTCGGCAGATTGGCCAGCGCATTGTAGATGAGGCGCGGGCTCCCGTCGGGGTTCAAGATGCCGAAGATGGCTTGCTCTTTGGTGTGGAAATCCGGGAAGATCACCCGGAAGTTCAGATTCCAGATGAAAACGGCGCCCACCCAGGGGCGGTCGGACTGGATCATCTGGATGCTGCGCACGAAGAAGTCGGCCACCTGTTCCTCGGTAAGATCCGTCGTCCACTCGAAGCCCGCGGGCACCGGCGGATCGGCTGCACCCCATTCGTACTCTGTGATCCATAGCTGCCGCGTGTCGCCATTCCTCGCCATGACATCATGCAACTGATCGATGCGCCGGAAGTAGAAGCTGCCGTGGTCCTTGAAGCCAGGGGTATCGACGGTGTGGAAATCCACGAAGTCCTCCGGCGCGTTGTTGTAGCCCGACATGTGGCCGCCGACCGCGTCGGCGAAGTTCTTGACGATTCCATTCTGGTAGTCATACATCTGTCCGAGATACACCACGTCGTCGACGGCGATGCTCGGATCGTTGATTCCCGTGGGCGTCAGAGCGCCCGCCAGGACCAGCGTATCCGGATCGGCTGACTTGATACTGTTGTATCCGACTTTGAGCAGTTCCACGTAGTCCCCGGCATTGATCGGCTGCCCGGCCCACTCGGAAGAGAGGTTTTGCTCGTTCCAGATCTCGTAGGCCAGCACGCGGCCCTTGTATCGGGCAGCCAGTGCTCCTACAAAGCGGCCGAAATCAGCGTTGTTATCCGGCGGACCATTGGTCAGATGATCCGCCCGCGCCCAGGTAGGTGAGGTCACAACGCTGAACAGCACATTGACGCGCTGGGCGGCGGCGTTGGCGGCGATGGCGTCGAGCTGGCTGAAATCGATCTGTCCCGGGCTTGGCTCCAAATCGGACCAGCGCACTTGCTGCTTGACCCACCTGAAGCCGGCTCCGCGGATGAGGTTCAGGATGCGCACCTGATCCTGACCCAGCATCTCGGCCTGCATGCCATAGCGCAGCCCCGTGGTAGACATGGGGGGAGCCACGTTCCCCGCTCCCAGGACGTCCCGCTGGGGAAGGAATGTAAGAGCGTCCGCGCCATGGCTCCAAATGTTCGGAAAGGTGGGGAGTCCGTCCACGGCAAGGCTGAAGTAGTATTTGTTGCCCGGATCACTCGCGAACGGGACGCTCACATCGTTGAAATCCCAGATGGGAAAGGTGCGGCCCGCCGAATCGGTGACGATGCGCTTCGTGCCAGTAGCCACCGGCTGCTGCACCCCATTGTTGAAAGACCTCGATAGCCTAACGGTATTGGCGAAGTCGGGCGTCGCGGAAGTCAACGTGTCGTGCTGGAACACCATGGCCGTGACATTAACGAGCGGGGCGGTCACGTCGCCGCCCACCCCAGCCTGATCATGGGGGAAGACGATCTCGACCTTGGCGTCGGTCTGCGTCACGCTGCCCGTGGCTTGGGACATCGCAGTAATTCCCCGGCGCGGCCCGGCGCCAGGTTCGCCAACAGGGCGTGCAGGCCTCAACCCCGGTGCACCGACTGCTCAGCCCTGATTGGCGA
>SCTZ01000254.1 GCA_004297765.1 Chloroflexota bacterium | reverse complement strand
CGCGCATGCACCCGTCGGCGTGCGGCGGTTGCCCGGGCACGCTATGAAACCATCGTGGCCCCGAGTGCACCTGCGGATATGACATCGTGACTCACTCTTGCGGCTTGTAACTCTTCAGAGCGGTGAAGCCGAGAGAGCTACGCGTGTGACCGCTGAGCCTTCGTTCAGCTGACCCCCGGAGTGGTCGACGACGGGAACTGTGTCACCGCCCAGGTCAGGGGTGACGTCCGCCAACTGCTGGAAAAGAGAGATGGGGTAGCCTCCGGGGGAAAGAAAGAAACCCTGGAAGGAGAACTACGCCATGAGCACAAGGGTAGCGCCCAGCGCCGTCCTGGAGGAACAGATTGGGGAGGTGCTGAGCCGCGGGATCGACGGCGGCGAGCAGCTGTCGGAGATCGGCCGGCTGGGCGCACGGCTGGTCCTGCAGCGGGCCATCGATGAGGAAGTCGAGCAGTTCCTCAAGCGGGCACGCTATGAGCGCACGCCAGAGGGCCGGGGCTCGCGCAACGGACAGCGCTCACGACGCATTCAGACGGCGGAGGGCGAGATCACAGTCGCCATGCCGCAGGTGCGCGGCAGCGTGGAACGCTTCGTCAGCCAGGTCATCCCCGACAGCCGCAGCATCATCCGCACGCGCCCATTGGAGGCGCCGATGATCAGCGCCTACGTGCGCGGTCTCTCCGACCGGGACATCCAGAGCCTGGCGGAGGAGGCCGGGCTGGGACCGATCTTCAGGAGCGCGGCGAGCGAGGTCTGCCGGGAGCTGCGGAACCGCTACAAAGCATTCTGGGCGCGCGACCTCTCCCGCACGGAGCTGCTCGTGCTCTTCCTCGACGCGGTCTACCTGCGAACGCGGCCCCGCGGCCAGAAAGAGGGCGTGCTGGTGGCCTGGGGCTACACCCTCAGCGGCCAGCGCGAGTTGGTGGCCGTCTGCCTGGGGCAGCGCGAGCGGCACGAAGATTGGCTGGCACTTGGCCGTGACCTCACCCGCCGCGGTCTCAAAGAGCCCTGGCTCCTGGTCAGCGACGGCGCACCTGGACTGGTCAAGGCGCTGGTTGAGCTCTGGCCCGAGGCCGACCGCCAGCGCTGCACCGTCCACCGCCTGCCCAACATCCTTGCCAAGCTCCCACAGAAGGACAAGGCGCTCTACCAGCGCGTGCAGGCAGGCTACTGGCCGGCACTGGACGAGGCGTCGACACCTCAGGAGGCGGAGCAGAGGCTGCGCGCGCTGGTCAACGAGCTGGAAACGGCCTATCCGAGCGCCGCCGCCTGTCTCGCCGACGACCTGGAGGCGCTCTGTGTGCACCTGCGCTATCCGTCACGCCTGCGCAAGCGCCTGCGCTCCTCGAACCTCCTCGAACGCTCGCTCGAAGAGGTGCAGCGACGCGTGAAGGTAATCGGCCGCTTCCCCGGCGAAACGAGCTGTCTCAGCCTCTCCTGGGCTGTCCTCGACCTGGTCGTTGCCAGCGCTCATGGCCTCGGACTCACGGTCTTCGACCACCAGCATCTCGAGAACCTTCGCGCGCTACGCCTGCCGGCTGATTCTCTTCGAGAAACGGCCTAAGATGCGACCAACCCTGGAGTCCCGCCTTCCCCTTTTACAGCACTCGTCGGACGTAACCTCATCGCCGGAGCCAGAGCCACTTCCCGTCCTCCACGACATGGACAACGGCAGAACGAGTGTTGCGGCACGCTACTCATTCGGCCAGTACCAGGCGGGACGACAATTGCCTGTACTCATAGTGGGTTCACGAGAGCCTGTCGGGGTGCCGAAGGATGTGCACTACACATACCGGCCCCACTCCAACCATGTGCGCCAGACCGGTGCGAGCACCCGCGTGCTGCCTGTCGCCGGCTTCATGGCGCAGTTGACGAGTGATTTCTGCGATTTGGCCAACACCCGTCGGTCCCGTGGGATGACCCATCGCGATCAGACCACCCGAGGGGCTAATCGCGACTCGGCCGCCAATGTCAAAGCAACCATTTTCCAGCTCGCGGACGGCCTCGCCTCCCTTGCAGAAACCCATAGCCTCGACGTAAAGCAGTTCTTC
>SCTZ01000253.1 GCA_004297765.1 Chloroflexota bacterium | reverse complement strand
CGCTGAACAGGCACAGACGAATGCCAGGGAGGGAGCTTGAGAGTGCGCTCGTACTCATCCTTATCGACGAAGATGGGTCTGCCCATAGGGCGCCTCCTCATCAGGCTGGTTATCGTACTCCTCCAGTATCCGCCGCAGGTTCTCCTGCGCTGCTCGCCACTGTGCTTCCGGGTCGTACTGCACAACGGATACGCGATAATTATCCGGGTCGTAGTACCTACCGTCCATTCTAGCAATTGACTGCATGACGCCCCCTGGCTCATAGCCACCATGCCACTGCTGCCCTGGTCGCAGCGCATACGGCGCCGCCTGTATCTGTCCCTGCTGTAGGTTCTGGAACATGTTGATCGTGTTCTGTGTGCGGTCCCGCTGTTCCTGCTGCTTGAATTTCTGCCGTTCAAGAGCCTGCTGCCAGAGGGCTTCCTCATCTTGCGGGAAGGTGTAGACTGGCTGCGGCATCCCGCTCTCGTCGTAGCGATAGAGCTTGTTACCTTTGGTGAAGTCGTCCTCCCAGGGCATCTTTGCCTTGGGGGCAAAGATTTGCTCCTTCTGTCCTGTCGCTTCGTTCACGCGCCACATGCTGCCGTCAGGAGCCGTCTTGGTGGTCCACTGGGATATGATGGAGGAAGCAGTCCCACCGCCTGACGTTGCCGTGCTAGGGAAGGTGTAGACGGGCACCGGTGTCCCATCTTCACCGTACTTGTACATGGTGTTGCCACGGATGAAGGTCCCAGCGCCCGGCTTTTCCTTCGCCGCTGTCTCGGCTTGTCGGCGCTGACCTAACAGGTTAGCATACTTCTGGTCGAGGTCCGCCACGGCTTTGATGGCGTTGGGGTCTTGGTACCATTCGCCGTCGGGGTCCGTAGGGTCGAGCTTGTACCATCCGCCCTTCTGCGCCTGCTCTCGAAGAGCACGGTTCGCCCGGATAGCCTCGTTTATTTGGGCTAGCGTGCTGCCGGTGGCGCCTACTCCCGTTGCTGCGCCACTGTCATACTGGGGTGCCGTGTCGTATTGGCCGCTGGTTTGATCGCCCCCTTCGTACTCGGTCGCGCCTGGACCGGGGGCGTAGATTGGCATTCCATCCGAATCGTAGCCTATCAGGATCTCGTCATAGTTGTAGCTGGGGTCTCGTCGGATCTGGGATCTCTGAGCCATGCTTTTACCCTCCTGTGCCCTTTGCCGGGGGCTCTTGCTCCCAACACTCATCGCAGAATACAAGCTCGGCGCCGTCTGGGCAGCCAGGTCCGCCTACCTCATGGTAATCCTCGTCCCAGCGGATCGGCTTTCCGCATTCCTCGCAAGTGCCGACGTTCTCAGTGTCCATGCTTACTCCTTTCGCTGGCGGGATGCCCGCCACGCCTCCTTACGACGTGCGCCTTTCCTGCCGCAACTGAGCAAAGGTTTCCACATCCCTGGGGTCCACGAGTCTTCCAAGTGGCGTCCGTATATGGTTCAACCGACCCGCGTCCAGCAACTGGCGGACCCTCTGTCCCGAGATGCCAAGACGATTAGCTGCCTGTGCTGGCGTTAGCCATTCGGCTTGTTTTTCTAGCATCGCTACCTTCCTCTTCTCGCTGAGAACAAAAATGCGCCCGGCTGTGGGTGCTTTTGAAGCTATCCCCACAGCGAGGCGCATCGCACGCCACGTGTATGCGATTGTTTACCGGGCTAGTCCCTCGGTTCCTCTGTCATCAACCGCCAGAGCTCATTAAGGCGGATCGTGTTGACATGGGGCCTACCGCCGTGGCGGGATTCCACGCGTAGGACCCCGTCCCGAATATGTCCCCACGGCAGGCTACAGCACTTGCAGCGCAGGGGCTTCGCTCGTTTATCGTTTGCCTCAACCGTGGCTGCTACTATGCCACGCGGTCTTGCACTCTCTATCCTGGTCTCTTGCATATTGTACCATATACCTGTATCAGTGTAAAGGGCTTGTGCGCGCCGCAAACGTGCCCATAGCGGTCATCACTGGGTATGTCATAGCGCCTGCTGACAGCCGATCCGATCATGCACCGTGTCTCGTTCCTGCTCTCTGGGTTCTACTGGGATCATTCTGTCTTCTCCTTTTCCCGTTGCTTGGGTGTCCTCTCATCACAGCGCCAGCAAAGGGTCACAGTTGATCCTCGCCATGTCGTGAAGAACTTGCCGCAACACGTACAATACATCGATACCACTCCCTCAGCCTCGGGTAGCATTCTGATCGTCGAGGTCATGCATGCACCTCGCCACCTAGGTCACGCAACGCTACAGCCAGCTCGTCCGGGCTCGCCGTGTCGGTCCAAGTCTCCCAGCCAGACCCGCTCGGGTGAATACCACGCCCGATGTATCTTGACGGCCAGCCCATACGCTCGGCGAGGAGCAGGACTTCGGCGACTATTCCATCTCTGCCATCGAAGTCTGCCAACACCCCTACCCCCTTGGCAGAGGGCAGAGATGGCAGCCTTGGGGATTCTGTTGGCAGACTTGGGTTGTCTTGTTCCTCTGCTTGCGGCTCCGCTGCTGGTAGCTCCCATTGCCAAGCGCCGTCAAAGCTCCGCTTGCGGGCTTTCACGCCCAAGGCTGTCTTTGCCCGCCAGAGAGTCCGCTCGGACACACCGGCGGCTTTGGCCTCCTTGGTGACCTCCTTGGTGAGACGCGGACCGCTGCGAAGGATGCCCCTCAGAACCTCCTTGGCCTCCGTGACGGCCTCGCCTTCCTCGCTGCTGGTTGGTTGCGCGAGCAGCGTGCCCGCTGTGTGTGCGGACAGTCCATCCCAGACGATGCGGACGACGCCGTTGTCCGCTGACTCCAGGTGATAGATCAAGCTGACCGGCTCTTCCGCTAGGTTGCACTTAGAGCTAGCTAAGATACGTCGTTTGCCGGTTAGGTCGTCCGGGTCTTTGGCAACGAGCAAGCCAGAGCGCGCGGCGCCAATGATGCCAATGCTGCCGCCACCGCGGTACAGGGGGTTTGAGCCGTTGGTTTTGTTGAGGTGGCGAATGATGACGACGGCCGCGCCGGTGCGCTCAGCGATTGCTGCCAACGGCGCGAGAGCTTGCCGTACATCTTGGTCGTGATGGGCATTAACGTCGGTGCTCAAGTAGGCCATGATCGGGTCGATGATGACGAGCCGAGCATCGATTGCCTCGATGGCTCGCTCGATAATATGCAGATGGTCCGGAATGGTTGGGAAGCGTTCGTGTTCGTTGCCTTCCTCATCGCAGGTCGTGACGTACTGGAGGATAGAGACTTTGCTAACGTCAGCGCCGGCCGCGTCCAAACGCGGACGGATGGTGTCCGCCGGGTCGTCTTCAGCCGTGAGCAGCAGCACGCCGGCCGGACGGCCGATATCACTGCAGGAGCCGTCTGGCATCGGCCGCCCGGTCGTTACTCGCGCAGCGATGTTGAGCAGCATAGTTGACTTGCCTAAGCCCGGGTCGCCATCTCCGGCTGTGATTTTCCCGAACGGGATGTATCCACGCCAAAGCCATTCCACTTCCTCAGGCTCAACGTCTGCTAAGCAAACGAGATGATAGGGCAAGCGGTCGGGCTGCCCAAGGCTGCCAACAGAATCCCCAAGGCTGCCATCTCTGCCCTCTGCCAAGGGGGTAGGGGTGTTGGCAGACTTGGCATTGACCGGCTTCGCGGGGGTCGCGCCGGGCTCGTAGAGCGTGCAGATGCTTTGCGCTATCTTCTCGATGTGCTCAGGAGGGGCCGGCTCCTCAAGGCGTTTCGCGTTCGTTACCATCAATGCGGCCTTGATCTCTTCCTCTCCGAAGCCTCGATACCGCATGCTGCCAGCTAGACTGACCAGGGTATTGTGCTGCTCGCCTTTGGCGATCGTCTCACCGATAACGGACGCGCGATTGTGTCCGTTCGTTCCGTTCGCATTCGGGAAGTGTCGGCGGATCAGTTCGTGAATCTCCGCCTGCGCCTCGTTCACTTCTTCAGGCGTACCTTGAACGTGCAGGCCGGTTATCGTGAAAAAGCGGCCGGTCTTGTAAAGCTCGATCTTCGGTCCCTTGTACGCTCTATCCAACTTGGCGCGACAAATAACCTTGACGCCAGTTCCGCTCGGGCTCACCTCGCTGTACGAGCCAAGAGCCTCGATATCCTGCCAAGCGGCCGCATCAATGGCGCCCGTCTTTGGATCGCGACAGTGGTCAAAGTCAACACCAACGTAGGGGTCTTGCTCGCTGAGGACGTAGCCCAGCCCGCGGCGCTTGTCAGCTTGAACGAACCGGTAGACCGTGCTGAAGTCCGCCCAAGTCGCCGGATCGGTCGAACTGGCCGCCCTACCAGTCTTTGCGCCCAGGGGGATCTTGCGCCGCTCCTTGTTGTATACCCAACCCACCCACTGTGGACGCTCGATTAGTTCCTGCGGAATCGCCGTTGTATCCATCAAGCTCCGCCTTTCGATGTGACGGCGATCTCGAATTCGCCGGGATCTCGAGCAATTGGTCCGTCGAGCCACCACGTCCCCAGCCTCCAGCAGTGCAGTTCGCTGAATGCGTTCACCACCTCATCTCGCGTGAATCCTAGGCGTGCCGCTAGCTGCTCAAAAACATTCTCCGACAGCACAAGGGAACGGTATTCCATCGGCGTGCCGTCTGACAGATGGCGGGTGCTAGGTTTGCCGTGGCGCATAATGAACTGCGTGACGACCTCCCGCCGAACGGCGGCCCGCGCATCGCTAGTCATGCTCTGCCCCCGTTGGCAACAGCACAACGCAATGATCGTGCGCGACCGCGGTCAGTCGCTCCATAGCGATCAGATCAGAGATGGCACGGTCGGTTGCGTATCGAGTCAGTCCAGCGGCGCGGAACTCCTCATAGCCGAACGCGTTCAGCTCGAAGGGCCACCGTGGATCATTGCCGACGATGCCAGCGACCAACTCGGCGCGGGCAAGGCGAAGTGGGGGAAGTATAGGCTTGCGTCCGGCCGCTTGAAGTGGTAGACTAGGTGTAGCTGAAGACTTTTCTCGTGTCCTTGTATCGCCCTCGGTCTGCCCACCGGGGGCGATTCTCTTCTTGTTGGTCATGCTCTTCCCTCTAGCACCTCGCGCGACCGTGTCGTACAATTGGCCTGGGTCGTGCCATCGTGCTCGACTCGAATGGTGCAGGCGTCGGCCGCAGCATCTCGGCAGGTGGAGCGGCCGGCGTCTCTCTTTGTTAGGAGGCGGAGTAGCGCCTCCGCGCAGCGATCGGGGTTGGGAACGTAATGGCGTTCGATTGCGGGCACGCTGTTAGCTCGGGCAACCATGTGCTGCCCCATCGTTTTCGTCGCGTCGCTTCAGCGCCTCACTGAGCAGCAGCGCAGCCTCGTCGCTAGGATGCCTGCGCTCGGAACGAGCACGCTGCCGGAGCCGTTCAAGATCATTGGGGTCGAGCCGAACGAAGAGCTTACGTGCAGGGTTAAATGAAGAGCCCATCGACTACCTCCTTTTGTGTTCAATCAGATGATAGTCGACGGGCTTGGGAACGGTCGATGGAAAACGTGTATTATCCGTGTATTGTTTATGTATCGCTTACGTAGCGTCCCCTTTACTGGTTGGCAAAGGCTTGAATCCGCAGTTGGGCTATACGCCTCTTCACCGCATTCATACCCACGGCCTTTCCCATGGATTTGCTCATCGCTGCGAACCTCTTGCTCACACCGTTCACGGTGATGCCTAGTTCTCTAGCGATGTCGCTCTTGCTGACGGTGAATTCATCAAGCGCGGCTTCGTCTGGACCCCCTCTGAGCAACCTAACGAAGACATCCTCCCACTGCTGAGGCCATTCTATTTCTGCATCGTCAGGCCGAGCAAGGCACGAAGGCGTCGGTGCCTCTGGGTCTGCTGAGGGACCCCCGGGCAACGCTGCCGGCACAGGTGCGGGCCAGATAAGCCCGAGGCTCCCCATGGGCTTGGCAATCTGCGGCAGCACATGTGACCAGCATTGGAGGATGTGGCCCAGTACGTTAGTTGCATATTGCCTTGTCGGCCCCATATCGGCCCATTGGATAGTCAGCTTGGCTCTGGTGCCATTGCTCAACCAGTCCAGCCTTACCACCAGCAGGTCACCGAATTTGCAGTTTTGGGGAGTGTTGGTCTCGTCCTGCCAGCAGTAGTAACCGAATACTATCAGCGTGTCGCCCGCGCGATCTGCTGATAGCGGCGTGATGCATTTCGCTAGCACGGTGCCATGGAAATGTGGAAACTGGAGCACGATGGACTGGAAGGGGACGTAGAAGTTTATCTCCCTTGATACGTTTTGCGGGCTATCATCGACGACGCAGTAGAGGCCGACTAGCTTGGGCCGTACGCCCGGCAGTCCCCCGGCGGGGTAGGCCATCACCTCATTGTATTCGTCTTGGTCGACCCAAATGACTGACCGCTCACGCGGGGAGTAATTCTCCCAAGGGAACCCGGACTTGTGCCCGCCTTGTTTTCGGCGGTCCGATTGCGACGCCATCCAGCAGCACTTCCTTACAAGTGGTTAGGGGACGAAAGCCGGGCCGTCGCGGTAAGGCGCGACGCTCGCGGGGCTGATCAGGCCCGCCCGGCTATCCGATTAAGATTATAGCTTATGCGGCCAAGCAAGGCTACTGCGTTGTCGGCAGGGAACGCTTCAGTACCTCGCCCGCTGGGACTGCGGTCCATTTATCCCAGTACGACCGGGCGATGTGCAATTAGTCGGTTCATGGTAACCTCCTATCGAGGGATTCCGCCTCTCCGTGGGTGGCACTACGTCCCGAGTTAGGGTTATGGTGTAGGGCAGTGGCGTACTGCAAGGAGTAGGGGAAGGCGCGGATGGTGCGACTGCAATGATAGAACAACCCGTCACATCCAAACGCATACGGGTGCTGGTGGTGGACGATTCGGCGTTCATGCGGGTGGCGCTGGCGCGTCTGCTCGCCTCGGACCCCGGGATCGAAGTAATCGACACGGCTCATACCGGGACCGAGGCTGTGAAGAAGGTGCTCGAGCTGCAGCCGGACGTGGTGACGATGGATGTGGAGATGCCGGGTATGAACGGACTGGCCGCCCTACGAGAGATCATGCACAAGCGGCCGACCCCGGTGCTGATGGTCAGCTCACTCACCACGGAGGGGGCCCAGGCCACTCTAGAGGCACTGGAGTTGGGAGCTGTCGATTTCATCCCGAAGCAGTTGTCACAGGTCTCCCTGGACATCGTACGTATCCAGCCCGCTCTAGTGGCTAAAGTTAGGGCCGCGGCCGCGGCTCGCCCGAGGGCCATTACGCGTCCCGCGTCGGGCGCGGCGCCGGCCCGCTGGACCGTGCGCCCGGATAGCCGCGTGAAGCGTCTGAACGCGATTGCCATTGGGTCATCCACCGGTGGCCCCAAGGCTTTGCAGGAGGTTATCCCTAACCTACCAGCACGGCTATCGATACCAGTGCTGGTTGTGCAGCATATGCCGCCCACTTTTACGGGTCCCATGGCCGATCGACTAAACAGGCTCAGCGCCGTCAATGTCAAGGAGGCGGTCGATGGTGAGCCGCTGATCAGCGGCACGGTGTATATCGCGCCCGGCGGATGGCATCTGGAAGTCTCGAAGCAAGGAGCCCTCTGCTATGTGAAGCTCTCGAAAACCCCGGCGGAAGTGCCGCATATTCCGTCGGTTGACGTCATGATGCTCTCCGTGGCGCGCAGCTATGCCGGATCCGTGCTGGGGATAATCCTGACGGGCATGGGCAGTGATGGCTTGCAGGGCATGACGGAGATCAAGAGGAAAGGGGGAGTCACTATCGCGCAGGACGAACAGACCAGTTGCGTCTATGGGATGCCGCAAGCTTGCGTGCAGAAGGGCGTTGTGGACTACATCCTTCCGCTGAATCAGGTGGCCGATGCGGTAAGGGCACTGACATCAGGAGTGAGTTGATATGCCAATGAATGTGTTGATCATGGACGACTCCACGACCATGAGGAAGATCGTCCGCAAAACATTGCGCCAACCCGGACTGGAGCTGGGAGATGTCCACGAGGCGGGGGACGGCTACGAGGGGCTCCACGTCATTGCCAGCCAGCCCATCGACGTCATTCTGAGTGACATCAACATGCCGAACATGAACGGCATCGAATTCCTGGAGAAGCTGTCGGAGCTGAAGCTCCAGCGGCCGGTGGCTATCGTCATGATCACCACCGAGGGCACGGACGATCTGGTCCAGGGAGCGATGGATAGGGGGGCTGGCGGCTACGTCAAGAAGCCCTTCACTCCTCAGGACGTGCAAAAAGCCATCGGGGCGGCGGTTCGCAAAGCGAGGGCCGCGTCCTAGCGTTCTCTAATCCAACCGATCAACCAATCGCAAGAGGAGGCGCGAACCTTGGACGCGAAAGAACAGGGAACGATAGGGCAGACTCTCCCGTTCGCGAGTGAAGCACATCTCCAGGCAGCCGTAGCCAACCTTGTCCACGTCGCCACCGAGCGGGTGTTCACGACGATGATCACCGAGGAGTTCGAGTTCGTTAATCTCGAGGATCTAACTGATCCCGGCGGAGAAATCCTGGCCATGGTGGGCATCGCTGGACGGCTCAGCGGCGTGCTATCGGTGCATTGCACGCGTGGTGCGGGCGTGACGGTGGCCGCAGGTATGCTGGGCATGGAGCCGGAGGAAGTCGACGAGGACTCGGACGTGCTCGATGCAATGGGCGAGTTGGCCAACATCATTGCCGGCAACGTCAAGACTGAGCTGGGCGCGGAGGGCGAGCCGTTGTCGCTCTCAGTTCCCACGGTCGTCACGGGGCGGGATTTCCAGGTGGAGACCCTCTCGAGCGGCGTGCGGGTGGATCTGGCCGTCACAGCGAGCGGTCATCCGTTGAGGATCGGGCTGGTCATTGAGCAATCTGGAGAGTAGGCATCGACGAGACCAGGGTATGTTCCGCGAAGCGAGTTGAGAACAGTGCTTCGCGTGGGGGGAGGTGGGCAGTGCCACCGTATAAGCAATTTCCAATCGGCGACGCGCAGAAAGTTGCGCAGATGTTCACAAAGAGTCTAGCAGAGATCCAGGGGCAGTGGGGCGCCCTGCTCGGCTGCAAGTTGACGCTGAGTCACGGTCCGGTCGGGAAGGTCACCTGGCAGGAGGCCGTATCGACGCTTCGTATGGACGTGGCGCTTGCCAAGATGGAAGCCGAGGGCGATGTGGCGGGCGCCATGCACGTCATCTTGGATCTGAGAGATGCCATCACTGTAGCCGCAATCCTGACCATGTTGCCCAAGCCGCAGGTTCAGCGCAAGCGCCAGATCCTGGGGTACGACGCGACCGTTGAGGATGCTCTGGGCGAAGCGTGTAACGTCATGCGAGGAGCCATGAACGACGTCTTCCATGGGCTACGCCAGAAGGCGCCTCGGCTCAAGCTGCTGTCAGTACAGGCGCTCGATCCGCGCGATCGGAAGTCCATGCTGGAGCAATCGGACGGAGAATACGCGATCATGCGCTGTACGCTGGGAGTCGATATGTACGAACCGACGGCCTTTTACGTACTCGTGTCCAGGGCGATCGTCGAGTACATGCTGGGCATCCGCTGGGGGGCGTGATAGCCAAGTCCATCCGGAACGCCAGGGTTGAACAGACCCAAGAGGCGTCCAGGGAGGTGAACCCATGGGCAAGAAACGACGCGAGCGGCATGACCAGTCGCGAGCAGCGATCGAAAGCAGGCCGAAGATCGGCGGATCGAAGATTTCGCTCTGCATGATCGTGAAGGATGAGGAGAAGAACCTCCGCCGCTGCCTGGAGAGTGTGCGAGGACATGTCGATGAGATGGTGGTTGTCGACACTGGTTCGTCGGATCGGACGCCCGAGATAGCCCAGGAATTGGGCGCGCGGGTGTTGCATTTCCAGTGGACCGACAACTTTGCGGCCGCTCGCAACTACGCCGTTCAGAACGCTACGGGTGACTGGGTTCTTCATCTGGATGCGGACGAGGAGTTGGAGACATCCACCGCTAGCTCGTTGCGTTCTCTGTTAGCCCGAATTGGCTCTCGGCTGGGATGCTACCGTCTGCCGGTAGTCAACCTGATCGGCAAGCCCGATCGGCCGAGCAAACTCCTGAGTTACCAACGCCGTCTGTTTCGCCGCCAGCCGGAGATGATCCGCTACGTGGGCATTATCCACGAGCAGGTGCAGTGTCTCACGGGGGACAGGAACTGGATCCTGGAGTCAACGGATGATTTTCGTATCATCCATTACGGCTATTTGCCCCAGGCGTATCAGGAGAAGGGAAAACATGGAAGAAACTTCCCTCTTCTCCTCGAGGCCCAGCGTCGGGACCCGTACAACCCCCAGCATTACTTCAACCTGGGACTGCAGTACATGACCCTTGGAGACAAGGAGCGAGCCGTCTTCCACCACAAGCAAGGGCTTAGATTGCTCGATCCATCGGCCGGTGTCAACGACCTCGTGGTTACTGCCTGTGCGCAGGTCGTGGAGTACAGCCATCAACTGGAACAATACCAGCAGGCCGTGGCCCTGGCGGAGCCCATTGTCTCACGGACCATCAACCCGGATCTGCACTATTGGGTGGGACGGTGTTGGCTGGATCTGGATCGATTGGAGCTGGCTGAGTCCCATTTTCAGCGTGCTCTGGCGGCTCGCGATAGCCATGAGACGCGTCTTATGGAAGGCAGCGATAGCTGGCTCCCCTTGATAGGGCTGACGAATTGTGCGCTGCGACGCAAGAACTATGTGCGTGCCCGGCGTCTATGCGCGCAGGCCCAGGAGTGTCTACCTAAGCCGGAGGTGCTGGCTCCTCGTGCCGAGCTCCTCCGGCTTCGCTGCCAGCCGACAGAGTGTTCACAAGACCCGGTCGAACTGGGCGATCGGCTCATGCGTGCTAGCGATTTCGAAGCGGCGGTAGACGCCTATTCGTTGGATATCGAACAGCGGACGTCGGGCCACGTATTGCGTAAGCGCGGGGAGGCACTGCATGAGCAGCGGCGCTATGCACTGGCGGCCGACGATTTTGCGGCTGCCTTGCGCGTCGATCCTACGGATACTGAGACTGCATTCTTGCTGGCCCAGAGCCTGATCAAGCTTGGCGATGTGGAGAGAGCAAGGGATGCTCTGATGGCATGCCTGCACATGAAGCCGGATTACCTCAAGGCGCGGGTGGCTCTCTTCCGTCTGGAGGTGGATGACGGCCGTGATGCGCGAGCGCTGCCCCACGGACTGCGGGCAGTCGCGGCTGCTGGGGACGATACGCCCTTGTGTGCCGAGCTGGCGGCCTGCTATCGGCGTCTAGGTATGTTGCAGGAATCATACGATCTCTTGTGGTCCTGGTCCGGCCGTCATCCGGGATGCAAGGACATCATCTTGCCTCTGGTTGACCTGCTGTGTGAGCACGGCGAACACGAGGCCGCGTTGTCCAGCTTGTCGCGCGCGATCGAAAGCAACCAGGACGAGGCGATCTTCTACCTTCGCATCGGCGAAGTGCTCAGCGACGTCGGGCGCCATGAGGATGCCTTCAATGCCTACCGGATCGCGGCCGCCAAGGACCCAAGTCTGCCTGTCCTGAAGCAGGCGCAGAAGACCCTGTTCGATGTTACTTCCCGGCTAGCCGGGTCTGATCAACGGCACACGAACCTCGTGGCAGCCGATACTTCACTTCTATCCACCTCTGATGCCATAGGGCGCTAAATGGCGCATCTACCACGTAGTGGCGGACCGCCGTGTCCGCCAGGGGTGAGGAGGCGCGCTCCCCAGCCCCACCCCTGGCGGACAGTCTCCGAAGGCGACTCGCCTCTGGCGAGAGCCGTCCGCCACTACGGGCGTCGATTGGAGTTGGGGGATGCACTACTAAACATTCTTCTGGCGATGGCCGATACTAGGAGTAGAGCGCTTGCGGTGGAGACCGCGAGTCGCCAACCTGGGGAAGGAGCCATCAGCCAGCCATGCGTACAGAGCGCGCTCGCCGTGCAGACCTGCTGCCGTTGCGTCGGGGCCCCCAAGCTAGAGCTGGGGAGCTATGGCAGATGGTTTTCAGTGAAGCGCTGGCGGAGGTGGATGAAGAGGACAAGCAGAAACAAGAGCGGCATAGGGCGAGACTGGCGGCGAGCGCGTCCCTGAAGGGTGGGAGATGGAATCCCCGGACTTATGTGCTGCTGATGGTGGATGAGTACGGCGACCGCCTGCAGGCACACGTCATCGATCAGGATCACGACTGCCTGTTGCGGCATATCGGCGAACAGGAGTTGGCAGGGATGCAGCGAGAGCTGGTAGATTACTCGGATAGGGTTAGGGCTGGTGCTCGTTGCTCGGTTGTTGCGTAGGAGACTGTGATGGCAAGCGGAACTTTCTCGGTGGACGGCCTTATTTCGGGGATGAATACCAGCCAGATGGTGTCGGAGTTGATGAAGCTCGAGCGTCGTCCTCTGAACGCGTTGGAGAACAGCAAGGCGAGGGCAAGCTCACGACTGAAGGCATTGAAAGATCTTGCTTCTCGGGTTTCCTCTCTCCGCAGCGCTGCCCTCGCGCTTACGAATCGCAGTACGGTCGGCGCCAGGCGTGCTGTCACCGATACGCCCACCACGCAAGCCGCGAAAGTGACCGTGAGCGCTGGATCAGCCGCGGCGCTTGGGAACTTTGACGTCACTGTCTCTCAGCTAGCCACCGCCACCCGCGTCATCAGCTCCCAGCCGATTGGACAGGCCATAGATACTGCCGCTGCGCTTGCCTCCGCGGGCTTCGGCACGGCTCCCACGACCGGTACCTTCTCGATCAATGGCAAAGTCATTACGATCGATGCCTCGACGGTGCTTAGCGATGGCACTGATGCGCCGGGAGCAAACACGATCCCGTCCAAGATTAACAACGCTGGCGCAGGGGTGACGGCGACCATCGAGAGCGATGGGTTGAGCCGGCCAAACGTTCTCAAGCTCACGGCCGCGGCTGGCGAGAAAATACAGATGGGCTCCGGCGCCGACACCAGTAACTTCCTTACCGCGGCCAGGTTGCTGGGCGCTCCAGTTGCGGGCAAGACGGCTGCGAGCGTGACGGGCTCCGCGATCGCGGCGGGGGCTCTCGCCGCGACCACAATGGTCATCAACGGCACCAGCATCACCACCACGGCGACTGGTGCCGCCAACACCGCCGAGCAGAATGCCGCGTCCATCGCCGCCGATATCAACGCCGCCAATACCTCGGTCACCGCCGTGGGTATGCCAAACGGTACCATCGTCTTGACCCAGAAGAACTTGGGCTCCGAGCGTGCTATTGACATAAGCAACGCCGGGACGGGCACTGGATTCATCGCTGGCATCACAGCCAATGGCACTGACGACTATGTGCTCGGCACCAGCTCACTGGGCTCCGTACAGGCGGCAGAAACATTGGCCGATGGGCGCTTCGCCACCGCGATTTCGCCGGCTGAGGGTAGCTTTATCATCAACGGCGTGACCATTGAGTACGACGCGGCGACAGATACGCTGAACTCGGTCCTGAGCCGCATCAATACGTCGAAAGCCGGTGTCTCGGCCAGCTACGACCCCATCCTGGATCGGGTGAGGTTGACCGCGACCCAGATGGGCAGCACTGCTGTCGCGCTGGAGGATCAGACGGGCAACTTCCTTGCCGCAACGGGGCTTCTGGGTGCGGCGCAGGCACCGGGGCAAAACGCCGAGTACACTATCAGCACTGTGAACGGTGGGCAGACGCTCACTAGCTCCAGCAACACAGTAACAGGTGTATTGCCAGGGGTCACTCTGAACCTGCTGGCGACCACGACTAGCCCGGTGGCCGTTACCATCTCGATGGACCCGGACGCGACCGTGAAGGCCGTGCGCAGCTTCATCGACGCCTACAACAACACGGTCTCGTTCATCCAGGACCAGACCGCCTACGATGCCAACACGGGGATGGGTGGCATCCTTCTTGGTGATAGCACCGTGCGCAGCCTGCAAGCGTCGATGGCCAACATCATGTCCAGCATCCCCTCCGGTCTGTCCGGCGGAAACGTTCGAACGTTCGCAGACGTTGGCATCACCAGCGGCAAGATCGGGAGCAGCGTGGGCACCACCAAGTCGCTGGTGCTGGATGAGAGCAAGCTGCGGGATGCCCTGGCGTCCAACAGCGCGGTTGTGGCTGACCTATTTGCGGCTCCAGCTACGGCGAGTCTGCAGGCGGGTGGGACAGGAAGTATTGCCGCCATTAAAGGCAGCCCTATCGGAGCGACGCAGGACGGCACGTGGCAGATCACCTCTGATGCGGTTGGTAAACTTACGGCTGTGTTCACGCCCACCGTTGGCAGCGCACGCGCGCCAGTCGAGGGGACGATCACCGCTGGAGGGGTCAATAGCACGCTCGTGCCAGGCCTGACGTTGTATGGAGCGGCGACTCTGGCGGCCGGCACTAACACCATCACCATCAATTCGCAGCCACGGGGTGTCGGTGTTCGGCTGAGAGACTTCTTGGATGGACTGGTCTCTTCCACGGGTTCTTTGACCAAACGACAGACGGTCGAGGAAGGTAATATCCAGAGCCTACAGAAGCAGATGCAGGGGATGCAACAGCGGTTGGATGATAAGGAAGAACGGCTGCGACTCAAGTTTGCGAAGGTTGAGCGCGCCCTGGCTCAGGTACGCGCACAGGGCGCGCAGCTTCAGGCCCAGTTGGCGGGACTGGGCTAGGGCGTATGTCGGATGCGGGCGTGTCCCGGTCCCCGGCATGGATCGCCAGGGGGACACATAGGAGAGGCAAAGGAGGCCAGTGTGTATCGTCCTCATGAGCAGTACCGGCGCGTGCAGATGGAAACCGCGAACTCAGTCGAGCTTGTGGTGCTTTTGTACCAGGGGGCAGTCCGCTTCCTCAATCGGGCGGCCATGGCGATCGATCGTCGTGATCTCCCCGCGGCCCACGCGGATCTGATCCGCTCAGAAGAGATCATCGCGGAGCTGAGAAAGAGCCTGAACCCGGAGGCAGGTGAGGTGGCTCAGCGTCTGCACAAGCTGTATACCTATATGTTGGAAAGACTGGTCACGGCCAATGTTGCCAAGCAACGCAAGCCCATCGATGAGGTTCTGGAGCTCCTGCAGCCACTGCTTGGTGCCTGGCAAGAGATCGCGCGACGCTCGCATAGCCGGGAAATGGTGACGGCGGGCCCCGCGGCCTGAACGGAATGTGGTCGGTATCGATCAGGGTATAGAAGGACATGGGAGCGAGTCACGCTGGTGGTAGCATGAATCTGAGTCAGCGCCTGCTGGAACTGGCCGAGGAGGAACTGGCGTCCATTCGCCAGGGGGACTTCGATGATTTCGTGCGCTACCTTGAAGAGCGGCAGGCGACCATGAATACTCTGGATGGAATATCGCCGGAAAGCGGCCAGCGCGAGAGCGTTGTCGTCAGCCTCAAGAGAGTGCAGGCGATCGATCGAGAGATCGAGATGCTTCTGGGCTCCTTGCTAGAGGCAACGCGCAGAGACATGGAAGAGCTGCGGGCGGGACGCCGCCTGCTCCATCGGTACAGCGAGGATCAGGAACGGCCGCTCGAGAGCCATCTCGATGTCAAGGGGTAGCCGAGCTCCACGAGATCCCCGACGCAGTGTAGGGCGGTTGATCGCGGTTGCTCTGCTGGTGTTGGCGCTGGACGTCGTGGTACTCCTGTATGGAGGAAGCTTTCCCGGGTGGATCGCTTCTGCCTGGTCGATGGCATCCGCAGCCAAGACGTCGGGCGGCATTCCGTCCTTTGCTGCGACGCCCACAGCCGTCGCAACTCCAACCGCGACCTCCGTGCCAGCAACTTCTCCTACGCCGATTGTGAGGCGAACCACTCCCCCGGTTGGCAAGCCAGGGATTCCGGCAAGGAGCTTGACGATCCCCAGCCTGGGGATTGCCTCCGATGTGGCGGAGGTTTCCACCACTTACGACGCCCAAGGTAACTTGGTCTGGCAGACGGTGCCTTTTCTCGTCGGTCACTTCAGCGGCTCGTCCAACCCAGGGCAACTTGGGAATGCCATCTTCTCCGGCCACTTGACCAGTCCGAACGCCGGCTCAGTCTTCAAGCGGTTGCCAGATATCGAGCTTGGAGCCGGGATCATCCTGACGTCCGGCGATACCACCTACCTTTACCGCGTCGCCGACAAAAAGGTCGTTGAGCCGTCCGATCTCGGACCTCTGCAGGATAGTGGCAAGGCGATCGTCACATTGATCACCTGTGTGCCCGACGGTGTCTACAGCCATCGCCTGGTCGTGACCGGCGAGCTGGTGACTCTCCCCACCCTCTCTAATCCCCGTCAGTAAGTAAGGTGCGTGGCTGATGGGCTGATTCGTGCCCGCCGGATCAGTCGGATCGGTCCGATCGGACCGATCCGACTGATCCGCACGTTTTTGCCCCCTCATGTTACGGGAAACGCAGCAATAGCGCGGGGGTAGAGGAGCCCCGCAGCATCACGACCTTCGTGCAGAGTTGAACCCGTGCGCGACTGTTCACGCGCCGTCAAGGCAGAGACTGGCGTACCGAAGGGAGCTGTACGACCAGACCGATCATCCCGTACGACAGCCAAAGGCAATCGCGCTATGCGGCACTGCATAGGCGGTAGGGCACTCGGCTATGATCGGGGGGATAGTACACGGATGAGCCTTCTGGTGGCTACCCCCTCCAGCACGGGGCGGTGATGCAGCGCCAGGCAACGACGGACAGGAGAAAGCGATGGGCTTCTTGGGAGCATTGGGCATTAGCGGTTCTGGTCTCACCGCGGAGCGGCTGCGCATGGATGTGATCAGCAGCAACATCGCCAACGCCGAATCTACCCGCACGCAGCGGGGTGGACCGTACCGGCGGCAGCAGGTTGTCTTCACG
Source organism: Chloroflexota bacterium (assembly GCA_004297765.1). Classification (GTDB taxonomy): domain Bacteria; phylum Chloroflexota; class Dehalococcoidia; order FW602-bin16; family FW602-bin16; genus FW602-bin16. The sequence goes on along the minus strand of SCTZ01000253.1, from coordinate 961 downwards.
CCGCTGGCCAATCCCGGCAATCTAGCGCCTGGAGGGAGGGGCGTTCGCGTGTCATCCATCGTGGAGAGTCAGGACCCTCCGCGCCTAGTGTACGAGCCCGGACATCCGGATGCTGGCCCCGATGGTAACGTGGCCTATCCAAACGTGGATATATCCACGGAGATGGTCGATCTGCTGTCGGCTAGCCGAGCGTACGAGGCTAACGTTACGGTGCTGAACGCGGCCAAGTCGATGGCTCAGCGCGCCCTCACTATTGTACGCCGGTAAGCGCCCACCTGATGAATCCTGGGAGGCAGAAGAATGAGTATCGCTCCAATAGGTGGTTTGAATCCGCTCACGCCGGGTACCACTGCCAAGGCCATCGGTGGGAAAACTCAGGGCTCTTTTGGCCAGATGCTGAGCGATGCCCTGACGCGTCTGAACGGCATGCAGCAGCAGGCCGATGCTGCCACCACCAAGTTAGCCACGGGGCAACCAGTGGAGCTTCATGACGTCATGATCGCGGTTCAGGAAGCCAGTCTGGCATTCGATCTGACACTCCAGGTGCGGAACAAGCTGATCGATGCCTATCAGGAGGTCATGCGCACGTCGGTATAACGGGTGCGTCTGCCAACTCTGCTCGATATTCGTAGTGGCGGACGGCGCTCGCCAGTCTCCGAAGGCGACTCGCCACAGGCGAGTCGCCTTCGGAGACTGGCCGCCAGGGAAGGGGCGGTAGGGCGCGCCCCCCCCCACCCCTGGCGGACACGGCGGTCCGCCACTACGAACACGCAAAGACCTTGGTGGATGAACCACAAAATGCGTCGTTCCTCAAGTAGTGTATAGGCTTTGGTTACGATGACATCGGGATAGCTGACGTGCCATCCCCTCTCCTTTCGCAAAGGGAGAGGGCGAGGGTGAGGGTCCCCCGGGTCTTCATTGGTCCGGGACGGCGATCCATCGGCGTCAGGGGCTGAACCCT
>SCTZ01000026.1 GCA_004297765.1 Chloroflexota bacterium | reverse complement strand
CCAAGCAGGACAAACCGACGGTGCGCTGGAGGTCCTGAAGGATTCCCTGGCCTTCTTCGAGGGGGAATTGGAGCGCCACTTCCGCCACGAGGAGCTGGCCCTCTTCCCGGCCCTGGCCAGGGTGATCGGCCGAGCCGGGCCGGTCGGCGCCATGCTGGCCGAGCATGAATCCATCTGGAACGCCGTCGATCGTCTTGCCGCCAGCGTTGAGGAGATCGAGGACAGCAAGGAGATACTCGGCCCGCGTGCAGCACAGCACGCGGCGCAAGCCGCCAGCCTCATCGTCTTCCTGCTACGCGGTCACATCCAGCGCGAGGACACCATGCTCTTCCCCCTCGCCGAGAGCACGCTGGACGTTGCCGCCAAGCATGAGGTCGACCTGAACATCGAGATCGTCAATGGGGAGCAATCACGGACGAGCGTCGCGTAGCGGGGGGAAACGCTTGGGGGCGAAAAGGGGAAAAGGCGAAGGGGGGGCGACGGGAGCTTTTCCCTTTTCGCCTTTTCGCCCCGCCCTACGCGGACAGGCGATCCAGAATCGCCTCCCGCCACTCCGGCACGGCTTCGGCGAAGGCGCGGAGCAGTCCGAAGCAACCGGCTAGCATCATGATGCCGTGGGGAACCGCGAAGTAGGGGCGCAGACGCGACGGACGCAGCATACCTGATTGAGGTCCCGTGACGGCGACCGCGGGCACCGCCCTGCTGCCGCGGGTCTTGTCGAAGATCAAGCAGCCATGACCGTGATCATCAAAGACGCGCTCGTTGGTGAGGGTGCCTTTGGCCAGCTCTTCCAGGTAGAGATCTAGCTTGGACCGCGACAACTGCCCCGTGTGATGCTCGAAGAAGCCAACGATCTTCTCGGCGTGCAGATGGAAACCCAGCGTGTGCATGTTGCCCACGTTGACCAGCACAACGTCGTCGTGCTTCGCCACGGCCCGATCCTGGAGCGCCCCGAGCACCGCCGCCGGTCCGGTATCCATGAGCAAGAGGGGCACGTCGGTGGGCGCGCTGGAGGCCACCGCCTGCATGCGCGTGAGAACCGCCGGCACGTTCTGGCGCAGGTGGGCAAAGGCAAACATGCTGCGCGTCTTCTCGGTGGCCTCGCGGAGAATCTTGAAGCGGAAGGCCCGGTCGCTCACGCCCGGCGGAGCCGCGCCATGGTCGAGCAGCGCCACCGCGATGCCGTCCAGCCGGGGGGAAACTCCGAAGCACGTCAACGCCGAAGTGATGGTCTCCACGTCCAGGTCCCGCATCTCGATCCGCTCGACGTCTCCCAGCCTCTGGGACTCGCGCTCATCGACCAGGATTACACCCAGGGAGCGCACCTGCTCCAGGTCGTCATCGAAGGTGCGCGCGGCCTCCGGCGTGGCGAAGACCCGACATCCGGCCGCCAGATGGCGCTCGACCGCCCAGCCGCAGGGACCGCCCCCCATGGTCACACCGGTCAGCAGCAGGTCGCGGCGGGTCTTGGTCGCCCGCTCCACCTGCTGGGCCACTATCTGCGTCGGCGATGGGAGAACCATCTGGACGCAATTCTCCAGCACCGCCTCACTGTCGAAGAGTAGAACATCTTGAGTGCCCGTTCCGATGTCAATGGCCAGAATACGCATCAGCGAATCTCATCCACCCGCATGTATGGTCGCAGCACCTCCGGCACCTCCACACTGCCATCGGCGCGCTGGTAGTTCTCCAGAATAGCGGCCATCGTCCGGCCAATCGCCAGCCCACTACCGTTGATGGTGTGGACGAACTCCGGTCGAGCGCCCGCGGCTGGGCGGTATCGAATGTTGGCCCGCCTGGACTGGAAGGCCTCGAAGTTGCTGCACGAGGAGATCTCTACGTAGCGATCCTGTCCCGGCACCCAGGCCTCCAAGTCGAACTTCTTGGCCGCCGTGAAGCCTAGATCGCCCGTGCACATCAGCGTGACCTGATACGGGATATTCAGCAGGCGCAGGACAGTCTCAGCGTTGTCGCGCAGCCCATCCAGCTCCTGGTATGACGTCTCGGGCGCTACGAACTTGACCAACTCGACCTTGTCGAATTGGTGCACCCGAACGATGCCACGCGTGTCTCGTCCCGCGGCCCCAGCCTCGCGGCGGAAGCACGCCGTATAGCAGGCGTGATAAATCGGCAGCGTGCCGGGCTCCAGGATTTCGTCCCGGTACAGGTTGGTCACGGGGACCTCAGCCGTCGGGATGAGAAACAGATCATCGGCGTCACACCTGTACAGGTCCTCCTCGAACTTGGGCAGATTGCCCGTGCCAACCATGCTGTCACGCCGCACGAGGTAAGGTGTCGCAATTTCCACGTAGCCGTGCCGCGAGGAGTGGAGCTCGAGCATCCAGTCGATCAGGGCGCGTTCCATGCGAGCCCCCAGCCCTTTGAGCACGTAGAAACGAGGGCCGGAGATCTTGACGCCACGATCGAAATCGATGATGCCAAGCTGCTCGCCAATCTCCCAGTGGGGCTTCGGGGTGAAGTCGAAGTGTCGGCGCTCCCCCCAATGGCGGAGCACAACGTTCTCCGTATCGTCCTTGCCGTACGGAACGTCCGGCGCCGGCATGTTCGGCACCCGCAGGAGCAGGTCCCGGAGCTCAGGATCGATCTCGCCGAGACGTACGTCCAGGGCTTTGATCTCATCCCCCACGGACCGCATCTCCGCGATCAACGCCGGAGGCTTCTCCCGCATCGTGGAGAGCTGCTTGCTCACCTCGTTCCGTCTGGCCCTGAGCGACTCTACTCGCTGGAGCAGGTCCCGTCGCTCGGCATCCAGCCGAAGTATCTCATCGATGGGGGCCGTATCGCCCTTCTTGGAG
>SCTZ01000252.1 GCA_004297765.1 Chloroflexota bacterium | reverse complement strand
GAAGTTGAGGATGTTGGTGGTGGCGAAGATGACGTTATAGCCCAGGGCGATCAGGGCATAGATGCTGCCGGAGGATGCCCCGCGGAGGATGGCTTCGATGAACTCAGTCAGAGACATAGCAGACTGCCTTCCCCTCCTAATCCACAGTACGTGTGGTGGAGGTCCCGGCCGGGACCTCCACCACACCATCAAAGTCTAGTAACCGGGCGCCAACTCGAAGACGCCGTCTTTCATACTCGCCGCTTTGACCATGACCATGTCAGATAGGTCGAGACCACAGTGGTTGTCCTTGGTGAAGGTGAACGTCGCGTGTGCCCCCTGGAAATCCTTGAGCGTCTCCAAGACGGCCGCCACTTTGGGTCCCTCGGTGCTCTGAGCTTTCTCCACCGCCCACTTCAGCATATAGCCGAGGTCGTAGTAGAGCGAGGGCTGGAGGATGGACTCCTTCAGCGGGCTCTGGTTGAGCTTCTTGGATAGCTTCGCCGCGAACTCCTTGGTCTTGGCTGGGATCTGCACCTTGTCCGAGAACGACAACTGGGTCTGGTTGTAAGAGTACACCTTCTTCATAGCCTCCAACCCGGCGCCCTCCACGACGGCGGTTGTGGCCAGGTCGGAGTTGCCCAAATACGGGACTTCCCAGCCCATGCTCTGCAGGTTCTTTATGATGCGCACCGAGTCCGCCGCCAGCGTGCCACCCAGGATGGCCTCGGCGCCGGCTTTGCGGAGGTTGGTGAGCTGCGTGGTCATGTCCGTCGCGCCCTGAGGATACTGCTCGACCGCCACCGGCTGCACGCCAGCGTCTGTGAGCACCTGCTTGTAGGCCGGCACCATCGAGTTGCCGTAGGCACTGGACTCAGCCAGAATCGCGATCTTCTTGGTTTTCAGAACATCGATGGGGTACTTCGCCACGACAGCCGCCTGCAAGGAGGCCAGGGGCGACCCAGTGAAAGCGTAGGGATATTTCTGCGGATCGTTGGTCGCGTCGGCCGAATGGGAGCCGAGCAGGAAGACTTTCTGCTCGGTCAGGTAAGGCATAATGGCCAGAGCCGGCGAGCTGATGGTGGTACCGATGATGAGGGTCACGCCATTCTTCTCGACCAACTCCTGCGCGGCGGTACGGGCCTTGGTGGGATCCCCGCCGTCGTCCCGCTCGATGAGCTCGACCTTGCGGCCCATGATGCCACCGGCCGCGTTGATCTCCTCAAGGGCCATCTGGAGACCGAGTTGCTGCTTGGTGCCGATACTGCCCTGTGGGCCAGTCAAGGTCAGAATCATGCCGACCTTCAGGGGGTCCTTGTTTGCCGCGGGTGCCGAGGCCGAGGCGGATGGCTTAGCGCTCTCGGCGGGCTTGCTCGACTCGGATGCCTTTGTGCTCGCAGAGGACTGAGATGACTGAGGCGCGCTCTGACTCCCTCCGCATCCAGCAACGAGGATGCCTACCAATATGACCGCCAGCAGAGAGCCGATCATCCTAGGCATACGGGATCGCGCAAACGACATTCCTTCTTCTCCTCCCTAATTTCTGACTGAGAAACTTCTTGGCATACGGTTGGCGCCAGGTTCCATTGTCCAGGATCGAGAGACCAGTGCCGTGCAACCGATGAGCTGATGCGTATCCCCCGAACCCGACCGATCGGTCCGATCGGACCGATCCGACTGATCTGCACGTCTTTGCCTCTCAGATCACGCGTAGTACAGCACTAGTACCCCGGCGCCAGATTGAACAGACCATCTTTCAGGCTGCCCGCCACGACCATGACCATATCATCCAGCCCCGGTCCGTTGTGGTTAGTCTTCGAGAAACTGGTAGTGGTCAGCACGGCGTCGAAGTCCTGTAGCTGCTCCATGGCCGCGGCTACCTTGGGTCCATCAGTGCTCTGAGCCTTCTCGATGGCCGCCTTGAGGACGTACACGATGTCGTAGAACTGTCCCGTGATGTTCGGCGATTCCTTGAGCGTCGTGTCGTTCATCTTCTTGGCCAGCCTGGCGGCAAAATCTTTGGTTTTCTGGCTGACCGGATTCTTGTCCGATTTGGCCCACTTCGGATAGCCGATGGCGTAGACAGGCGTATCGGCAGTCAGCCCGGCTCCGTCGATAACGGCCGGCGTCCCCAGGTCGACCGATCCCAGATACGGCACCGACCAGCCTATGCTCTTGAAGTTCTTGATGATCCGGACCGCGTCAGTGGTCAAAGCGGCCGAGAGAATCACCTCGACCCCGGCCTTCTTGAGGTTGTTCAGTTGGGCGCTCATATCCGCGGCGCCTTGCGGGTACGTTTCTACGACCGGCGCCGGGAGGCCTTTCTTCTCCAACTCCTGCTTATAGGCGGTCATGGCCGCCTGCCCATACGCCGCGGTCTCGGAGATGATGCCGACCTTCTTGGCCTTCATGATGTCGGCGACATACTTGACCATGGCAACGGCTTGCAAGCTGGCCGGTGTCGATTGACTGAACGCGTACGGGAACTTCTGCGGATCGTTGAGCGAGTCCGAAGACGTTGAGCCGAACTGGACCACTTTCTGCTCGGTCAGATAGGGAGCCATCGCCAGGCCCGGAGAGCTGAGCGTGGTACCGGCGATGATCGTAACGCCTTGCTTCTCCACCAGTTCCTGAGCGGCCGTGAGGGCCTTGGTGGGATCTCCCCCATCATCCCGAATGATCAGTTGAACCTGGCGCCCCAGAATTCCGCCGGCCGCGTTGATCTCGTCCACGGCCATCTGCGTGCCGAGTATGTCTTTCTCACCGATCGCGCCCTGCGGACCGGTGCTGGTGACGATGACACCGAGCTTGATGGGATCTTTCGAGGGGGCGGCCGTCGATGCAGATGGCTTGGCGCTCTCAGCCGGCTTGTTGGACTCCGAGGCCTTCGCACTGGCGGACGGCTGAGCCGATGAGGCAGGGCTCTGCCCACCAGCACCACACGCTGCTAAGAACGCAGCAACCAGCACCACCGAAACCAGGACAAAGAAGATCCTACGACTACTTGATTTGCCGCACAAAGCTGATCTGTCCTCCTTCTTCGTGATCCGATCGCGGTCCACGAGCCAAGGGGAACATCCTTGCGGCTTCGCGGCCTCCAGTCTAGATCTCCATCAGACCCGTCCTGGTCAACTCCTGCAGGTAGTTGCCTCCATCCTCAGCTTGGAGTACACTGTGCTTCGGTACGATGCAGACAACCAATCAGTCGCCGGACGACGAACGGTACCGAGAGCTTTGGGGAAGCGAGGAAACGATCTTAACGTTGAACGTTAAGTGCGCATAGTGTAGCACTGTCGCGGGTAGGTGTCAATACCTTTGCCAGGATGCGATTGGAAATGGAGGTCGACGATGAACCTAACTTGCTACTTGGAGCAGAACGCCGCCCGCACTCCCGACCGGATCGGTCTCTACTTCAAGGATCGTAGCTGGACCTACGCGGAGGTCGAGGCGACCATCAATCGCCTGGCCAATGGATTGCGCGGTCTGGGCGTGCAACAAGCCGACCGCATCGGCGTAATGCTTCCCAACTGGCCGGAGTTCCACTTCTCCAGCCACGCAGCCTGGAAGCTGGGCGCGATCGAGGTGCCTATCAATACCATGTACCGCCAGGAAGAGCTGGTCTACATCCTGCGCAACGCCGAGGCGGCCGCAGTGATCGCGTTCCCCGAGGCCGCGGAAACAATCCACGCCGCGTGGGATCAGTTGCCCGATCTGAAGGCCATCGTGGTGGTCGGAGGCGAAGCTCCGGCCGGAACCGTCCCCTTCGACCAGATCCTGGCCGACAGTGCCCCGACCTGCCAGGCGCCAGACCTGCATCCCAATGACCTGGCTGTGATCGCATATACCTCGGGCACCACCGGCTTCCCCAAAGGGGCCATGTTGAGCCATTATAACCTGACTTTGTCCCTACAGCTATTCCAGCAATACATGGACTTCACGGATGCGGACAACATCCTGCAGTGCCTACCCATCTTCCACTCCAATGCTTCCATGAACGGCATCATCCTCGCCTGGTACCTGGGCAGCAGCGCCATTCTGCTCGAGCGGATCGAGAGCCGAGAACTGGCCGAGACGGTCAAACGAACCCGTCCGGCCTATTTCTCCTGCGTGCCCACGGTGCTCTATGACATCCTGCAGATGCCTGAGGACGTACAGGTAGACTTCAGCAGCGTCCGCTACATCGTCTTCGGAGCCGCCCCGACCCCACCCGCGCTGCGCCGGAGCATGGAGGAGCGCTTTGGACTGAAGATGGTGCAGGCCTACGGGATGAGCGAGGGACCGGTCCATCTAGCCCTTGATCCACTCGACCGGGACGTCAAGCCCGAAGCGGTCGGTATTCCTCTTGCACACCTGGCGGTCAAGATCGTGGACGACGACGACAACACGTTGCCCGTGGGCGAAGTGGGCGAGATCTGCGCCGGTCCCCGGACCACGGGACCCTACGCCGGAACGTTCAAGCCGATGGTGGGCTACTGGAAGAACCCCCAAGCCACCGAGGAGGCCCTGAGGAGCGGATACTTTCACACCGGAGACCTGGGCAAGCTGGACGAGGACGGCTTTCTCTACGTGGTGGACCGCAAAAAGGACATGATCATCCGCGGCGGGAACAACATCTTCCCAGCCGAGCTCGAACGGGTGCTGTTGACAGATCCGCGGGTGGACGAAGCCTACGTAGTGGGAGTGCCGCATGAGCGGCTAGGAGATGTGCCGAAGGCCTTCATCGTGTTGAAGGCTGGAGCAGAGGCCCACGAGGAAGAGTTCAAGGAGTTGATCGCAGCCCGGCTGGCCAAGTACAAGCGCCTGGAGTACGCCGAGTTCGTGGAGCGCGCCAGCTTGCCCCGGAACGCGCTGGGCAAGGTACTGAAGAGAGAGCTCGCCGCCCGCGAGCGCGAGCGGAGGCATCGACCCTAGCTGACGCACGATCCCCTCGCCCTTCGCAAAGGGAGAGGGCGAGGGTGAGGGTTCCCCATTGACTGCCTGCAAGATCGCCTCCACCATAGGTCGCTTGGTGGGATCTGATCTATTTGTCATCATTGGCTCCGGTCGGCGGTCCATCGGCGTCAGGGGCTCAACCCTCACCCTAGCCCTCGCCCTTCTGCGGAAGGGCGAGGGGATTGGCGAATCCCCGCCGGGGTGGAGCATGGGTGGCATTCCAAGTCCACGCTAGCCGGATGATATTAGGCGGGGCCGCCCGCTCAGCTTGCCGCTCGGAGCTTCCGAATCGCCGCGCGGAACTCGTCTGTCAGGAGATAGATCGGCGTCTGCCCCATTGCGCGGTAGGCGTCGCCCGCGCACTCGCGGCTGATCCGGCTCTTGATCAGGGCCTGTATCTCCGGATCGGTGTCTCGCAACCGCTCAGCCAGGCTCTGGGCCCTGGCCTGCAATCTCGCGGCGGGCACCACCTCGTTGACCAACCCCATTTGTCGGGCCATGGCGGCGCCGATCGGCTGTGCGCTCAAGGACAGGTACGCTATGTTGTGCCGGCCCGCGACGTCAATGCCACGCAGTAGGGCCCAGGCTGGTGGTACCCCGTAGGAGAGCTCCGGGAAACCGAGCGACGCATCGTCCGCCGCAACAACGCAATCCGCGGATAGGGCCACGGCCAAGCCAAAGCCCAGCGTCAGTCCATGGACCCCGCAGACGATCGGCTTGGAACATCGCTCCAGGTCGCGCAGGAGGGTATAGGCCGTGTCGGCCACCCTCATGGCATCCACCACTTCCTCCAGCACGACCAACTCATCGAGATCGTACCCCGCGCAAAAGGCGCGCTCCCCGGCGCCCGTCAACAGCACCACCCGGCTATGCTCATCGGCCGCGATCTGCTCCACAGCCTCTCGCATCTCCTCACACATGCGCCGGCTCGCCACGTTCAAACGATCAGGTCGGTTGAGTGTCACATGCGCGATGCCATCGCTTATGTTCACCCTGATGGTCTGGTACGACATATCATCACCCTCGTCGGCACGCGGCCGCAATCGTCTAGTGCTTTATCGTTCGTGATCTGACAGGCGAAAGCGTGCGTGTCCGCCGGATCGACCGATCCGACTGATCCGCATCAGTTCAGCAGTTGCACGGCACTAATCCAGAGTTGGGGTCAGGATCGTCGGGAACTGGGCCTTGCGCTTTTCCAGGAAGGCGGCTCGTCCCTCACGAACCTCCTCGTCGTACATGACGCTAGGCATGATGTCGACTGCCTCGAGATAGTGCAGATCGGCCGTTCGATTCAGCAAGACTTTGGTCGCCTTCACCGCGGCCGGCGGCCAGTCCGCCATACGATGGGCTAGAGCAACTGCCTCCGGCATCAGCCGCTCGGGCGGGACAGCCAGGTGGGCCATGCCGACAGTCACAGCTTGTTCTCCGTTCAGCCACTCATCGCCCGTCATTGCCAGGTACGCGACGACGCGGCGACGGAGGATCTCCAGACCATGCGTCACGGTATTGATCGGGACAGCACCAACCGTGATCTCGGGCAGTCCAAAGCGAGCGTTGGTGGCGGCGATAACCACGTCGCAGGCCAGAGCGATCTCAAACCCGAACCCCAGCGCAAAACCCTGGACGGCCCCCACGATAGGCTTCGGACACCTTTCGACCAGGATGAAGACCCACTGGACGAGATCGATGAACCCGAGCGAGCCGGCCACCCCCTCCCAGCGGAAGACCGAGATATCATCGCCCGCGGCGAAGGACCGGTCTCCACTGCCGTGCAGGACGACCGCGCGCACATCCGGGTCGGCCCCGATTCGGGGCATCAGATCCTCCAGATCCAGGTACATCTGGACGTCCGCGGCGTTCAACTTGTGCGGACGATTCATGGTAACTACGAGCACCGGACCGTCCCGCTTGCACAGAAGGGTCTGGTACTCGGGGTAAGTTCGCTGCTCTGCACTCATCGCTTCGCCTCCGCTCGGTACGCCAGGGCGCGGCCGATCTCCTCCGCGGTGACGTAATCCGCGTTCGCGCTCTTGGCGACCATTCGCTTCGTTACGGCCAAACCTCGGGGAGGCCGGCGGTTCAGCTTCTCGACCAGCGCGTCTACGCGCGCATCAAGCTGGTCTCTCGGCACCACTTCGTTGAGCAGTCCGAGAGCGAGTGCGGTCGCGGCATCCAACTCGCCGCCGGTGGCTGCCAGGTATCCGGCAACCCGGCGTCCCAGTAGACCGATAGCGCGAGTGACAAGCAGCGGCGACACCTCTCCGCTCAGGATCTCGCCGAAGGCAAAGGTCGCGCGGGAGGACGCGATGGATAGATCGCACGCCAGCAGCAAGTCGAGGTGCAGTCCGCTCACACGGCCGTCCGCGACACCGATCACCGGTCGAGGAATCTCCTCCAGGCGCCGGCACAGCGCCACCAACTCCGCCGCGTCGGCGGGATGTTTGAAGCGAGGCGCGGCCGCTTCCGCACTCTGTGGCGTACCCAGCCCGCGCAGGACGAGAATGCGAGCACCCAGACCAGGGGCGCCTCGCCGGACGACAGCCGTCAGATCTCGCCGGACCGCCCGCTCGGGGAACTCGGCTCCCTCTGTCGGTAGGAGCGTGAGGGTCGTTCGCGTGCCGTCGGGACGAGTCTCGACGGCCACGCCGCGGACTTCCATCGGAGCATCGTGGGTGCGGGATGTAGGATCCATCGTCACCTCCAGCGTAAGAAGTCTATCGCGGAACGATGGCCCGGCGGGACGCCAAATGCCGAGGAAGAGGTTGATCACCGCGCAGCCGAGCCCAAGTTGGGGGCTAGGGGTAGGGGAAGAGGATCGAATCCCCTACCCCTAGCCCCCAACCCCCAGCAATCCGTCTAGTAGCCTGGGGCTAGCTCGAAGAAACCGTCCTTCAGGCTGCCCGCTTTGACCATGACCTGGTCTTCCAGACCGGGTCCGAAGTGGTCGGTCTTCGAGAAGACCGACGTCGCAAGCACGCCCTCGAACGTCCCGATCTGCTCGATAGCCGCGGTCACCTTCGGTCCCTCGGTGCTCTGCGCCTTCTCTATGGCCTGCTTGAGGATGTAGACGATGTCGTAGAACTGCAACTGCATGTTCGGGCTCTCGGTAAGAGTGGTCGCGTTATACTTCTTCATCAGCTTGGCGGCCACGTCTTTGGTCTTTGCCGAGATGGGCGTCTTGTCGTTGAAAGACCACTTGGGATAGCCGATAGCGTAGACCGACTTCATGGCCGCTGCTCCGCCCGCGCCCTCGATCACGGCCGGAGTCCCCAACTCGACGTTGCCCAGGAAAGGCACATCCCAACCCATGCTGGTCAGGTTCTTGATGATCCGCATCGAATCGGCTGCCAGTGAAGCTGAGAGAATGGCCTCCACACCGGCCTTCTTGAGGTTATTGAGCTGGGTCGTCATGTCCTGGGCGCCCTGCGGATACTGCTCCACAGCCAGCGGCTGGAGGTTCTTCTTCTGCAATTCCTGCTTGTAGGCGCCGATCGCCGATTGGCCGTACGCAGCGGACTCCCCGATGATGCCGATCTTGGTGGTCTTCATGACTTCGGTAGCGTACTTGACCAGCACCACGCCTTGCACGCTGTTGGGCACCGAGTTGCTGAACGCGTAGGGGTACTTCTGGGGGTCGTTCATCGCGTCGGAGGCCGGCGAGCCGAGCTGCAGCGCCTTCGCCTCGGTCAGATAAGGCGCCATGGCCAGACCCGGAGAGCTGAGCGTAGGTCCGATGATGACTGTGATCCCCTGCTTCTCCACCAACTCCTGAGCGGCGGTGAGAGCCTTGGTGGGATCTCCCGCGTCATCCCGCTGGACTATCTCGACCTGGCGGCCCATAATACCGCCGGCCGCGTTGATCTCGTCGACTGCCATCTGAGTGCCGACCAAGTCCTTCTGACCGATCGCGCCGATTGGACCGCTCATCGTCAAAATGACGCCAAGCTTGATAGGATTCTTGGTCGCCGCCGGCGCCGAAGCAGACGCCGAGGCAGACGCCGAGGCGGAGGGTTTCGCGCTCTCCGCGGGTTTCGCGGACTCCGAGGGTTTCGCACTGGCGGACGGCTGCGTTGACGCAGCCGGGCTCTGTCCACCCGAGCTACACGCGGCCAGAAAGGTCATGATGAGCATCGCCGACACAAGTAACGCCAGGATTCTTCGACTACGCGACTTGTCGAACACTACGTGTCTTCTCCTTTTTCCTTTTGTTTGTTTCGTGATCTCGTCGGGGTCCGCGAGTCGGGTCGAATCGCCCTCGCGGCTTCACGGCCTCGAGCTCTGATCTCCGTCCAGATAGCACGAGTCAGCTCCGCAAAACGGTAGCTGCCTCGTTGTCGCCCTACTGCACAGCCTCAGACACTTCGATGGGAGCGCGCCTCCTGATCCGGCAGACTTCCCCCGCCCGTGGGCATTGCTTCAATCGACATACTGGCAACACGTAGAGTGCAGGCATTGAATCAGGTCAAGGGCAGCCAACGGCACCGTGATAGGCGCCTTGGGGGACGGGGACCGATCTTAACGTTGAACGTTAAGCGCGCACAGTGTAGCACTATGGCGAGGAGGTGTCAAGACCTTTGGCAGTGAGCAATTCCCATGGTTGACACGCGATTGGCGCGAGTATACTATCAACACCAAACACATTCGCAGCTTCGCGTTGCCACTCCGCTCGGTTCTGCCGGTCGCGATAGGTTTTCACGCGCAAGCATAGACCAGGCTTTCAAATGGAGGCAGTCATGGATCTTGATGTGCAGACAGATATCCTGGAGGCCAACGATGCCGTCGCAGCCGAAAACCGACGTCGCTTCGATGCCGCCGGTTTGCTGGTGATCAACTTGATGAGCAGTCCCGGCAGCGGGAAAACCACGCTGCTGGAGAAGATGGCAGCTGCACTGGCGGGCCAACTGCGCATCGGCGTGATCGAGGGGGATATCGCCACCAGCCGCGATGCCGATCGCTTAACCGCCGTGGGAGTTCCCGCCGTTCAGATCAGCACCGGGAGCTCCTGCCATCTGAACGCCGACATGATCAGCAACGCTCTGTCCAGCCTGGATCTGAACGCGCTGGACGTTCTATTTGTGGAGAACGTGGGCAATCTCGTCTGCCCGGCGGAGTTTGAGATCGGGGAGCACTACAAGGTAACCTTGCTTAGCACCACCGAGGGAGACGAGAAGCCGCTCAAATATCCCGCTATGTTCCACGTGTGCAGCGCCATGGTCGTCAATAAGCTCGACCTTATGCCGTACACAAACTTCAACCTGAACGAAGCCACCGCCAACGCCTTGAGCATCAATCCACGATTGGCCGTCTTCCCGCTATCCTGCACAACAGGAGAAGGGCTGGACGCCTGGATATCCTGGGTCACCAGCAGGTTGGACGAGACACGCAAACGGCAGAAGTGATATCTGATGGCCCCGGGCATACATGGCCGAGCGGCCGAACTCAGCTAGTTAGGATAGTTCCATGCACGAAATGTCTATTTGCCGCAACCTGCTGGGTATCGTGGTAGGCCACGCCGAGCAGCACAAGGTCGACCGCGTGCTAGAAGTAAACGTCGAGCTCGGCGCGCTGCGCGGCATCGTTCCCGACTATCTACGCTACTACTTTGACCTCCTCAAGAAAGACACGGTGGCCGACGGGGCCACACTTAACATCGACTCCGTGCCCGGCGAGGCCGAATGCGATGACTGCGAAACGCGCTTCACCCTGGACGATGGAAACGTCACCTGTCCCAACTGCGCCAGCAAGCACATCCGGATCGTGGCCGGGCGCGAGCTACGCGTCAAGACTATCCGGGTGGAATGAGGCACTTCAGTCCCCAGGGGTGCGACGACGTATAAGGGGCGACCGGACGGTCGCCCCATCCGCATCAAGCTAAGCCATAGCCATGTCACGAACGAGGCCAATGGCGGACATCCTGTTCCCTCCCTGAAAGGGTTCAGAGACGGACAGTTGCCTCCCTGAGGCGTACTTGTTCCCTCGCCCTTCGCCAAGTTAGAGCCTACTTATTCCCTCGCCCTTCGCAAAGGGAGAGGGCGAGGGTGAGGGTCCCCCCAGCGTGCGCTCCATTATTTCGCTCGCACAACTGATTCAGGTTGCCCCAGCCCGTCCGGTATCGCCTCAGATCCTTTCCAAACACCAACGTCCGCCGTTCCTGCTCCGTGTTCTCCATTATGACTACCTTAGGAACGACCCTCACCCTAGCCCTCTCCCTTTGCGAAGGGAGAGGGAACAGGTAGGCTCTCCCTTCGCGAGAGGAGAAGGGATAGTATGCTCGCTAACCCGAGCTGTTTCTGAACTATGCGACCATACCTTAGCTTGATATGCATGGGGCGACCGGCTGGTCACCCCTTACATGTCTCGTCTGGATAGAACCTCCTACCCTCCAGTCGCCGCCTTCCGGGCTTGATCGCGCAGCTCGCGCTTGAGGATCTTACCCATGGCGTTCCGCGGGAAGTCCTCCACGAATTCTACGTGCTCCAGTGCTTTATACTTGGCCAGGCGATTCCGGATCATATCGATGAACTCTTGCTCCTGCGCCTGGGCTGCTGGCTTGAGTTGGATGTAGGCCTTGGGCACCTCTCCCAGCCGCTCGTGGGGCACGCCTACCACTGCGCACTCCTCTATCCGTGGGTCCTCGTATAGGACGAGCTCCAGCTCCTTAGGATAGACGTTGTACCCACCGCGAATAATCATGTCCTTCTTGCGGTCCACAATGTAGAGAAAGCCATCCTCGTCCAGATAACCGAGATCGCCGAAGTGGAAGAAGCCTCCCTTCAGCGCTTCGGCCGTAGCCTCGGGCATGCGCCAATATTCCTTGAGTGGCTTGTACAGCTCCGCGTACGGTCCCTCAGTCTGCGGTCCCGCGCAGATTTCACCTACAGTGCCAAGTGGCACCTCGTTATCGTCGTCGTCGACGATCTTCACCTTGATGTGCGGCAGTACCGTGCCGACAGACTCGAACTTTCGCTCTCCCTCCAGCGGATCGGTGGTGACGGTAGCGGGAGCTTCGGTGCTGCCAAACGAATGTATGAAGCGGAAGTTGTATTTGGACTCGAACTCTCGAATCAACTCAGGGGGCGTTGGCGCGCCTCCACAAACAGCAATTCGGACGGAGCTGAAGTCGACCTGCCGGGCGATTTCGTCTGGTAGACGCGTCACCTCATGGTAGATCGTGGGGACAGCGCCCAGGATCAACGTAACCTTCCACTGCTTGATCATCCGCACGAACTCGACAGCGTTGAACCGGTCCATCAAGCAGCAGGTACAGCCACTGTGCAGGGCCGATGACAGGCTGACGATGATAACAGAGAGCAGCCAGATCGGCAGAACGCAGATGCCCACGTCCTGCTCGGTGATGTGGTAGCGTTCCCGCAGAGCGTCCGGGACGACACCGATGCTCTCGTGGGTATGGACCGCTCCCTTGGGCACGCCCGTGGTACCCGAGGTGTAGAAGAGCGTGGCCGGCTCGTCCGCACCCACCTCGACGGATGTGAATTCCGGGGACGACGCTCGCATCAATGCCTCGTAGGAGATGGTTTCCTCTGGAGCATCTCCCCCAACGACGATAATGTGCCGCAGGTCAGGCAGCCGGTCGCAAGTGGACGACACGACAGGGAGCAGCGAGTCCGCTACGATCAAGGCGCTGGCCTGCGAGTTCTCCAGAACGTACTCCGTCTCCCCGCTCTTGAGGAGGACGTTGACCGACACGACCATTGCGCCCAGTTTGAGAGTGCCATAGAACGAGAACAGATACTCTGGCGAGTTCGGCAGCATGATGGCCACCCGATCGCCCCGCTTGATGCCAAGCCTTTGGAGTCCGTTGGCCAATCGGCTAGCCTGCTCATTGTACTCCCGAAAGGTCCAGCAGCGATCCTTGAAGACCAGTCCTGCTTTATCAGGCAACCGCTCCGCATTGCGCTCGAGGTGGGCAGCTAGGTTTGTTGCCATCTTTCTTCCTTCCCCTGTGTCACGAGTTCCCTAAGTTCACTCCCCTTGTCCACACTGTTACGGCGCGTTCGGGGCCTTCTTGCACGCGGCATCGTCGCAGGAGGCTGCTACCACCATAGTCCCGTCGTCATCACCCAGTGGTCTGTGACTGGTTGAACTGAAGGTCCACGTCGCGTAGACGCCCTGCCACTGGGTAATCTTCTCCATCTCCGCTTTCAGCTTGTCTCCCTCGACGCTGCCGGCCTTCTCGGCTGCAGCTTTGATTACGTACATCGTGTCATAGAAGGCCGCTGGAAGGACGATCGCGGTCTTCAACGGCTTCTCGCCGTTTAGCTTGGCCCGAACCTTTTCCCTGAAGTCGACCATCGCCTTGGGGAGAGGTTGATTGTCGGAAAAAGCGAGAGAGCGCTGCGACAGCCCGTAGGATTTTTGCAGGGCAGCCGCTCCAACGCTCTCTAGCACTGCCGAGTCAGCCAGACTTGACGGACCGAGGACAGGGACATCCCAGCCCATTGACTGCATGTTCTTGTTGTAGCGGACCACATCCGTGGTGTTGCCGAACCAGATGATCAAGGCCTGCGCCCCAGCGGAGCGTGCCTTGTTGAGGGACACCGTGAAGTCGAGGTCCCCCGGCTTGTATTCCTCAACGAGAACAGGGGCCAGCCCCTTAGCATCGAACAGGGGTCTCATGATGCTCTGGACCCCTTTGCCCAAGGCCGTGGATTCCACGAGCAGCGCTATCTTGGCCAGCTTCAATACCCAGCCTCGATTGGTCCTCTACCGTCCGATGAACTGAACAGGGCGCTTCTCCAGGAAAGCCTTGCCGGCCTCCTGATGATCCCGCGTCGACATGATCAACTGCTGCGACAGCGCCTCGTACTCCAGCAACTCCGACAGCGTCATCTCGAAGGCTCGGCTCATGATCCGCTTGGAGTACGTGATCGCGATCGGCGGACCCGCCGCGATCTTCTCTGCCAAGGCGCGCGCCGCTCCCGCCAGCTCTTCCGCCGGCACCACCCGGTTCACCATCCCCAGCTTATCGGCCAACGCTACCTCGATCGGGCCCGGCAGTGCTGCCAACTCGCGCGCTCGCCCCACGCCAACTAAGCGCGGCAGGAAGTGCGCTCCCCCCACGTCTGGCAGCGGTCCGTCCACCATCAGCAGGTCGCCGAAACTCGCCCGCTCTGACGCCAGGATGATGTCCCCGGCCAGAGCCAGGCTGCAGCCCGCCCCCACCGCGGGTCCGTTCAGGGCCACCAGGCAGGGCTTGTCCATCTCTGCCATGCTCAGCACGATCTTCCTCAGCAGATCCTGCTTCCCCGCCAACCCACTATCGGAGGCATCGCCCCCCTTGCAAAAACTCTCGCCCGCGCCTGTCAGCACGATCACGCCCCAGCCGGCCGCCTCACGTGCCTCCTGCAGGGCGCCATCCAGCTCCTCCAGCATGGTCGTATTCAACGCGTTGCCCGCCGCCGGGCGGTTCAGAGTGATGGTCGTCACCCCGCCCGCGCTCTCCACCCGGATTGTCTCGTATGTCATCTCGTCCTCTCCAGCCCCAACTGAATACCCGCGCGCACAGATGCGTCCGCTTCAGCACGCAGATTGGTGCGCAGATCCTGGCGCAGGCTGGCATGTAGCACATGTTTAACCGAGCCAAACTTGCCCGACGAGGTCGCGGCCATCCGGCGGGCTAGCTCCGTGGCGGACTGCAGCAGTTGCTCGTTGGGAACGACCCGATGCACCAGTCCGATCCGCTGGGCCTCGTGAGCGTCGATCTGCTTGCCCGTGTAAAGCATCTCCTTGGCCTTATTCATGCGCAGGGCGCGCGGCACAACGTAGTCGCCCCCGAAGTCAGCCACTAGACCGCGCCGGATGAAGAACAACGCGAACTTGGCATCCTCCGCCGCGATGGCCACATCGCAGACGGCCACCATGGCACAACCCGCCCCGACCGCGTAACCCTGCACAACAGCCACGATTGGCTTAGGCGACTCGTACATGGTGGCCGCCAACTTGCTCCATTCCCGGATCTCGTTCGTGTTGTAAAGCGGGTTTTGCAGGTTATCCTGGGCTCCCGACGACATTTCCTTAATGTCGCCACCCGCACAGAAGGCGCGCCCGGCGCCGGCCAGCACGATGGCGCTGACCGTGTCGTCGCTCAAGACATCGTCCATGGCCGGGATGAGGTCATGAAGCAATTCACGGCTCATGGCGTTGAGCGCCCGCGGTCGATTGAGCGTAACAGTGGCAATGCCGTCTGCTTTGCTAACAAAGGCTGTCTCGAAAGATATCGTGCTCATCCCCTACCGTCCCTTGAAAACTGGCGTTCGCTTCTCCATGAAGGCATGCACGCCCTCCCGATGATCCTCGGTCCGCATGCACATGGCCTGCGCCAGCGACTCGTACTCGACATAGCGTTTCATGTCCATGTGCTCGCCCAGACGAAGAATCACCTTGCTCATGGCCAGTGCCATCGGTGGATTGCCAGCCACCTCCTGGGCTAGCATCTCCGCCGCCACTATCACCTCCTCATGGGAAACAACCAGATTGACCAGACCGATCCGTGCGGCTTCCCGTGCGTCGATCATCTCGCCGCTGAAGACCAGCTCTTTGGCCCGTGCCAGGCCTACGGCCCGTGGCAGCAGCCACATGCCGCCCAGATCCGGGAGCAGAGCATGTTGTGTGAGGGTCTGGCAGAAGCGGGCCTGTTCTGAGGCAATGATAAGGTCACAGCCTAACGCGATGTTCATGCCGGAGCCCGCCGCCAGTCCGTTCACGGCCGCGATAGTCGGCTTTTCGAATTCCATTAGCCGACGCATCATACGATCATGGCGTCGGATAACTTGCTTGCATAGCGCAGGACCCAGCTCGGTCTGCTCGATCACCTCCGGGATATCGCTGCCGGACGAGAAGGTCTGTCCGGTTCCGGTGATGATGACAGAGCGAACGGCCGCATCGCGCTCCAGGTCGTCGAAGGCGGACTCGAAGTCCGCCAGAGTGCGCATACTCCAGGCGTTGAGGCGCTCCGGATTGTTGAAGGTGATGGTGGCGACCCCATCGGCCTTCGATAGGATGATGTTGTGTTGAACTGCCATACCTGTCCCCTCGTTTTCTTGTGGGATCTGCTGCATAGGACCAGCAACTAGCTGACCTCTGCTCGGCCCAGCCTCTCGGCAGCCATCTTCCTCAGCGTATGCTTATCCGGGCGCCCCACGGGAAGAATAGGCCAGTCCTGAGCTTCGAGGATCCAGACGTGCTTGGGAATCTTGAACCCAGCGATCTTGCCCCGGCACTGCTCGCGGATCTCCTCCGGTGTGATCGATATCCCCGGCCTGAGCTGGACGAAAGCGACTACGGCTTCCCCCCATACCGGATCGGGCACTCCCACGACCTGCGCGAACTCGACAGAAGGAACGGCATCCTCCAGGAAGATCTCCACCTCTTTCTCGGAGACGTTCTCGCCGCCGGTCTTGACCATCATCTTGTAGCGGCCGCGGTAATAGAAGTAGCCTTTCTCGTCGACAAAGCCGTAGTCGCCCATATGAACGAAGCCTTCGGCGTCGATAGCGGCCGCGTTCTCCTCCGGCATCTTGTAGTAGCCCAGGAACTTGCTCCAACCTCTGAAGCAGAGCTCCCCCGGCGTTCCGGTCGAAACGGCCTGACCAGTTTCCGGATCCACGATCCGTATCTCGAGTCCCGGATGCGGTCTGCCGTTGGAAGAACGCCGGATCTCCGGGTCGGTTTCGTCGGGCATCACGAACGTGATCGCTCCAGCGGCCTCCGTGCAGCCGTACGTCGCGGCCAGAATGTCGAGCTTGAATGCTCGCCGCAGCTCGTCGTGGTATGAGGGACTGCAGGCGATGAAACACTTCTTGAAAGACGAGATGTCCCTCTTCCCGAAATCGGGATGCCCCATGATCTTGGTGAACATGGTGTCGAAGCCACCACTCGCCGTGCAGCGCTCCCGCTCGCACGTTTCCAGAATGACCCCGGGATCGAACACGCCGATCAGATGCGTCGAGGCACCGACCGAATGCGGCGCGGCGATGCAAACGGGTCCGCCGATGTGGAAGGTGGTCAGCGCAGCCAGGAAGCGGTCTTCTTCGCCCAGGTCCATCGCGGCCGCGTAGTAGCGTCCGACGCCACTGACAGCCCTCTGGGGAATGAGGGCTGGCTTGGGTCTGGCGGTGCTGCCAGAGGTAAAAATGATGTAGCAGGCATCATCCGGCGTTTGCTTGGCGCGTATTGCCGCCAGCCGGCGCTTCTCGTCTTCCGATATCCCATGCGCCAACAGCGGGCGCAGACTATGTGTACTGCCGGACTCCGCGTTCGACTCCAGGACGAACATGCGCTTGATCAAGGGAAACTGCTCCGAGTTCACGTCGCCGGGCTGCAAAGCTGGATCGACGCTCTTGAAGAGATCCAGGATGTCGATACTCAGCATAGAATCCACGGTAATGATCGAGTCGACATCACCCTGCTTGAGAACCCAGCGAGCCTCCTCGCTCTTGTAGTTAAAGTTGATGGGCACCGCAACGGCACCGATGGTGGTCAACGCGTAGTGCACGTATACCCATTCCGGAGTGGCCGGAAAGACGATGGCCACGTGATCCCCGGGCTGTATGCCGCGTGAAAGCAGTCCCGCCGCAAGACGATCGACATGTTCGAGCATCCCCTTGTATGTAACACGCGAATCCTGAGAAACGATCGCCTCGCGGTCTCCATATAGCTCCGCGCTACGTTCCAGGGACTGCCAGATCGTGCGACTCGTTGCCGCGGACGGGTCTTCACGGATTGCTGACATGTACATCTCCTCCGTGTTCGAGAACTAATAGCCCGGCGCCATCTCGAAGACGCCATCTCGCAGACTGGCCGGCTTGACCATCACCAGGTCGTCCAGGTCCAACCCGCTATGCTTCTCCTTCGTAAAGGTGTAGCTAGCTTCCACACCATCGAAATCCTTGATTGAATCGAGTGCGGCGGCCACCTTGGCCCCTTCCGTGCTCCTGGCAGCCTCTACAGCGGCCTTGATCAAGTACGTCAGGTCATAGAAGAGGGCCTGCTGCTGTACGCTCTCTTTCAGAGGGCTCTGGTTCATCTTCTTGGCCACTTTGGCGACGAACTGCTTGCCTTTCTCCAGCACTGGCAGCTTGTCAGAGAAGGCGAGCCGCTTGAAGTTATACGCGTAGGTAAGCTTCAGTCCTTCGGGACCGACTCCCTGGACTACCGCCGTAGTGGCCAGGTCCGAGTTCCCGAGATACGGAACCTCCCAGTTCATGCTCTGCAGGTTCTTGAGGATGCGGACCGAATCGGCCCCCAGCGTCGCTCCCAGGATCACCTGAACACCGGCCTTCCTCAGGCTGCTGAGCGCGGTCGTCATGTCCAGCGTTCCCTGCGGGTACTGCTCGACAGCCGTGGGCTGCACGCGTTGTGCCTCGAGCTGCGCCTTGAGGTCTGCCAGCGTTCCGTTTCCGTAGGCACTCGACTCCGCGAGAATGCCGATCTTCTGCGCCTTGACGATATCGACAGCGTACTTGACGATGATAGCCGCCTGGAGACTGGACGTAGGCGAGCCCGTAAATCCATACGGGTACTTCTGTGCGTCGACCGCGGCCGCGGCCGAATGGGAGCCGATCAGGACCACCTTCTGCTCGGTGAGATAGGGTAGAACAGCAAGCGCGGTCGAGCTAACAGTCGTCCCCAGGATCAGAGTGACGCCCTGCTTCTCGACCAACTCGTGGGCCGCTGCCAGGGCTTTGGTCGGGTCACCACCGTCATCCCGCTGGATCAGCTCGATCTTGCGGCCCATGATCCCGCCGGAGGCATTGATCTCCTCGATCGCCATTTCGAGGCCGACCATCTGCCTGGTGCCCGCTTCACCAACGGGGCCGCTGGTTGTCAGCAGAGCGCCAATCTTCAGAGGCGCCGCGGGCGCGGTCGAAGGTGAAGCCGATACGCTGGCGCTTGCCGCCGGCTTACTCTCGGCGGGCTTGCTGGTCTCGGGTGCTTTGGCACTGGTCGAGGGTTGCGCGGACGGAGCAGGGGAGGTGGTTTGACTCCCGGCGGAACAAGCGACAAGGGAACTAATCAGCAGGATTGCTAGGATCGTTGTCAACAGAGCGCCAGGGGTCCTCGTTGGGTACGCACGTCGTGGCAACACGAAATACTCCTCCTTCATAGTTTGGAATCAGGACCGAGAACAGCCCTGTCCATGAGCAGGTGAACCCGAGGTCTACCTCACAGAGATCTGGCTAGCTTTCGCCCGCTCTTGATCGCGTAGCTCACGCTTGAGGATCTTGCCCAGGGCATTGCGAGGGAAGGAATTCACGAACTCCACCGAGCCAAGCTGCTTGTACTTGGCCAGCCGCTCGCGGATCATGTCGATAAACTCCTGTTCGGTAGCCTGGGCGCCCGGACAAAGCATAATGAATGCCTTGGGGACCTCGCCCAGCCGTGAGTCGGGCACCCCCACCACGGTGCACTCCTGGACGCGCGGGTCCTCGTAGAGGACCGTCTCGAGCTCCTTGGGATAGACGTTGTAGCCGCCCCGGATGATCATGTCCTTCTTGCGATCGACGATGTAGAGGAAGTTGTCCTCATCGATGTAGCCAAGATCACCCGAGTGGAAGAAGCCACCCTTCAAGGCCTCGGCCGTGGCTTCCGGCATGCGCCAATACTCCTTGAGTGGCTTATACAACCCGGCGTAGGGTCCCTCGGTCCGGGGGCCCATGCAGATCTCCCCGATCTGGCCCAGCGGGAGCTCGTTGTCATCGTCGTCGACGATTTTGATCTTGATATGCGGAAAGACGGTGCCGACCGCATCGAACTTCCTCTCCTCATCAAGCGGGTCGGTCGTCACCATGCACGGCATCTCCGTGCCACCATAGGTATTAAGGAACCGGAAGGCATACCTCCCTTCGAAGTCACGCCGCAGTTCGGGAGGAATAGGTGAGCCGCCACAAGTGCAATAACGTAGAGAGCTGAAGTCCACCTCTCTGGCGATCTCGTCTGGAAGGTGCGTGACCTCGTGATACATCGTCGGCACAGCCCCGAGGATCAGACTGATCTTCCATTCTTTGATGTGGCGCACGAACTCCACGGCCGTGTAGCGCTCCATCAGGTAGAGGGTAGTGCCGACGTGAACCGTCAAAATCGGGCCAATCATCAGGATTGAGAGCAGGAAGACCGGCAGGACCGTGGTGAGTACATCCTGTTCGGTGATGCTGAAACGCTCCTTCACGATGTCCATCTGGACGGCAATGCTTTCATGGGTATGAACAGCACCCTTGGGCACGCCCGTGGTGCCAGAGGTGTAAAAGATCGCGCACCGCTCGTCCGGCGCGGACTGGACGGCAGTACATTTCGGCGAAGAGTCACGCGTCAGCGCTTCGTATGAAAGAGATCCCTCCGCACCTTCGCCCCCCAGGACTATGATGTGCTGCAGATCCGGCAGGCGATCCCGTACGGCCTGCACGATCGGTAGCAGCGAAGCACTCACCACTATGGCCTTGGCCTGCGAGTTGTCCAGGATGTACCAGGTTTCCTCGCTCTTCAACAGGACATTGACCCCGACGGCGATGGCGCCCAGCTTGAGAATACCGTAAAACGTGAAGAGGAACTCCGGCGCGTTGGGCATCATAATGGCTACGCGATCGCCTCGCTCCACTCCTAGCTTGCGTAGCGCATTGGCTACGCGACTAGCCTGTTCGTCGTAGTCGTGATACGTGTAGCGCCGGTCCTTGAAGATCAGGGACAGCTTTTCGGGCGACTGAGCAGCATTTCGCTCCAGATAGGCTGCGAGATTCATTGCCGTCATCTTTCCTCCCGTGTCATAGGACTTCCCCAGCCCCCCATCGGATCAACCTGATCGTGCAGATGATCCAAGAGGCCGCGTGGTCTCTCGCATGGCTTTCCCGTTTGCCTTAGAGCTCGCACGGCATATTATCTCCGTCACCTGCTTCGGTGGCATCCCCCCAAGGGAGGGGATTGAGGGGGGATTCGAGAGGCATTCATCATTCTGTGCCACAGGCAGCGAAAGAGTACCGAGCAACTGGAAGGGGGCATCGAGGACTTGATGATTTCCCGAGAAGTCCTTATACTGCCTGCAAATCCGCTGAGATAGCTCAATAGTTGCCTGCAAGTATCCAGGTTTGGACAGTGCGCTCCCCTGAACGATCGTCTCTCCAAGTGTTGGGGAATTCCCCAACATATTGGTACTTTGTCATTCTGAGGCGCGCACGCCGAAGAATCCGTACCCCTTGCCGCACAAGAGTCGTAAAGGCGCGGATTCTTCCTCGCCTTAGGCGAGTCAGAATGACAAACTACGGATATGAGGATGGGGTTGGGCGGCGAGACCGCAACCGTACAGGTCGTACCCGAAGTGCGAAGTGATACTCCGATGCGGCGTCGCAGTCAGGGGAGAGCAAACGCTCGTTACACGCGCCAGATCGAATGAGAGCGCAGTTTGCATACAGGCCCGAGTTCGGCACAAGGGGGCGGCTTTGTCTTCGTCGATGACGTCTCGCGACCCGGAAGTTCAGGCCGATGTCCTGATCTGGCACGACAGGGGCGAACGTCTCCTCATCACGGTGGGAACTCCGGCCTGGTACACCTGGCTGGACACGAACGCCCGATTCTCGTTTGCTAGCCCTCAGGGACGATTCACCGCTTACAAGGAGCGCCGCGAGCGAGGCGGATGGTATTGGAAGGCCTACCGTTGGCGCGCCGGGAAACTGCACCGGGCTTACCTGGGTAAGACCGAGCAACTCACCCTGGAGCGGCTAGACGAGATCGCGGCAATCCTGGCGTCATGTGGCACTCCCGCTACTCCAAGCCTACCTTCATCGGATCAGAAAGCGAGCACCACCTCTAATTCAACCCAACAAACCGGGGCTCATTCATTCGGCCGTGGACAGGGAGACCCGCTCCTTGCGACGAAGCTCTCGCCTCCGCTGACCCGTCCCGAGCTTGTGGCACGCCCTCGTCTCTTCGAATGGCTACTTAAGGGGCTACAGGGCAAGCTGACCGTGCTCTCGGCGCCGGCCGGCTTCGGCAAGACCACCCTGCTCGGTCAGTGGAGCCTGCACTTCGAGTACCCGGTGGCCTGGGTCTCGCTGGATCCCGCCGATAACGACCCCATCCGCTTCTGGGCATACCTCATCGCTGCACTCCAGACAATCCACCCTGGTCTGGGTGACACCGCTCTCACCTTGCTGCGCTCATCACAGCGCTCGCATCCACAGTCCTTCCTGACCGTGCTCGTCAACGAGGTCGCCGCGGTGCCTGACGAGATCGTGCTGATCCTAGATGACTATCACGTTATCAAGGACCAGACTATCTACGATGGCTTATCCTTCCTGCTCGATCACCTCCCACCGCGGCTGCATCTGGTCATCGCTACGCGCGCTGACCCGCCTCTGCCGTTGGCACGCCTGCGAGGCCGTGATCAGCTCACCGAGCTAAAGTCCGCCGATCTGAGTTTCACCTCCGATGAGACCAACACCTTTCTGAACCAGTTCATGAAGCTGGACCTGGCAGCCGAAGACGTGGCAGCCCTGGGGAAACGGACCGAAGGCTGGATCGTCGGCCTTCAGATGGCGGCGCTGTCGATGAAGCGCTGTGAAGACGTCCACGCTCTTATTGAGGAGTTCGCCGGCAACCATCGCTATGTGGCAGACTATCTGATCGAAGAGGTCCTGCGCCGCCAGCCAGAGCACATCCAGAGCTTCCTCCTGCAGACCTCGATTCTCGATGGACTGAGTGGTCCGCTGTGCGAAGCCGTGGTGGGTCTGGCGGACGGTGAGGGCCAGAGCCTGCTGGAGATGCTGGAGCGGGCCAACCTGTTCACCGTGGCGCTGGACAACGAGCGCTGCTGGTATCGCTATCATCTCCTCTTCGCCGAGTGTCTGCGCACTCGCCTGGGGCAGTTGCGGCCCAAACAGGTCTCCGAGCTGCACCGCAGGGCCAGCGCCTGGCATGCCGAGCGCGGGCTAGTCAATGAAGCCGTACGCCATGCCCTGGCCGCTGATGATCTACAGAGCGTGGCGTCCCTGATCGAGCGGAACGGAGCCAGGATGATGAAGCGCGGCGAGGTGGCCACGCTGCTTGGATGGATCAAAACCCTGCCGGAGGAGATCGTCCAGGTCCGGCCTCTGCTCTGCATCTGGTACGCCCACGTGCTGGTCGACGCCGGACGGTTGGAAGCCGCGGAGACGCGGTTGGCACAGGCCGAGCGCTGCCTGGGCATGGACGGGGAGGACACATCCGGCTGGCTCGATGCGAACGCCGAGCGCTCCGACACACACAGCATGCTGAACCATATGCTGGCCGTCCGGGCGGCCATCGCGGCCAATCGACGCGACATCCCACATGCAATGGCCATCTCGCTCCGAGGTCTCGAGCGCTCTTTCGGGGAAGAGGAATACCTGCGGGCCGGAATCCTGCATGATCTCGGGCAGGCGTACCGCTGGACCGGTGATCTACGAATGGCGATCAAGATGCACACCGAGGCCATCGCCGCCAGCCGTTCCTCCGGCAATCTACTTGTCGAGATAGCGGCCTTGAGCCATCTGGCCAACCTGCAGGCAGTCTTCGGTCACTTGCGGCAATCTGCCGGGATATACAGGCAGGCGCAAGTACTCGCGACGGGGCCGGGAGGACAGTTATTGCCGGCAGCAGGTCCGCCCTGCCTGGGTGTGGCGCTGGTTTGCCATGAATGGAACGATCTGATGGCCGCGACACGCTATGCGGCCGAGGGGATCGAGCTGTGCAAACAGGGGGGAATGATACATAGGGTGGTGTTCGGCCACAGCATTATCTCCCGCCTGAAGCAGGCCCAGGGCGATATCGACGGGGCGCTCCACGTCATCGATCAGGCCGAGGACCTGGCGCGAACAAACAACGTGGTGCAGGAGCTCCCCAGGATCGCCGCCTACCGCGTGCGGTTTTGGCTGAAGAAGGGTGATCTAGAGGCGGCCGTTCGCTGGGCGGAAGGTTCGGGACTAAGCGTGGACGATGAACCGAACTGTGTGCATGAGTCCGGCCATCTGGCGCTGGCACGGGTGCTCATCGCGCAGAATCAGCCCCTTGAAGCGGCGCGATTGCTGGATCGGCTGCTGCAGGCCGCAGAGTCGACGGGGCGCACCGGCAGCGCGATCAAGATCCTGGCGCTGCGTGCGCTGGCTTTGCAGGCCTTGCAAGACGTGGACGCCGCATTGAAAGCGCTGGCGCGTGGCTTGTCCCTGGCCGAGCCGGAAGGATACGTGCGCACCTTTGTAGACGCGGGTGCCCCGGTCGCAGCGCTGCTCTCGGCGCTCCTCGAAGAACGGCAACGAGATGGCCTTGCTGGCGTTTCTCGCGGCTACCTGCGTAACCTGCTGGCCGCGTTCCAAGCCGGGGACACGCTCTCCTCACGCCGAGGTCTCCCCAGTGAGCTGGAGCAGTCTACTGTCACCCCGCTCACCACACGCGAGCTCGAGGTTTTACGGCTCGTCGCGGTCGGCCGGCAGCGCCGAGAGATAGCTCAAGAGCTTGTCGTCTCCACCAGCACGGTGAAGACGCACGTGAAGAGCATCTTTGCCAAGCTGGAGGCACACAATGCCATGGAAGCCGTAGCGAAAGCCAGGCACTTACGTTTATTGTAAGGGCGGCCGCTCGGCCGCCCCTGTTTCTTGGCAGTGCTTGTACTGCGATGCAACATCCTGTCATGAGTCGTCTTTAAAGAAGGTCCCTCGCGAATGATCGGTGGGGGAAGTCCCCGGCAAAATGCCATTATTCGTGGCGCTCCTCCCTATTTCGGCGGCCCCTGGGCGCCAAAGTGGGGATTGTCATCGACCCTGCCCGTGAGCTTGACCTTCTTTCAGTGGACTCCTGTCATTCTGAGGCGCGCACGCCGAAGAATCCGCGCCCCTGCACCTTCGGGCAGCACAGGGGCTACGGATTCTTCGCGCTGCGGCGCTCAGAATGACAACCGATCAGTCTGACGTGGGATGCGTCCTGCGATAAATGACGTTGTAGCGCTAAGCTTTGGGGAGCACCGGCTTCAGGTTCCGCAGATAGTCCTCGGTGCGGCCCCTCTTGCCGACCGCATCCAGCGCCCACGCCTTCATGTCCGACACGGCCTCCTGAGCATCCTCCCGGCGGATGATCGCCATCGCGTCCTCCGGGCAGGCCTTGGCACACAGACCACAGCCGACACATAGGTTGTCGTTGATGACTGCGAAGTCGTTGACCGTGATGGCGTTGGTCCGGCAGCGGTCCACGCAGATGCTGCAAGCCGTGCACGCCTCTTCGTCCACCCGACAGAGGAAAGCTGAGGCCGGCGAAAACCCGTTCCATTCGAGCTTGCCGCGCATTTGCGTGCAGCAGCAAGAACAGCAGTTGCAGATGACGTCGCCGCCCTGGGCCGTGTTGGGACCCTGGTGGATCAGCCCCGCGTCCTCGCACTTGAGGAGGATGTCCATGGCCTCCTCTCTGGTGACCTCTCGAGCCGCGCCTATGCTGACGAGGTACTGGCCCATTTCGTTCAGATAGAAGCACGTCTCGATGGGCGCGTCACACTTATGGGCCATCTCCCGGCACGCGCACTTGCCAACCGTGATGTATCGGGCACCCTCGAAGTAGTCAGCAACTTGCTCGAACGGGAGGACGCCCGTATCGTCGTCGATGGTCTTGTAGATCGGCAGAACGCGCTGCATGGCCGGGTTCATCTCAGCGAACGTCCTGACCCACGCTTTCTCGAAGTACTCAAGCCACAGATTGCGCAGCCGATCATGATCTACTCCCTCTATCTCCGGCAGCATGAGAGGGAACTCGTATAGGCCGGGCGCCAGAGGCAGCAATGCGTAGAGCTGATTTCCCTTCCTTTGGTACGTGTAAACGATACCCTTCTTGATCATCGCCTGGCACAGGCGAGTCACCTCGTCCTCAGGAATTCCACTCACCTGACTGATCACCGAGGCGGGCTGAGCAGCCCAGGTCAGATGCGTGGCCAGGTTCGCCTGCTCGGGCGTGAACAGCATGCGCAAAATCTCGTTGAGCGAGGGGTGCGCCGGCGCTCCCATGGGGTGCGAGTCGATTCTTTCTCTCAGAACCTCATAGATATCCAAAGCCATCTCCTTCTAGTATCCTGCAAGACTCCGTTTGTGCAGAATCAAGAGCTTCCCTCGGGATGCTCTGACCCCGCCCAATGAAGAACGAAGAGGTTGCCGGTCACCTCCCTAAACAGTCGACCCGCCCATGGCGAGAGGCGATCGTCCCCCCGGTCTGTCACCCCATTAACGATGCCGGAACTGCGGCTTCCGCTTCTCCAGGAAGGCCTGCATGCCCTCCTTGGCGTCCTCGCACTTCGACACGCGGTCCAATGTTTCGATCTCCAGAGCCACGCCCTCTTTCAGGGTTAACTCTCGCGCGGCGTGGACGGTTTCCTTGATGGCTTGCACTACAACCGCCGAGTAGCCAGCAAGCTGAGCAGCTAGTTCCTGAGCCGTCGAGGCCGCCTGGCCGACGGGAACCAGGCGATTCATCAGTCCAATGCGGTAGGCATCCTGCGCGTTGACGGCGTCGCCGAACAGAAGCATTTCCTTGGCCTTGGCCTCCCCGACGAGTCGCGGCAGGCGGAGCGTGCCGCCGCCACCCGGGAAAACGGCCAGCTTCACTTCGGGCAGACCGATCTGGGCGTTCTCGGCGGCGATCCGCATGTCGCACGCGATGGCGATTAGACAACCGAAGCCCAGGGCAAGACCGTTGATAGCGCAGATGGTCGGCTTGGGGAACGCTTCGAGCCGCAGGAGCAGATTCTGCGTCGTCACGGCCAATTCGTGCCCTCGTCCCGGCTTCATTACTTCCGGGAACTCCGAGACATCAGCCCCAACGCTGAAGAACTTGTCGCCGGCCGACGTGATGACCACCGCCCGCACCGACTGGTCGGCCTCTATCTCGTCCAGACACGTCATCAGCTCGGCGGTTGCGCGCGCCGGGTACGCATTGCGCGGTGGGTTGTCCAGCGTGATCGTGGCCACGCCGTTGCTCGCGGTCCACGTGTAGACAGGCTTGTCTGTCATCCAATATTCTCCTTACTGTCCGATGAACTTGACAGGGCGCTTCTCCAGAAAAGCCTTGCCGGCCTCCTGATGATCCCGCGTCGACATGATCAACTGCTGCGACAGCGCCTCGTACTCCAACAGCTCCGACAGCGTCATCTCGAAAGCCCGGCTCATGATCCGCTTCGAATACGTGATCGCGATCGGCGGACCCGCCGCGATCTTCTCGGCTAGCTCCCGCGCCGCCCCCGCCAGCTCTCCCGCCGGCACCACTCGGTTCACCATCCCCAGCTTATCGGCCAGCGCCACCTCGATCGGACCCGGCAGTGCTGCCAGCTCGCGCGCTCGTCCCACACCCACCAGCCGCGGCAGGAAGTGCGCTCCCCCTACGTCCGGCAGCGGTCCGTCCACCGTCAGTAGCTCCCCAAAACTCGCCTGCTCCGACGCCAGGATCATGTCCCCAGCCAAAGCCAGGCTGCAGCCCGCCCCCACTGCGGGTCCGTTCAGAGCCACCAGGCAGGGCTTGTCCATCTCAGCCAGCGTCAGCACGATCTTCTTCAGCAGATCCTGCTTCCCCGCTAATCCACTATCGGAGGCGTCGCCTCCCACACAAAAACTCTCGCCCGCGCCGGTCAGCACCACCACGTTCCAGCCAGCCGCCTCACGTGCTTCCTGCAGGGCACTATCCAGCTCCTCTAACATGGTCGTGTTCAACGCATTGCCCGCCGCGGGACGGTTCAGCGTGATCGTCGTCACCCCGCCCGCGCTCTCCACCAGAATCGTCTGGTATGTCATCTCGTCCTCTCCTGTCCGAGCTATTTTCCGGCCCGTACGCCCACTTCCAGCGTCAGGTTCGTCCGCAGATCCT
>SCTZ01000251.1 GCA_004297765.1 Chloroflexota bacterium | reverse complement strand
GTTCGAGAATAGCCAGGCAGAACGAGACATCCGCATGATGAAAGTCAAGCAGAAGATCTCGGGCTGTTTTCGTAGCGCCCATGGAGCCGCAGCCTTCTGTCGCATTCGGGGTTATCTCTCCACCCTCCGTAAGCAGGGATACCCGATGCTGGCGGCGCT
The DNA here is from genome assembly GCA_004297765.1 of Chloroflexota bacterium. Classification (GTDB taxonomy): domain Bacteria; phylum Chloroflexota; class Dehalococcoidia; order FW602-bin16; family FW602-bin16; genus FW602-bin16. The sequence goes on along the minus strand of SCTZ01000251.1, from coordinate 29,103 downwards.
GGTGCGCGTCTTCAACGGTGCCCCCCTAATCCCAGCCATCGAGGCTGAATAGTTACGAATGGGAAAGCATAGAAGCCGAGGTCGAAGAGCAGGAGGGTTCCGGCGGTGAGCACGGAACGCACCCGCGCGTCGAGGAAGCTCTTCTCGTTGGCTACGTGATTCTCGTCCAGCCAGAGATGCAGCGGCAACTTGCTGGGAAGGTCGAGGATGGCCAGCAATTTGCCGCCCCAGACGGTGCCCGGCTCATCCCGCAGCAGCCCGACCTTGCGGAAGAGCGCCTCCAGTGTGGTGGCATCCAGGATCCAGATCTGGGGGAAGCGCTGCAAGGTCCGCTCGACGACTGCAGGCTGCGGTCTGGTCCGCGCAGTGGCGCGGGTCAGCAGCAGCGGGGTCAGCGTCTGAAACAGCTGACCAAGAAGCTGAGCCGGCAGGGTCCGCAAACGGAGACTCAGCGCCTGTTGGCTGACGCGCTGCGGTGGCGTCCAGAGGAGGGATTCGCGGGACAGCATCTGTACCAGGGTCAAGACGGAGGGCACGTGACGCCAGATCATGGTCACCAGCAGGGCCACCATGACGGGTAAGGTGAGAATGCGCCAACGTAGGCCCAAACGGTGGTAGTGATCGGCCAGCGCATAGGTCGCTGGACTGATCAAGTCGGCCAAACGGCACTCGATAGCCGCGTCGCTGGGGGCCGGCGCGGTGCGCGGCCGGGCATGATCGCGATTGAGGTCGGGTGGACGGTAGCGCTTCTTGCCATTGCTCATAATAGATAAGCATAACGGCTCTATCCTTCCCTTGCTTGACAATTCACGCAAGAGACTAACTTGTAACCAATGCACGGCGGTCCGCCCGCGCGCCCCCTGGGCGGACAGAGCCGTCCGCCCCTACGCCAGGTCGGAGGCTCAATCCCTTCGCGCATTGCCATAGGTGAAGTATGCTGTCGGACAAGACCGCCGCGGTCCTTCCGCGGAAGGACCGCGGCGGTCTCTGTGGGAGATTCTTCACTGCGACTCGCAATCACAGCCGAGCAGCCTTGGCTGGGAAAGATGCATATCAGCCTATCGGTCAGAGAATACTACCGCAGTAGCTCCGCCGCGGCGATGATGCGCTGAATCTCGTTAACGCCCTCGTAGATCTCGGCAAGCTTCATGTCGCGAAATATTCGTTCCACCACGAACTCGGTCGTGTATCCGAAGGCGCCGTGCACCTGCATTGCGTTGCTGGCCGCCCTGTGCACCACCTGGGATGCGAAGAGGCGGGTCCGGGCGGAATCGTACAGGATGTCCATCCCCTGCGAGCGTTTGTAGGCGGTGGCCAGGGTCGTGTAGCGCGCCGCGGCTACCTCGGCAGACATCTCCCCGATCAGCGACTGGATGGTCTGGAAAGTGGCAATCGGCTTGCCGTGCTGCATCCTACGCTTGGCGTACTTTACCGACTCGTCAAGGGCAGCCTGGGCCATCCCAACGCACTGCGCCGAGATGCCAAGCTTGCCCACGGCGATCTCCGCCGTCAGAATCTGAAACCCTTTGCCTCGCCCCGCTTCGCCGCCGGTGGTATTTCCGTAGGGAACGCGGACGTCCTGCAGGACGATATCCGCAACTTCCATCCCCCGCATCCCCATCTTCTCCACCAGTTGGGAAGTGCGATACCCTGGCGTGTCCTTGGGCACGATGATGTTGGTGATCCGACCTTCCATCTCCACGTCTTTGCAGAACACCACAATGTAGCCCGGAATGGTGGAGTTGCTAATGAAGAGCTTCTCGCCGTTGATGACCCATTCGTCGCCGTCGCGCAGGCACGTCGTGGTGATGGCTTTGGGATCCGTACCGGTGCCAGGCTCGGTGAAGGCAAAGCTGCCGATGGCGTCTCCCGTCAGCAACTGAGGCAGGTACTGCTGCTTCTGTTCTTCCGTGCCGAAATCGTTGATCGTGCCGGCACACAGGTTGTTGACTGAGATGTGCCCACCGATCGAGCAGTAGACCCGCGAGAGCTCCTCCAGCATGATAACGTACTCGATATAGGAGGCCCCTGCTCCGCCATATGCCTTCGGATACTGCACCGCGTAGAAGCCGAGATCCTTCATTCTCCTGATGAGTTCCCTGGGAGTACTCCTCTCACGCTCCATCCGCTCGACGAGCGGCTTGATCTCCGTCTCGGCAAATCGCCTTGCCGCCTCCTTGATGGCTAGCTGCTCTTCAGAGAAACTGAAATCCATGGTGCTCTCCCTGCTGTCGCCTGACTGTGCTATGTTTGTCGGTCCTCAATTGTACAATATGCCGCGTTGGGGAGAAAGCGTATAACCGGGTTCCGCTGACCGGTGGTCCGGGTGGATCTTATGCTCCTTCACACTGACGAATTCGCCAGATGATTGGCGGTACCGGCAAGACTGACAGTACGAGGTCATCCAGCGTTCGCAATGTGGCTTGCACGCCTGAGTGTCATTCTGAGGAGCGGGGCAATAGCAGAGCGCCCTTCTGTTAGACTAGCGCTGGTGAGAGAACAGGGTTCGTTGCTGCTAGGCGCAGTGACGAAGAATCCGCGCCCCTGCACTTCGGAGGGCCAAGGGGCGCGGATTCTTCGTCACTGCCTGGAACCGCCAAGTTCCCTGGTTCTAGACCATACGCTAAGCAGACCATTATGGCCGTTCATATGCCTCGCTCCTCAGATACTCAGGCGTGCAAGCCACATAACAGAGGCTATCATAGTCGCCACGTCAAGTTACCGTGTATAATTGGCTTGGTGAGCGTGGATAGTCCTCTGCCGGCTTCCCTAGGAATGATCGGCCGGACCGATCGGCATGGCCAATATCCCAAGTGCGCGTGCGGGTACCGCCGGTGACCCGACACCCACGGAGACAGGAGGATTGGTTTCTGGCTCGATTGGCTTCTTCTAACACGTGCAAAGCCGACCTGGTGCTTCTGGGCGCGGACGTCATCACTATGTCGCCTGTGCGGCCGGCGGCGCAAGCCGTGGCGATCCGGCGCAACGTGGTTCTCCGCGTGGGGCGAGATGGTGAAATGCACGACCTTATCGGCCCGGGAACGGAGGTCATCCAGTGCCACGGGAAATGCCTTCTGCCCGGCTTCCACGATGCACACATTCACCTGCTCGCCTGTGCCAGCCAGATTCTAGCCGTGGACTGTCGTCCGTCGGCCGTCTCGAGCATCGCGGACATCCAACATGCTATCCAATCGCGCGCAGAGCTTCTGTCCGCTGGATCGTGGATTCGGGCCAACGGATACGATCAGTTCTACCTGGACGAGAAGCGGCACCCAACGCGCTGGGACCTTGACGTGGCCGCTCCGCACCATCCGGTCAAGCTGCAGCACCGCTCACAGCATGCGTGCGTGCTCAACAGCCTCGCCCTGAGAATAGCTGGCATCGACCGCTCCTTCTCCCCTCCACCCGGTGCTCGAATCGAGCTGGACCCCTCGACAGGAGAGCCGACCGGTCTGCTGTACGAGATGGGGCATTATCTGAGTGAGAACATCATCCCTTCTATCGAGGATGCCGATCTTCGCGGAGGGCTAGAGGTGGTCTTCAACGATCTGGTGGCACACGGGATCACCTCGGTGCAGGATGCCACCGACCGAAACGGGCTGCGCGAGTGGCTCTTACTCCGGGATTTCACCGCCAGAGAGACCAAGCGCCCGCGCGTGACGATGATGGTGGGGCAGCGGCACTTGGCCGAGGTGGCGGAATCCGGTCTCGGCCACGGTGACGGGGGTAACTGGCTACGCCTCGGAGCGGTGAAGATCATGCTCACGGAGAGCGCAGACGGCTTCACTCCCGACCAGGATAGCCTATTCTCACTGGTCTGGGAGGCGCATCGACGAGGCTATCCGGTCGCGATTCACGCAATCGAGGAATCGGCCGTCTGTCTTGCCATCGAGGCAATTGCCAACGCCCTGGAACGTTGGCCCCGTGGCGAACACCATCACCGACTTGAGCACGCCTCAGTCGTGCCCCCAGCTTTGCTGGAGCGCATGTCCGAGCTTGGGATCTCGATCGTGACTCAGCCGGCATTCATCTACCATAGTGGGGAGCGCTATCTTTCTGACGTGGACGATCACCTGCACGGATGGTTATATGCCCTGAGATCGATGCTAGCCAGCGGCATCGCCGTCGCGGCGGGATCCGACGCGCCCGTTGTGCCGGCAAATCCATTATCTGGCATCTATGCAGCCGTTACGCGTCGTTCGCGTCAGGGCCAGGTGCTGGGCGCTGGGGAGGGTATCTCCGTCGTTGAAGCACTGCGGCTGCATACGCTGGCTCCGGCCGAAGTGCTGGGGATCGATACGCAGCTCGGGTCTATCCAGCCGGGAAGACTGGCCGATTTGGTGCTGCTGACAGACAATCCAATATCAACGCCCGTCCACAAGCTTGGAGAAGTCCGCGTGGAGATGACGATAGTCGATGGGCGAGTGGTGTTCTGTGGCTCGTGATCTGAAAGGCGACAACGTGCGGATCCGACCGATCCGTCCGATCGGACCGATCGGTCGGAACTGGCGGTTAGCATTAGTTCATCTGTTACAGAACGGTAGTATCGCAGAGGTCGCAGAGAGTAGCCGTGACAGTGTTTCATAGTTGTCTCGAAGGCGTCACAGTCCTGGACCTGTCGTCTCACGTGGCCGGACCGTATTGCACTCGTCTGCTAGCCGGGTTGGGTGCTCGCGTCGTCAAGGTGGAGCCGCCCGGTGGTGACGTGGCGAGAAGCATTGGACCTTTCCTGGAGGACTCGCCGAGCATCGAGCACAGCGCGCTCTTTCATCATCTCAATCCGACCAAGAAGAGTATCGTGCTTGATCTAACGCTGCCATCGGCAAGGTCGACAGTGCGCGAGTTGGCCCGTTCGTGCCAGGTGCTGATCGAGAGCTATCCGCCCGGTGTTATGGCTGCGCATGGATTGGGATACGAATCGCTGTGTGCGGAAAACTCGTCCCTTGTCATGACCTCGATTTCCGACTTCGGTCAAACCGGTCCTTATCGGCACTGGCGTGCGAACGATCTTGTCCATCTAGCGATGGGCGGTGTGCTCGGCGCAACCGGAGCGTCCGGTCGTGAGCCGCTCAAGTTAGCCGGCTACCAGTCATACTACCAGGCGGGTTTGAACGCCGCGGTGGCCACGCTTGCGGCGCTCGACGGTGCTGAGCGCACGGGGCTTGGACAGCATCTGGACATCTCCGTTATGGAATCGCTTGCGCGCCTGGTAGCTCTGGGTGTGGCTCGGCGTACCGCTGATGACGTGAGCGCTCCCCAGCGTTTTCAAGGGGCCCAGGTTCTGCCGTGCAAGGATGGCTTCATAGTGGCCATGGTGCCGAACGACGCCGGATGGGATCTACTCGCCGCCGTAGTGGACCCAGAGGGACTAACACTGTCCGGTCCCACCGAGCCTTTGCGCCGGGCGGAAGCCGCCGAGGAGATTCGCGCGGCTCTCCAACCCTGGCTGCGAGTGCACACCCGCGAGGAGTTGTACTGCTTTACCCAGGAGCTGCGGCTGCCTTTCGCGATGGTTCTATCGCCGGAGGAGGTCCTCGCAGACCCGCAGCACCGTGAGCGCCGCTTCTTCTCGACCGAGCCTCATCCCATCGTTCGTGACGTGCTCCAAGTCGGCGCGCCATTCGTCATGCAGGAGACTCCGTGGCGCCTGGGGCGTGCGCCGACGCTCGGAGAACACGACGCCGAGATTCTCGGAGAGTTGAGCAAGTTCGGTGGAAGCACAGCGCGCGAGATGCCGTCGCCAAAGCGAGGAGTCCTGGGCGCAGCCTGCCGCACGGGCCGTGCTGTGATTCGACCCGAGCCTGTCTTGGGCGGTGTTCGCGTTGTGGATCTGACGGCCATGTGGTCAGGTCCGTACTGCACCCGTGTGCTAGCCGACCTCGGCGCTGAGGTCATCAAGATCGAGCCCGCGATCCGCAAGGATGGCACCAGGGCTCATCCTATGGTCTTCGAGCGACTCAATCACAACAAGCTGGGCTTGGCGCTCAACCTCAACCTGCCGGAAGGGCGAGAGATCTTCCGCGATCTTGTCCGCCGAAGCTCTGTCTTGGTCGAGAACTTCAGCCCCAGGGTCATGCAGAACTTCGGGCTAGATTACGCGGCATTGCGTGCCCTGAAGCCCAACTTGATCATGCTGTCGATGCCGGCTTATGGCTCCACGGGTCCCTATCAGAACCACGTATCCTACGGGCCGGGCATAGAGGCGATGTCCGGAATGGCTTGGCTAAACGGCTATGAAGGCGGCCCGCCGGTCCTGGCGCCTCCGGCCTATGCAGACCTCACGGCGGGTTTGCACGGAGCGGTGGCCACCCTCGCGGCGCTACGACATCTTCGGCAGACCGGCCGCGGACAGGTCATCGATCTTGCGCAGCGAGAATCCCTCTCGCAGGTGTTTGGGGAGACACTCGTGCTGGCCGCGGAGAGCGGCGAAATCCCAGGTCAGAGAGGCAACCATCATCCCACGCTAGCGCCGCATGGCTGCTATCGTTGTGCGGGCGGTGAGGGCTGGATCGCCATCGCTGTCGCCGACGATGGCGAGTGGCGACGTCTTTGCGCGGTGATCGGTGACGATGCCCTGGCCGAGGATCCCCGCTTCAAAACGCGAGAAGCACGGAAGGCGCATGAGGACGAGCTTGACCAGGCGATCGAGGCATGTACGCGGCAGCGGGAGCAACTCGAGCTCGCGCGGATCCTCCAGACGAACAGGGTTACGGCCGGCGCCGTTCTGGATTGGCAGACGTTGCTGAGCGACGAGCACCTAATTGCCCGAGAGTTCTTTCTGGGCGGCGAGCATCCCGGCTTGGAGACAATAGGCACTCGTGAGGAGATTCAATGCCGTCCACACCGTCCGTCTCCGGTGGTCTACCAGCCCGCGCCCCGGCTCGGGCAACACAATCGCGATATCCTCGGTGGTCTGTTGGGACTGACCGATCAGGAGATCCACGATTTGGAGCTGACCATGGCGCTCTCGTTCGAGTCCTGAGATGCTCAAACGCTACCGGAAGTGCTCCATTACTTTCAGAAGGTGTTTGTACGAGGAGCTCAGCTTGGACATCTTGCCCATGAAACTGATGTTGGCCATCACAATGGACTGCAGACCGTGGTCGGCGTAATCCTCTAGCTGGGCAATCAGCTCGTCGGGAGTGCCGTGCATGATGAACTCCTGGGCCACTCCCGCGGGGATGCGACGGATGGCGTCGAGAGCTTCCTCGCGGCCAAAGTGCGTAGGAATGTAGTCCCGCAAGCCGACGCGATCAGGTCCCAGCGGATGCTCTGCACCATGCTTGGCGAACATTTCGGTCGGAGCGATCATCGCATAGTTCTTGATGATCGGGTTTTCGAGGATACGATGGCATTCCTCGTGATCCTCGTCCACAACCAGGTAGGTCCACAGGCTCCCGTGGAAGTCGGAGGTATCGCGCCCATAGCCTTTTGCCAGCTCAAGGATTTGAGCTAGCTTTCGCCCGTATTCCTCGATGGGCATAAAGGTGGGCAGCCAGCCATCGGCACAACGCGCGCAGATATCCAGCATGCGTGGTCCCATGGCCGCCAGCCAGATCGGAGGCGGTTTCTGTCCGTATGGCCGCAGCCCCAACACTGCTTTATGCAGCCTAAAGAAGCGACCCTCGAAGTCGACGGGCTGGTCAGTGGACCACAGCAGGCGGATGACCTGCAGCGCTTCCTCGACCTTGCTGGCCGTGAAGGTGAAGTCGACACCGTACGGAATGGTGTTCTCGCCCTCGCCGGCTCCCAGACCGAGAATTGCGCGTCCCTTGCTGATGTGGTCGAGAGAGAGGAACTCCTGGGCCAACATGGCGGGGTGACGTCGCAGAATCTCCGTGACTGAGGTGCCCAGCCGGATCGTGCCGGTCCCCATCGCGACGGCGGCCATGGTGGAGATGGGATCAAGGTAGCCGTGCGGATTGGGAACGTATTTCGCGATGTCGCCTATGTCCGGCGTCCAGATGGACTCGGGAGTCCAAGACATCAGGTGATCGGCCCACCACAGCGAGTGGTAACCTTGATCCTCGTTCTGGCTAGCGTTCTTCACGATGCCGTCGATGGGAGGCATGAATCCAGCCAGAACGCCGATGCCGATCTTGTGTCTAGCCATTTCGCTCTCCTAGTGTTCTGTCACCCGTGATCTGACAGGCAAACATGCGGATCGGTCGGGTCGGTCCGATCGGACCGATCTGTCGGATCCGGCGGACACGAATAACCAGTAGACCCTCCGCCGAGGCTCAGGGTTACCCATTACCCGCCAAAGCGCTCGAGATGTACCTTGCCTGGGTCATACTTCGTTCGTGGCGGCTTCGCCTCTGCCGGGTAGCCCACTGGAATCAGACATACAACCCGGATGCGTTCGGGGATACCCAGGACTCCCCGAACGAAGATCTCATGCTCCGCGTGCGGATAGACCGCCACCCAAACGGCTCCGAGCCCCAACGCCGTCGCTTGTAGTAGGATGTTCCCCGCAGCAAGGCAGGCGTCTTCCAGCCAATGCAGCGACATCTCGCTGTCCGCACAAACGGCGATCACCGCCGGGGCCTGTTTGATCATCCCCGCGTAGCCGTGGGTCTCCGCCAGCGCGAGGCGGTTGTCCTCCTCGCGCACGACCACGAAGTGCCAGGGCTGGAAGTTGTGGCCCGAAGGAGCGGCCATCCCGGCAGACAGCAGCAACCGAATCTGCTGGTCGCTCACGTCCTGTGGGGTGAACTTCCGAATACTCCGGCGCCGCTCGATGCGTTCCAGCAGATGGTCAGAGCGTGCCTGCCGATCGTCCTGTCTGCGCCCTTCTAGGTATCGCACCCCGATTGCTACAGTTCCAGGCTAATCGGCAGAGGGCAGCGGCTTGGCTTCGACCAGTTGCATCGACTGACCGCAGCATTCTACCTGGCCGTTGCCGCCCTTAGTGACCAACACCTGCGCTCCGCACTCCGGGCAGGTCATGCGCTTCCCTAGCAAGTTCGCCATATCTTCCCCCCTACTTCTGCTGCATTTCTTCGCCGCAGCAGCGAAGTGCGCCCTGTCCGGGCTTGGTCACGAGTACTTCGCTGCCACACTGCGCACATCTGTACCGCTTGCCGGCCTGTGTTCCCGCCGGCTTCTTCTCTCCTGCTTCTTGGGTCGCCACTGTTCTCTCCTCTCTGCTAGCTCAGTGCGCGAGTGCCTGGAATTGCTCGCGCAGCTTCACCTTGAGCACCTTGCCCAGGGCCGATTGCGGCAGCTCGGGCACGAACTTTACGATCGACGGTTTCTTGTAGCTCGCCAGCCGCTCTCGGCAGAACGCGATCAATTCCTCTGCCGATAGTGTCCCCGCGGACTCCGGGCGGGGCACCACGACTGCAACAACCTGCTCGCCCCACTCCTCGTCGGGAATACCGATCACTGCCACGTCCTCTACTCCAGGATGGCGGTAGAGCACGGTCTCGACCTCTTCCGGCGAAATGTTCTCGCCGCCCCGGATAATCATATCCGATTTGCGGCCGGCAAGGAAGACATATCCTTCCTCATCCATCCAGCCAAGATCGGAGGTATACAGCCAGCCCTCGGCATCCCGGTTCGATGCTATTACCGCCTGCCCGCCCGCGGGCAGATAGCCCTTCATCGCCCGCGCCGTCCGCAGCGCTACCTCCCCGATCTCTCCCGGTGGCAGCGACCGGTGGTCGGGATCGACAATGCGCATCTCGACGTCGCCCACCGGCTTGCCGATGGAGCGCAGTCGCGCCTTCTTGCGCTCGATCTCGTCCGGGCCGCCCTCGAGGCGGTGGTCCTCCGGTCCCAGCATGGCCACTGTCGCAGTCGTCTCCGTTTGACCGTAGGCGTTGACGAATCCGACAGCTTTGGGAAAAAGGTCAAGGGCCCTCAAGAGCACGCCCGGGGGCGTGGCCGCCGCACCGTAGGAGAGTACCTCCAGGCTGGAGAGATCGAACTCGCGGAAGCGCGGCTCGTCGATGAGGCGCTTGAGCATGGTGGGTACGACGAAAGCATGGGTCACACGCTCCCTCTGCACTGTGTCGAACCATAGCGATGGCTCGAACTGCGGCAGTACGACCATGCGCCGAGCCGAGTATGGCGAGAGCATGATGGCGGTCAGCCCAGCAATGTGATAGAAGGGCGCGACGAGGACCTGCGTATAGTGGTCATCCTCGCTGGCTGGGTCGGCAGTGCTGAACACGTAGTTCGAGAAGTCGCCATAGCGCAGCATCACACCCTTGGGGCGCGAGGTAGTGCCTGCCGTGAACATGACCACGCACAGGTCATCGTCGTCGACCTCGGCCGGCTCGAGATCCTCTTCCTCGACCATCAATGTCTCGAAGTGGCGCATGCCTTCTTTCGGAGCATCAAGACTGATCATTTCTCCAACCGAAGGCACCGAGGGACGCACGGCAAGCGCGAGATCATGGTACTGTCCGCCAACACAGAGGAGGTTGACTTCGGCGGCCTCGAGCAAGTACTGCAGCTCGTCCTGCTTGGCTCGATAGTTCAGCGGTACGAAGGTGGCGCCGAGAAAGCCCGTGGCGTAGAACAGTTGAATATAGCGGTCGCTGTTGGTGCCCAGCACGGCAAGCCGCTTACCTGGACCGAGTCCGAGCCGACGTAGCCCTGCAGCAAGAGCAATGATGCTCCGCTGCATCGAGGCGTAGTCGTAGCGGCGGTTCTCAAAGACCAGCGCCTCGCGATCCGGAAAGATCTGCGCCGAGATGTTGACGAACTCGTAGACGTTCATTGGTTGGCTCCACTGAGAGATGACATAAGAGCGGTTGCCCCATGATAGCTCCGCCTCCCATAAGAGGGAGGCGGAGCTGTCGACTATTGTCTCAAGATCTCGGCGGGATTACTGAGCCTTTAACTGAATGTACTGCAGCGGTCCGACAAAGAAATCGCCGGGACGATTGGCAACCTCATCGGGATTGGCTACACGGGGACCAACCCCCAACAAGCTTACGTTAGTGAAGACGTTGGTGTACAAATACTGGTCGTGGAAAATCTGCTGGATCTTCTTTAGCTGGTCCACCCTCTTGGTCTCTTCGAGTTCTGCTGCTTGTTGTTTCCACAGAGCGTCTACCTCTGGTAGCGCGCCGCTCTGCATGTAAGAGTACTGTCCGCCCACACCATAGAAATTGGGCAGGACCAGCGCCGCGCTGCCCGCTCCGGTGTGGCTGAACATCACGACGCCCTTGAGGGTCTTGGCCGCCCACGCGTTGTAGAAAGGCGTGACATCTTGGGCGTTAATGGTGGCGTCGATGCCCACTGCTTTCCAGTAGCCCGCGACAGCCTGGGCCTGGTTGACGTAGATTGTCTGCGTATTGATCGTGACCTTGATGTCGCCCGCGTTGACCCCAGCCTGCTTGAGTAGATTCTTGGCCTGCTCTGGATCGTACTTAGTAGGGGAATAGGCCGCGGTGAATTGGAGAGCCTGGGCAACTGGGCTTCCACGCAGTTTCCCTAAGCTGGAGTAAAAGGACTTCTGTATCGCAGCCCTATCGATGGCTAGACTAGCGGCTTCTCTCACCCGAGCATCCGCCCAGGGGGACTTGGCATCCCACATGTCCACGAAATCGATCACCATTGGGATCTCGCCGGATGCGGCCACCACTTTGAGCTTAGGATCGGCCAGCGCTGCGGTCACTGTAGGTCCAAGCATGCGATAGGCAATGTCGACCTGACCGGTCTGCAGGGCGGCCAAACGGGTGGAATCGTCCGCCATCACTTTGTACGCTGAAAATGCACCCTAAGAGCAAGCAGGACAGAGAGGGGTCTTTACAAAAGAATGCCTCCCGATTATGGTAGGTGCTGCCGCCCAAGCAACTCCTACCAAACAATCAGGAGGTGTAGATATGATACTCTGCCGTCTCAGCCTATTCAACCCCGTGGTGGGTCCTCGCATCCGTGGACGATAACCAGCGTCGACGCTTTCTAGCCAATCGGGCGGCAAAGCTAGCGCGACAACGACGCAGGCGCAAGCGGGTGAGCCGCAATGCCTGGCGGCATCTGACGCGGGATCAACAGGAGGTGGCCAAGCGTCTCACCAAGGGTCAAATCAGCCTTGTGACGATCTCGGGCTGGGGCTTCCTGGCCAGCTTCCTCGCCTTCCTCGACGAACTGGAGTTCTACGCCCTGCTGGGCATGGAGGGGACGGGCTTCAAACGGGTGATGATCCCCATCGCGCGGCTGATCATGACCTATCAACTGAAGATTCTGCTGGGCATCCCGTCGATCAATCTCGTGCCCACGAAGCTCTTTCGGGAGATCGCCCTGCTCAAGCTGATCGGCTATACGACAACGCAGATGCAGGTGGGCTTCTGCGAACGAGGAAACCTCGCGCAGGGACCGATGCACAAGAACACGCTCGCCGACGCCGTGGAACGCTTGAGCGCAGAGGAGCTGGAGCGCCTGTTCAACGAGACGGCGTGCCGGTTGGCGGAGCGCGGATTCTTCCAGAAGAGCAAAGGGCACTTTGCGCTGGATGCCACCGATCTGGAGACGACGGCGAGATGCAAGGACGCCGGGATGAAGAAATACACCGAACGGAAGGTGACCACGGACAAGCAGGTCGTGGAGGTCGAGCGCTATGCCTATGGGTTCAAGGTGCTCATCGTCTACGAGGTACGCCTGCGGTTGGTGGTGGCGGCGAAGGTCGTGCCGATCCAGAAGCACGAATCGCAGTTCACGCTGACGCTGGTCCGCCAAGCGGTCAAGAACGTGGGACCCGGCGTCGTGCGTGTGCTGCTCATTGATCGGGGTTTCCTCGATGGGCAGGATTTGTGGGTGCTGAAGCAGGGGATGGGCATCGACTTCGTGGTGCCGGCCAAAGAGGACATGCGGGTGACGGCGGATGCGCAGGGGCTGAGTCGCGCGGAAGCGGACGGGGAGCACATCATCCCGCACGAGCATGCGGGCACGCGGAGGGTGGTGAAGAAGGGGAAGAAGACAGAGGTGCGGTGGGAAGGGCAGGTATCCTTGGTCGGCATAGCCGAACTACGCAGCTACGACCAGTACGGGGATGCGGAACATAGCAAGCATGCAAACCGCAAGGGCTTCACCGGAAATGCCCTCAACGCGGTCGTGGTGACGAAATGGGCAGGCGAGGCGTACGCGGTCGGGAAAGAGAAGGTCTTTCTGACAAGTTTGCCGATCACGAAGCCCCTGGAGGTCTTGGATCTCTATGACTTGCGCAGCCTGATCGAGAACACCGTCTTTCGGGAGTTGAAGCAGGGCTGGCACCTGAATAAGTATCCGAAGAAGACGGAGGCGGCGATCCGCGGGCACGTGTTCCTGACATTGGTGACCTTCACGCTGGCCAATGCCTTTCGGACCGCGCTCGGCCAAGAACTGGCCGGCCGCGGTGTGCGACGCCAGCGCGCCGAAGAGGAGAGCAACAAGGTGATCGTGTTTGCTGACGACTTCTACGCCATCTTCGACATCGAGGAGGTCTTCATCCTGCTGGGAGTGGTGCCACAGCAATGCCTGAGAGCTGAGCCTGCCAAAGTGAGGCGCCGCTATGGACTTATATCGGCTGCTTGATGCTTATGGTGCATTTTCAGACCAGTGAGGCTTCGGTTGACAGACGAAGCACTTTGGGGTCCTTGATTCGGGAGCGAAGTTGCTCGGACAGTCCCTCGCTTGATTCTGCTTCTCTCAAATTGCCGGTCGAGACAACCGCCAGTAGGGCAAATGCGTAGTCCAATTCACCAGCACTTGTCGCTTTCTCGACTAACTCTATAGCTAAGTCAGGTACCGAATGAATAAGCTCAGTAGCGATCTCAAGCGCCTTTCCACCCAGAACGGCCGGGTCTAGTTGCTGATAGAGGTGGCGAATGTTATCGACCAGTTCGGGTGATGGCGCCGACCCATCCTGAGTCTCGATCCTGGCTATGATTGCTAGAAGGTGAAGCCGGTTTTCTCGCACGACGGCGCCTTGCGCAAGTGCCACTGCTGATACGCGATCGTTCAGGGCCATTCGGGCTGCAATCTCTGAACGCCACAGAGTAACTTCATCCAATTCTGCGAGCACCGACTGCTGCAAGGAAAAACGCATCAGGTCCGGGTCCTTACCCAGTTGACGGGCTGCATTGACTCCCAGTTCCGCCCTTTGCTGCACCACACTGAGCGATTGGCTGCGTTCCAACATCTCGGTGAAGAACTGGGGGGAAAGATAGCTTAGAATCTCACCAAGGCGCTCGGATTGCTGCAGATACCCTGGCAGGTACATTATGGCGTCGTCGCTGTCTGGGGTTTGGAGTAAATGATTGATCAGGAGGTCGTTGGCAGGTTGCTTCAAGAGCTTGAGTTGTTCCGCTGCGAATTTCCGAAAGGGCTCCGAGATAAACCTCACGCTGTCCTTTTCCACATCCAGCGCGATAAATGACAGGCTGCGGAAGAAGTCTCTGATTTGCAGGACATCCTGTCCTAGCAATGTTGATAGCCCGGTGGCTGAGTGTTCTCTAGGATCATGTGCCAGGAGTGCTAACAGTAGCTTGTGGGATTCATCCAGGGAGTTGACAACGGCCCATTCCAACTCGAACAAACGTGGTAGCTTTCGATGCATTTCGTCGGCCACTGTGTTTGCATCAATACCGGACTGGAGCAAACGACGGATGCTTCCAAGAAAACCGGGGTTGCCCTTGCATGTTCGGTACATCTCTTCGATCAGTTGACGATCCACGTCGAAGCCAGCAAAGTACTTCACCGTGTCATCTAGGGCAAACGGGGATAGTGCCTGAGGCTTGATCTCAAGCCCGCGTGGTATGTCGGCAGACAAAACCGAGAGGTCACCGGACAGAATAAACCGGAACGATTTCTGTCCCAAGGGAAGCATGTCGAGTATGACCCGCCGGAACTGAGCGTGCTCCGGTGGTATTTGGTCTAAGCCATCAATGACGAAATAGAATCTTTCCTTCCGAGACGCGGCTCGTCGAGCCAGATGGTAGGACGCCCGTCGGAAGTAGCTATCGTCCACTTCGGTGGACTCTCGAATTTCTTCTTGGTTAAGTGCCCACGAGAATTGGTTGCAAAGGTCAAAGCGGACGTGATCGGGATCGTATGCCCACCACCCTGTTGGCCTGATGAAGAGTGAAAACGTGTTGTGGGGGTGGCGCCTGGCGAATTGAGAGAGAAGAATCGTTTTGCCGATTCCCTCCGGTCCCTCGATCACACCAATATCAGTTTGCCCTTCGAAGATAGTCTCGATAGCAAGCAATATGTGCTCACGGGTGATCTCTGGCTGGGGTGGATCGGGGAAACTCCGGCAAGCCGTCACGAGACTCATGATCTCGGCAGTAACCATCGTTCGCTACCTCCAATATCGGCTGCGGATGCGTAACAGGTCTAGGTAGCCAAGGTATCTCTTGTTGTCCTCTGAGCAATGGTTACATTGCGACTGCCCAGTTCCTGTTCACGGGCGTTAGCTCATGTGCCCTCTCAGTCCTGCATAGGCGGTTCTGTCCCTCGCCCGTGTAGCCATACTAGCGCTAGCACCTTGTTCTGTCAAGGGAATGATCTCCAGGCTGCGGGACCTATTTCGGTGAATATTGCGTTGTGCTCCAGCTTCTCAGAGAAATCAAAGGACGAACGGAAGGACGGCCAAGCAAATTCGGAGCAGGAGACGAATCTGGGAGGATGCAGTGTTTGTGCAAGGTTATCAGTCTTTCTGCACAGGGATAGCAGTCATTCACCAGCATTGGACAAGGATGGATCTTCTGGTAATAATCAGGAAGGCTCTTGGTGGGAGCCTGGCCGGAGGCATACCTTAGTGGCCGCTCAGTTGTGGCTTTGGGGTCTTTCCTTCCAGGTTGCGGCAAGTAGGTGTCGAAAGACCCCGTTGCCACTGTTCGAGACTAAACGACTAGCATAGCCAAGTTGGCCGGTCTCCTTTCCGCCAACAATGCTGGTTCTTGATTCGCTGTTGACCAAGACGGCTGTGCCGGATCGCTACATGTGTCCGGTTCGAATAGATGCGTCATTCCTCAAGTACAGCATCCCATCGGCGAAGACCGCCGCGGTTTCCGAAACCGCAGCGGTCCCCCGCGGAGGGACGGCAGCGGTCCAACTGCGCCGTCTCCTCAGTGTGGTGCCGACTTGCGGAACGACGCACTAAACCGCAGTGTGCAGATTGTTTGTTGACCGTGGCAGACGAAAACCTGTCACACTTGGTCTTGAAACGACGCGTGAAAGTCCAGGATGCGCCATGTCGAAGAGTCAATGACATTCAGGTATACAGCGACCTTCGTCGCTTTTCTGCGGGGTATCAACGTCGGTGGACATAAGCCGATCAAGATGGAGGATCTGCGCAAGGCGTTTGAGACAATGGGGTTTCAGAACGTCAGGACGCTGCTCGCCAGCGGAAACGTCGTCTTTGATGCCCATGGGGCGGACGCCGGTGCCCTCGTCGAACGAATAAAAGACGAGTTGGTGAGGATCTTTGGGCACGCGATTGGCGTGATCGTGCGTACGCGGGAGGAAATCCGAGACCTCGTGGATTCGGACCCGTTCGAGGGCGTCGTTGTGACCCCTTCGACGCGCCTGTACGTCACGTTTTTGTCGGAAGAGCCAGAAGGCAGCTCGAAGGCTCCGTACGAGTCGCCCGCGGGGGGCTTCAAGATCGTGCGCATCTCCGCAGGTGAAGTATGCAGCGTTCTCACTCTTTCCCCGGGCCGAGGGACAACCGAACTGATGCGTGTCCTTGAGAAGGAGTTCGGCAGCAAGGTCACCACGCGGAACTGGAACACGGTTACAAGGATTCTCAAGTGTTAACACTGCACGAGCCAAAGCCCGCTACTGGTACCGCGCCGCGTTGTCCAGGTGTTCATCCAGTGTCCGCGCGAAGGCGTGGCTGCCGTCACCGCGTGCCATGAAATACAAATAGTCCACTGAGGCGGGCTCCAGGACGGCCTTGATGGAGGCCAGTCCGGGATTGCAGATCGGCCCGGGCGGTAGGCCGGCGACGCGGTAAGTGTTGTAGGGGGATGCGACCTGCTTGTCGGAGTTGGTGAGGTTCTTCTTCCAGAAGATGGTCGGCTGCCCATCGACGGGGGCGGGAGCGATGGCGTATTGCAGCGTGGGGTCGGCGTCCAGGCGCATGCCCTGACGTAGGCGATTTAGGAAGACGGCCGCGATGATGGGGCGCTCCTCCGGGAGAGCGGCCTCGCGCTCGACGATGGAGGCCAGCGTTACGACCTCGTGAAGGGCTAACCCGTTGGGTAGCTGCAGTCTCTGCGTGATGGGGGAGACACGCCGATCGAAGTTCTCCAGCATCTCGCGGACGAAGTCGGCGGGCTGCATCCCGGCCCGGACGATGTAAGTGTCCGGGAACAGATAGCCTTCCAGCCTAGACTTGCCGGCCGTGGTGGGGAGAAAGGCGTAGCTGTAGCTCTCGGCGGCGGCCTTCCGGAAATCGGCGGCAGGGAAGATGCCCCTTTTCTCCAGGGCCTGGGCGATCTCCTCCAGGCGCCATCCCTCGATCAGGGTCACGGTCGTGGTGCGGACCAGACCGCGGTTGAGACGGCTCAGGATCTCGGTGGAAGTCATGCCTGGCGAAAGCTCGTACTCGCCCGCTGAGAGGCGCTCGGCCACGTCATAGTAGCGGATAAGAAAGCGAAAGAGAAGAGGGTTGGCGATGAGGCCGCGGCTCTTCAGGCTCTCGGCGATCTCGTCGGCGGTGGCGCCTGGCTGAACGACGAAGAGCGTCGTCTCGTCCGACGTGCCGGCCGGATGATCGATCAGATCGATGGCCGGGTCCAGGACACTTCGTCCTCCCACAGCTAGCCCGATTGCCAGGACGACTAGAAGCAGCGCTAATAGGCCGGCGACCGCGTTTCTAGCCCCTTGAAGGATTCGGGATGAGCGTCGACGGGCATTGTCGGAAGATCCGGAGTCCTGCGCACGAGGACGACTCCGGCGGTCTTTTTCGGCTGGATCTTTTCCCATCAAGCCGAGCTCGTCGAGGCGTCGCCCGGCCGGGGCTTGTGGTCCAGGTAGCTTTGTAGTATTACGGCCGCTGCCGCCGCGTCTATGCGGGCTCTGCGTTCTTCGGGGCGGCGTCCCGCCTGACCCATCAGCTCGTCCGCCGTGACGGTCGAGTAGCGCTCGTCCCAGAGCACGATCGGAACACGGGTCTGAGCGCGCAACTTGTCGGCGAACTCCATGGATTTGCGGGCCTGCTCGCCGATCTCTCCGCTCAACAGGCGCGGCAGACCTACGACGATTAGCTCAGCCTCATGTTCGTCGGCCAGCTTTAGCGCCGCCAGAACGTCGCGCTTGCCGCCCGTGCGCTGGATGGTGGTGAGGGGGGAAGCCAGAAGTTCGGTGGGGTCGCTTAGGGCCACGCCAATGCGGCGGTCTCCGACGTCCAGTCCCATGATGCGCACGCTATGTCCTTCGCTTCTTGCGGCCGGGCTGGTCGTCCCCTGTTATGGGGGTGGCGCTGTCCCGGTCGCCAGCGCCCCAGCCCTTGAGAATCTCGGCCTCTACCAGGGGGACGACGGTGGCGAGTGCCTCGTCCAGCTTGCTGGGATCCTTACCGCCGGCCTGGGCCATCTCCGGACGTCCACCTCCGCCGCCGCCCGCGACCAGGGCCACGGTATTCATAATCTGTCCGGCCCGCAGGCCGCGTGCCACTAGATCGGGCGTCACTATGGCCAGGAAGCTGGGCCTCTCCTCCACGACAGCACCCAGCACGATCACGCCAGAGCCGAGCCGATCGCGGATGCGATCGCCGATCTCGCGTAATAGGTCGCGGCTGGGTACCTTCACGCGTGCGGCCAGCACGTTGATCCCGTTGATCTGCTTGACGGCCGCGACGGCCTGGTCTACCTCCAGGGCGGCTAGCTCTCGATAGAGCTGGATGATCTCTTTGCGCCTGCTCTCCAGCTCGGCTTGCAGAGATGCTATCCTGGTGGAGACCTCCTCTGCGGGCGCCTGAAGCTGCCGGGCCACGCGGTCCAGTGCCTGCATGCGGGCGCGGGCGTACTCGGTCGCGCCGCGGCCGGTCACGGCCTCGATGCGGCGCAATCCCGCTCCAATGCTGCTTTCGTCCACGATGTAAAAAGAGCCAATGTCACCGGTGGCGCGCACGTGGGTGCCGCCGCAGAGCTCGGCCGAGATCGGGGGGGGCTCGCCGGACGCCGCGCGAGGCTCCAATCCGTCCAACCCACCCACAGTCACGACGCGCACCGTGTCTCCGTACTTCTCACCGAAGAGGGCGACCACGCCGCGCTCCAGTGCTTCGCGGTAGCCCATCACCACCGTCTTGACCGGATGGTTGGACAAGATCTCCCTGTTGACGATTCGCTCCACTCTTTCCAGTTCTTCGGGCGACAGGGAAGTCAGATGCGCGAAGTCGAAGCGCAGTCGATCGGGCGCCACCAGGGAGCCCGCCTGACGCGCGTGCTCGCCCAGAACCTGTCGCAAAGCGGCGTGCAGCAGGTGCGTGGCGGTGTGGTTGGGCATGATATCCCGGCGCCGCTCCACATCCACCTGCAAATCGACCTGGCCGCCGACGCTGACAAAGCCGTCCTCCACGACCCCGTGGTGAACGATCAGATCGGGGAGCGGGCGTGTGGTGTTCTCCACTTTGACACAGCCGGTCGTCGACATAATGGTACCGGTATCGCCGACCTGCCCTCCGCTCTCCGGGTAGAAGGGCGTCTCGACGGTCACGACATCGACCTGCTGTCCGGCGCCGGCGGAATCTACTGTTCGCCCCTCGACCAGCAAGGCCACCACCACCGAATCCGCTCGCAGTCGGTCGTACCCCACGAAGGCGACCGAGGGAATGCTCAATTCCTGGTAGGTCTGGAGGGCCTGCTGCTCCTCGGCGGCGAAGCTGCGTGTCGCGCGAGCCATCATGCGCTGCTGGGTCATGGCGGTCTCGTACCCGGCCCAGTCGACAGTCAGACCCTGCTCGGCGCCGATCTCCTCGGTTAGCTCTTTCGGGAATCCAAAGGTATCGTACAGGCGGAAGACCTCGAGCCCGGGGATGACCGTTTCGCTTCGCTGGCGGAGCTCCTCGATGATCTTGTCCAGCATAGCCAGACCGGCCGTGAGCGTCTGCTCGAACTTGGTCTCCTCGATGGTCACGGCCTTGGTGATGAAATCTCGGCTGCGCTCCAGCTCCGGGTACGCCTCGCGCATGCGCTGGATGACCGTCTCGCAGATGCGCGCAAAGAACGGCGCGGGCAGCTCCAGGGCCTTGCTCAGGCGGACCGCTCGTCGGATGATGCGTCGCAGCACGTAGCCCCGTCCCTCGTTAGAAGGCAGAACGCCGTCGGCGATCAAGAAGGTCATGGCGCGCGCGTGATCGGCGATGACCCGGAACGGGAAGCCGCGCTGGTCGGGGTAGTAGACCTGTCCGCTGAGCTCCTCGATGGTCGTGATGATCGGACGCAGCAGATCGGTCTCGTAGTTGGTGTTGACACCCTGCAGGATCGAGGCGACTCGTTCCAGCCCCATGCCCGTGTCGATGCTGGGCCGCGGCAGGGGGGTCAGATTGGACTGATCGTCGCGACTATACTGCATGAAGACCAGGTTCCAGAACTCCAGGAACCGGTCGCAGTCGCAGAGGCCGAGGCCGCAGCGCGGACCGCAACTGAACTCCTCCCCGCGGTCGAAGAGGATCTCGCTGCATGGCCCGCACGGCCCGATCTCGCCCATCATCCAGAAGTTGTCCTTGGCTCCCAAGCGGACAATCCGCTCGGCGGGGATGTTGGCTAGCTCGCGCCACAAGGCGAAGGCCTCGTCGTCGTCCTGGTAAACGGTGACCCACAGGCGCTCGGCTGGAATCCGGAGCACGCCGGTGACGAACTCCCAGGCGAAGCCTATGGCCTCGCGCTTGAAGTAATCGCCGAAAGAGAAGTTGCCCAGCATCTCGAAGAACGTATGATGGCGCGCGGTGCGCCCCACCTGGTCCAGGTCGTTGTGCTTGCCCCCAGCCCGAACGCACTTCTGCGCCGTCACGGCCCGCCTGTAGGAGCGCGTGGTCTGACCCAGGAAGACGTCCTTGAACTGCACCATTCCCGCGTTGGTGAAGAGCAGGGTAGGGTCATCCTGCGGCACTAGCGAGGAGCTAGGAACGTGCGTATGGGATCGAGCGACGAAGTACTCGATAAAAGCCTGTCGAATTCGGTCGCTGCTGTAGATGCGCTCGCTCATCCTGCTGATCCATCACTCCTCAAACAGACTGACGGCACGGCCTCTGGTCGAGATGCAACAGCCGTGCCTGCCTCTTGTTTTTATAGCTTATGCCGTGTGAGATGTCAATTTGGAGGACCCCTGCCTGGTACTGCTATAATACTTCAGATAACCGAAAAAGGGAGTGCATCCATGGAGAAAGAGGTTGTGGCTACCCAGACGGCGCCCGCGGCCATTGGCCCATACTCGCAGGCCATTCGTTGCGGGAATCTGCTGTTCTTATCCGGCCAGATCGCGTTGGAGCCTGCTACCGCCCAGCTCATCGAGGGCGGCACCGCGGAGCAGACACGCCGAGTCCTGCAGAACATCGAGCAGGTTCTAACCGCGGCCGGTGGCACTCTGCAGAACGTGGTCAAGACCACCGTCTTTTTGCAACGCCTGGACGACTTCGCCGAGATGAACCAGGTCTACGCCACATTCTTCGTCGACCGTCCACCGGCCCGATCTGCCGTCGAGGTGAGCAGCCTACCCCGCGGCGCGCTGGTGGAGATCGAGGCGGTGGCGATCCTCGATTAACTGCGTCGTTTCGCAAGTTCGGCGAGCGAGCGGAGTTATTCTCTCTCCCTTCGCGAAGGGAGAGGGCCAGGGCACGTCAGCTATCCCGACTTCATCGTAACCAAAGCCTATACACTACTTGAGGAACGACGCATTAACGGGGGTAGGGCTGTGATGTTGCCGCAATGCTGAAGAACATCACCCTCATCGCTGGCGCATGATCGTGGACTTTCTGCCCCGCGTCTACCTGGGAGCGCACCTCGCCCATACGCGCGTCTGCTCGGCGAAGGGCCGGCACGTGGTAGTGCAGAGCGACTCCCAGCTCCCCCTGGAGATGGACAGCGAGTTGGTGGGCACCAGCGACGTAGAGCTTCGGTCCTGCCGGGGGCGATCACGCTGCTCGTGCCGCGCAAGCTCACAGGATGACCATGAAGTACAGGAGCTATGGCCGGCTAGGAATGGTGAGGACCGTGAGACCGTACTGGACAAAGTGGCGGTCAAAAGCAAAGGCAACCGGAATCCGTAGGCGCTCTATGACAGCGAAGCTGAGCGCGTCAACCAAGAAAAACTCTTTATCGTCGTACGTTCGCAGAATCTCTTTATGACCTTGTTGGGGACGAGCCAGCATACTCACTCGTGTTTCAGGCGATACGCCTCAACGACGTATTCGTGCTTCTTGCCAGAGACGCCGCCAGGAATACTGCTCTGTCCGATCCCGATCAGATCAAAAAGAGGATCCTCGCGTGTAAGTACTCCACCGCGCCCTGCCCTGGCCCTCTTGGATGGCCGCTTCACTACACGCAAAATCGCTACATCCTCGCTGTTCTGGCTTAGTATCAGTGGTTCGTTGCCACTCTGCGCTTCACGGACGATCTGCAGGAGTTCAGGCCGATGAGTGATATCAACGTGTTTGAGTTCTTTTCCCATGACGTTCCCCTCGATCTTTTGGTCAAACAAAGTATACCACAGCAACTTCCATGGCGACTTGCTCAAGGTTCCTACTCTGCAGTTCTAGCGGGGTGTCCCCCAAAGAATCCCAACTTGCGCCATGCCTGTGGTAGAATTCCACGGCAACGGCGTGGTACTGACTTGCGAAACGACGCATTTAGCGGGGGGGCGGTCTCACGTGTCATGGCCTCTGTGGCAGAGTTGGGCGCCCGTCTCAGAAAAGCAACCGAGAGGAAGGATCATGAGCGAAAACGGTATCGCTGTGCTGGTCGCGCATCCGAAGGCTGCCCGGTTCGAGGAGTTTCGCCGCCGCTGGCGCGAGGGGCGTTTGCCGGCATTGCCGGCCGATGAAGTCACCATCGCCTTCACATGGATCAAGCGGCCCGAGGATTTGAAAAGCCAGGTGGTCGCGCACCGTCCGCATATCCTCGTTGTCCACGGCTCTCTCCTTGGAGACCAGCCGGCCTATGCGGCTATGTGGGTGCTGACGCAAGGGGCCGCCGGAGTGCTCATCACGGACGACAGCGACCCATCGCGGCACTTCGAGACCAAGCGCTGCCACGTTCTACCGGTGCAGGGCGCTCCGGAAGCGACCGCGGCGGCGCTGGGACTCGAGGTTCGGCGCGTGCAGCAAGAGCGCGCACAGCGCGCCGGCTAGAGGCGCGTCGGCCTTGCGGACCGCCTCGCTCAAAAATCGAAGATCTCTTCCAGGAATGAGCCGCGCTTGCGCTTTTTCCACTCGTAGCCGTCCTGCTCGTGTCTGTCGTCCTCGCGGCCACGCCGCCAGGGCTCGTGGCTATCCTCTGACTTGTATCCTCTGGTAGACGCCATCGTGGATCGCTCGATGATCTTGTCGAGCTCGCCGCGGTCGAGCCAGATTCCCCGGCACTGGGGGCAGTAGTCGATCTCGATCCCCTGGCGGTCTGCCATCTTGAGCTCGATAGAGCAGGTTGGGCACTTCATGGTCTCTCGTCTCCCTTCGATGTGATGCCGATTATGCTATGGGCACGGGTTGGCTCGGTCTCCCGGGAATGCAGCAGATGGGGCGACCGTCTTGACGCTTCGCGATCGCAGCACAGATGCGATCGCGGAGAGAAGCAGGATACCAGCCACCACACCCAGAGCGGGACCGATGGAAATCTTGTACAGATCCGCCAGCAGCATCTTAATCCCGACGAAAACCAGGATGGCTGCCAGGGCGTAGTGAAGGTAATGGAACATGGGCATTAGCCCGGCCAGCGCGAAGTAGAGGGCGCGCAGTCCCAGGATGGCCAATACGTTGGAGCTGTAGACGATGAACGGGTCCGTGGTGATAGCCAGGATGGCCGGGATCGAGTCTACCGCGAAGATCACGTCGGTGGTCTCCACGGCCACCAGCACCACCAGCAGCGGCGTGGCCAGGAGCCGCCCGTTTTGCCTCGTCAGGAATCGTCCCCCATCGTAAGTCTGTGTCACTGGCATAATGCGCCGGAAAACGCGAAGTACTGGGTTCCTCTCTGGGTGAACGTCCTGGTCCTTACGTAGGAGCATCTTCACACCCGTCAGGATCAGGAAGGCGCCGAAGACGTAGATAATCCAGTGGAAGCGTTCGATCAATGTAACGCCCATGGCAATGAACATGGCCCGCATGACCAGCGCGCCCAGGATGCCCCAGAAGAGCACACGGTGCTGGTAGAGAGCCGGCACGCTGAAATACGAGAAGATCATCAGAAAGACAAATATGTTGTCCACGCTGAGCGACTTCTCGATCAGGTAGCCACCGAGGAACTCCAGGGCCGTATCGGGACCTCGCCATACGTAGACGCCGACGGCGAACAGCAGGGCCAGGCTGATCCAGACTGCGCTCCACGCGAGGGCCTCTTTCACTCGAACAGCATGCGCCTTCCGGTGGAAGACTCCCAGGTCGAGGGCCAGCATGGACAGAACGAACAAGTTGAAGGCAATCCACAGCCAGATTTGACCAGAGATCAAAGCTTCCTCCCCTCACTCAGCCTTCTTGCTAGTTGCCGCCAGTGTAAGACAGTGGGTGTAGAGCCATCTGGCGCAGCCTGGCCACCCGCTCCTCGGTGGAGGGGTGCGTGCTGAAGAGAGCCATGATGCCCCCGCCAGTGAAGGGCCGCACGGTGAACTGATGCGCCGCGGCCGGGTTGACCTGAAGTGGTGCGGTGTGGCTGGCCAGTTCCAATCGCTGCAGCGCGGTCGCGAGCGGCAGGGGATCTCCGAGGATCTGCGCCCCTGTCGTGTCAGCCTGGTACTCGCGCGAGCGGGAGATGGCCAACTGAATTAGCGTAGCGGCTATCGGTGCCAGGAAGATCATCAGGATGCTGCCGGCCAGCCCTGCCAGGTCCCCGGCTCCCTCTTCGTCGTCGCTGCGGCCAAAGCCGCCAAACAGCAGTCCCCACTGCGCTATGTTGGCGACCATCGTGATGGCGCCCGCCACCGTGGCCACGATCGTGGCAATCAGCGTGTCGCGGTTCCTGATGTGGGCTAGCTCGTGGGCCAGAACCCCAGCCAACTCGTCGCGGTCGAGCATGCGCATTAGTCCGGCGGTGACGGCGACCAGAGCATGCCCCGGGTTGCGCCCGGCCGCGAAGGCGTTGGCGGCCTCGGTCTGCATCATGTAGACTCGTGGCTTTGGCAGCCTTGCCTGTAGGGCCAACTGCTCTACCAGTCGATGCAACTCGGGAGCTTCCTCATAAGAGACCTCCTTTGCCCCAGCCATCGCGAGGGCCAGACGATCGGAGAACCAGTAGGTGCCGAAGTTCATCAGCAGGGCCAGCCCGAAGGCGACGATCATCCCGCTTGTTCCACCCACCAGCCGGCCCATCAGCACCAGGAGCACGGTCAGAACTGTCAGCAACAGGACGGTCTTCAAGGTGTTTAGCGCGTTCATTTGGCTCCTCCATTTGCGGGCAACGCGTTTTCGCATAGCGCGTGGAGACGCGCCCACTACCAGTCAAGCCCGCGCTCCCCGTCGGCGTCGGCAGGGAGCGCGGGCTCGATTCGAAGGGAGACTGAGCACTCACGGTGCTGCTCTCCTCGTCATTTCTATTGTGCGTCACCCGTATGAAGCCCAGATGAAGCGAATCTAACAGTTTGGTGAATTCTGCTGTAGGGTCGGGAGGACGACCGTGAAGATGCTGCCCTCTCCCGGCTTGCTGCGCACGCGTACCTGCCCGCCATGGGCATCGGCCACCTGCTTGACAATGGCCAGCCCCAGCCCTGAGCCGCCCTGGCCGCGCGAGCGGGCCTTGTCCACCCGATAGAAGCGCTCGAAGATGCGGGCCAGGTGCTCGGGCTGGATGCCGATCCCCGTGTCGGACACCGCTAGCTCGACGACCGACCCATGGTTACGCAGGGAGAGCGTCACGCACCCGCCGGTGGGGGTGTAGCGCAGGGCGTTCTCCACCAGGTTCGACAGCAGTTGGTCCAGGCGGTCGCGGTCCCCAAGAACTGTGGCGGAATCGTGGCGGGCCAGGATCACCTCGTGCGCTCCGCCGTCCACCGTCCTGGCCTGTTCCAAGACCTCGGTCACCACCTCATGGAGGCGCACCGGCGCATGCTGTACTACCT
The DNA here is from genome assembly GCA_004297765.1 of Chloroflexota bacterium. Lineage (GTDB taxonomy): Bacteria > Chloroflexota > Dehalococcoidia > FW602-bin16 > FW602-bin16 > FW602-bin16. Next base: position 2,898 of record SCTZ01000251.1, on the reverse strand, counting down.
CCTGGGCGTCGACCTCGGCCAGGAAGAGAAGGTTGGAGACCAGGCGCGCCATACGGTCCACTTCTTCCACCGCCTCTCGTACGCTTTCTATGCGCTCCTCCCTGGGCAGGTCCAGCTTTAGGAGGTCCAGGTTGCCGCGAATGACCATTAGCGGCCCGCGTAGCTCGTGGGAGGCATCGGCTAGGAACTCCTGCTGGCGACGAAAGGTCTTCTCCAGGCGCGCGAGCATGTCGTTGAAGGTGGCCGCCAGCTCGCCCAGCTCGTCCTGCACGGCCGGGACGGAGATACGCTGCTCGAACTGCCCGGTGGCCGCAATGCGCCGGGCGACCCGCGTCATCTCTGCGATTGGGCCGAGGGCACGACCTGTCAGCCACCAACTGCCCAGCAGAGCGGCCAGGACAGCGCCGCCCGTTGCCAGAATTAGGAGCCGCTGCATGTTGCGGAGGGCGATATCGTGGAGGTGCATTGACTCGCCCACCAGCACGGCCCCGATCACCCGCTCGCCGCTCTGCACGGGGCGGGCGAGCACTCGCACCCGATCGTGCCCTGCTGGCACGGTGGCATAAGCCTCGTGGCCGGCCAGGGCTTCGATCTCTATCTGCGGATTGGCAGGGAGCTGACCTCCAGGTAGGTTAGGCGAGTAGGCGAGTAACAGCCCCTGTTGATCCACAACCTGAACGTAGATGCCGGGAGCCGCGAACTCTTCGGCCGAGGTCAGGGCCAGGAGCACGGCCGCGACTTGTCCCGGGGCGAGTCGCTCGGGCCCGTCGGCGGCTACCTCGCGCTCGATCTGAGAGGCACGCAGGCGCAGGGCCTCATCGATCTCGCGCTGCAGGCTGCCCTCCATGCTGGCCAGGAGGAAGAGTCCCACGGCGATAATGGTGACGGCCAGGAACAGTGCGTACCAAACTACCAACCGCAGCCGGATCGGCAGACGTGGAAGGTGGGCATTGAGAGCGCTCAACACGACCTACCTTTCTCGCAGGCTGTAGCCCGCCCCTCGCACGGTGTGGACGAGGCGCGACATGCCGTCCACCTCGAGCTTATCGCGCATGCGCATCACGTGCACATCGATCACGTTGGAACCACCCAGGTAGTCCGAGCCCCAGACACGCTCGAAGATCAGCTCGCGCGAGAGCACCTGGCGGGGATGACGAAGGAAGAACTCCAGCAACTCATATTCCTTGGTCGTCAGCTCGATCCGGTGACCCCCGCGCTCCACCTCCCGCGTAGACGGATCGACCACCACATCGGCAAAGCGGAGCATCTCTTCGTCGCCAGGCCGAGCCCGGCGCAGCAGAGCCCGGATCCGGGCGAGCAACTCGTCGAAGGCGAAGGGCTTGACCAGGTAATCATCGGCCCCAGCGTCCAGTCCCGCCACGCGATCGGGCACCCGGCCCTTGGCTGTCAGCATCAGGATCGGCAGCTCCGGGTCGCCAGCCCGTAATCTTCGGCAGACCTCGAGTCCGTCCAGACCGGGGAGCATGACATCCAGCACCACCAGAGCCGGTGGATGGTCGCGGGCGATAGCAAGCGCCTCCTCACCGTCGGCGGCCAGGTCGGCCTCGTAGCCGGCGTAGGAGAGCCCGCGCTTCATCAGGCTTAACATCTTGGGATCATCGTCGACGACTAGTATGCTTGGAGCAGACACGGCCTCTCACCGTTCCTCGGCAAAATGTGCGCAAAACACGCCACAACCCGCGTTCTAGTTTCTTCGATCAGGCAGACTGGGAAACCTCAAATGAGGCATCCGATCGGTCAAGACCGCCGCGGTCGCCTCAGGTGACCGCGGCGGTCTCCGGCGTCAGTCTAATTGCACCGTCGCCGCAACGCGGAACTGACTTACGGAGCGACGCATTCAGTATATGGGTGAGCTGCGTGGTCCACAAGTCCAGCCGCCACGCTTGTCGTGGAGGATGTGGCTTCCTGTGACAACTTCATCCTGGCTTCATCTTCATCGGGTAAGATCCTTTGTGCGAAGTCTCAACCTGGAAGTGGGAGGATATCGTCTTGCACTGGGACCTGGCCGATCTCATCCGAGCCGTGGGCTATCTTGGACTTTTCGCCATCGTATTTGCCGAGTCGGGGCTCTTCTTTGGCTTCTTCCTGCCGGGAGACAGCCTGCTCTTCACCGCCGGCTTTCTTGCTTCGCAAGGAATGCTCAACCTGGGGCTCCTAATCGCCTTGTTCGTGGTGGCCGCGATCACGGGAGACGCCGTCGGCTATACCTTCGGTCGACGGGTTGGGCGCAGGTTTTTCGAGCGGAAGGATTCCCGCTGGTTCAAGGATAAGCACCTTCAGGCCGCCGAGGCGTTCTACGAAAAGCATGGCGGGAAGACGGTGGTTATTGCACGCTTCATACCAGTGGTTCGCACGTTTGCTCCGATAGTCGCCGGGATGGCCAACATGCGCTATCGTCGGTTCGCCGTGTACAATATCGCCGGAGGCGCGCTCTGGGGAGGCGGGGTGACGCTCGCCGGCTACCTGCTGGGCAGCGTTGTTCCGGACGTAGACCGCTACCTACTGCCGATCATTCTAGCCATCATCGTCATCTCGGCGCTCCCCACCGGTGTGCACCTGGCCAGAGCACATCGCGACGACCTGTGGACCGCACTGCGTTTTCCGCGCCGCCAGCAGCCGGCGTCCATCGAAGTGGAGGTTGAGAGGCAACCAGAGAAGGCGGACGGGACCGGGTTGGTTTGATGCCCGGGCTGTGCGATACCTGCTAGTCGACGACATTATACCAATTGTCCTTGGTTGTATCCTGTTGTCCACCGTCCGCCCGCCGCTAAAGCGAGCGGGCTGAGACAACGAAGCCCCTTCCGAGGGGCTGGGCGCGGTAATCAGCCCGCCTCGGCGGGCTTCGTTGACTCAGCCCAGCGGCTTCAGCCCTGGGCG
>SCTZ01000250.1 GCA_004297765.1 Chloroflexota bacterium | reverse complement strand
GCCACAAACACCAGGTACGCCGAAGAGATATGACGAACCTCCCCTGTGAGTATGTCCTCCGCTTCGACGCGCACACCAACCTCCAGCGAGGTGCGCCCCACATCGTTGACGGAGGCTTTCACGGTCACCAGGTTACCCACATGGACGGGGGAAAGGAAGCTCATGTTGTCTACGTGGGCCGTCACCGTGAAGCCGCGCGCATGCTTGGTCGAGGCTACACCGGCCGCCGTATCGACCAGCTTCATGATGGTTCCACCGTGCACGTTGCCCATGAGGTTGGCATCGGGGGGCAACATGGACTGGCACATCACCACCTCGGATTCACTAACCCTCTTCGGCTCCAGCATTCGCGATCTCCTCCATCGAGTCAAACAAGAAGGCGAGATGGGGCCAACCCCATAGCCGGATTCCGCGGTCCCCGTCGCCATGCGCCACGGACGTCATCTCGGCAGATGGCATGCGGCCCCATCTTCGTTCGGCGGACGGCTGCAACCGGCCGCCAGTCCTGGTCACAGATCTAGCTGGACGGCCAACGTCCCTGCTGTCCACCCTGCTGCGACCGATGCTGCTCCCACTCGGTGAGCTGCTCCAATGCGCCGCTGATCGACACTAAGGGAAGAACCTCCACGTCCATGTAGTCGTACATAGGCGAGCTAGTGATCAGCCGATCCAGCTCCTCGGTGGAGGTGACGTTGGCGACGAAGTACGCCATGTGCGTTCCCGCCACGCGTCCGCCCCCCACGATCTTGCCCTCCTTCTCCCAGCGCCCCAACAACTCCCACGTTTCTCGGAGCTTGGGCGTGATCTCTTCCATCGGCATCGACGGCGGCACCTTGGACTCGCTCGTTACCAGGAATAGCATAGAGCCTCCTCCTGCGACAGAGGTCGCTCATCACGGGGTGCAGGATGCGTACCAACTGCGCTTGATTTCTCGGAGCCGCGCCGCTACACTGACCTCAGCGTACTCAATCGCACGGTAGGCTCTAGGCCTCGGGGACACCATGAAGAAAAGCCTCATCATCCTGGCACTCATCGCAGCTCTTATCGGCATCTCCTGGATCCTGGCTTTGCTGACCATTCTGCTGATGAACTGGGCCGCAGTATGGCCCGCGGCGCGTACCGCATTAACTGACGAATCCGCTGTCGTCGCCGCAACTATTCTAGCCGTGTTCGTGGCCGAGTCTCTGATCATCCTGGGTGGCCTGGTGTACACGATCACCAAGTTTCCAGAGACCATCGGCGCCGCCGTAGACATCGTTTCGGCGATGCGAGGACGCCGCCCCGGCCGACGATCGGACTCGACGGGCCGCTGACTATCTCTGGCGCAGCTCTCACGACCGCGCCCGGCGCGCGGACCCCTTTGCCAGATTAAGCCGCCCTCCCAGGGACTCGAATATGGTCACCAGCGCCAGCCCAATCATCGCGGCCAACAGACAGAGAGCGTAGAACCGCTCGGGCGCTGAGTCCTGGCTGGCCGTCTGAACCAGCGCGCCCAGGCCCTGCCCTCCCACGCTGGACTCGGCACTCAAGACCCCGACCCAGGCGGCGAGCAGCCCAAGATCCAGTACGACCATGCCGGACACACCGCCCGACTGCAGCGCCAGCATCAGCAAGAACGACGCTCCCCCCCCTAGCATGTACACGGCGTTTGAGCCTGACCCGAATCCTCGGACGGCCAGTTGCGTCAGGCTCAGCGAGAGAAAGACGACGGCGAGCCAGACCAAAACCCGTGAGCCAGATTGCCACGCCCCCCAGCGCCGAATAACAGCACCGATACCAAGCGCAAGCCCGGCGGCAACCGCGAAGCTGATCGCGACGCTGATGAGCGAGCCGAGCACTACCCGAATCAGTGCGTCGGTCAGCAAGGGTGGCAGACTGCCCAGTGTGTCGATAAACGTGGGGAACAGACCAGTGCGATGAACGAGACGCGCCGTCACCTCCCAAATCCCGGCGAAGGCAATCAGGGGAATGGTCCATGGACCACCGGGCAACGAGCTAGAGCCGCGCATATCGGGCCTCCTCTCCCGCGTGTTAGCCGCGAGACCAGAGCATTATACGGCTCCCCGCCAAGGTCCGACAAGTTGCGGAACGTAGCCCCCGCACTCACGTCCTGGTGACTGCAGTTCCAGCCTGAAAGTCCTACTCCCGCTCCCCCGATTGGGATATAGGCTCAATGCACAGACCGACAGATAATTGAGGTGGAAGACTCGCCGGCATGGCAACGGCGCCGGACGCCGACCAGGGGAGAGGAAGAAACGGAGATGTCGCACGAGCGTGAGCAGGTGGAGCTAGTCGTCCAGTGTATGTGGTGCGGTAGGATCAAGGACCCCACGGAAGGCTGGAAGGGCGATGGAGGACCTCTCCTGACCGCCGCCTCACATGGCTTGTGTCCCGCTTGTGCGCTGCAGCACTACGGGTTTCGCCTGCGTGGGTCAATTGAGCCCCCGCCCGATGGTCCCCCAATTGCCTCAGCGCGAATCCAGAAGGACGCAGCAGGACACTCGGTCCTGAATGCCGGACAGGGCGGGACATGAGACAACTCTAGAACAATAGGATCCAGTACTCCACCATACCCCACGCCCTCTGCACTACTGCCGTGTAACTGCTGAACTGATGCGTATCCGCCAAATCCGACCGATCAGTCCGATCGGACCGATCCGACAGATCCGCACGTTCTTGCCTCTCAGATCACGAGTAACACAGCGCTAGACACTCACCACGACCCTATGATAAGCTGCGCCCAACCTGATCACGTGAGGCGTTATGTTTGTCAGATTCCTGGTGCGTGGCCTCGGCCTCGCCCTACTTCTCCTGTTCATCGGTCCACGACGACTCGACCAGTTGCGCGTACTTTGGGATCGATTCTGGACAACCGCCGCGATTATGGTCGTTCTCGTCCTGACAGCCTCTGCTCTGACATTCGTCGTCAGACTGATACTCGCCCATTTCGATTAGAGACCAAGTCTCGCCGTCCCTTTGGTCACGACCCCCACATGGCGGTCAGAGTGCCAAAGTTCTCCCGGATCTGGTCCTTGACGTCGTTGGGGATCAGGTCGCCGAAGAAGGCCAGACGCTGCTCCAGGTACTGTTCGGCCTGTGCGCTAGTCTGGATGCTATCTTGCCCGATAGCCTCGTGCACCAACAAACGGGTGATCTTGCGGGCATTGCGACGCGACAGATCCTGAATGCACGTCAACTGGTCCGGGCCGATCGACCGCAGTTCTTCTTCGCTCTGGAGCGACAAGCACGATAGGAACTCACCCTTGCCTACAATCCGTATCAACTGCCAGATCTGCCCGTCAGTCATCGTTTCCCCCATTCTGCGCTTTGCCGCCCAAGGGCAGCGAATCTCCCCCCATTATATCACTATGAATCGGCCGCGCCGGCTGGGTCAGATCAGGGCACCCTGGCGTCTTGACCAACGATAATGGTTACGTCGGCCGGCCGATCTGGCGCGGCGGACAAGCTGATCTTATCCATGGGCACGTTCAGCAGTGAAGACAACGATCGTACGGAGTAGGGCTTATCATCATAGTACCGCACAACGGTTTGAGAATAGTCGGCCCGGTCCGCGTTGTCGACGCGGGTCACGTTGAAGCCGCGCTCCACAAGCGCGTCCGCGACACTGCCTGCCAGCCCGGCTTTCTGCGTCCCGTTCAGAACCTCGATAGAGGCGTTCTCCTGCTTGAGATTCGGGTCGAAGAACATCTCCCCGATCACCTTCGCAATCGCGCTGCGATTTGGCACCAGGACATCCGCCCCTCCCGAGGTAACGGTCGGCGTAGTCAGAGACAGGTCAATGGCCTTCACCGCAATCTGCGACGAATCAATGGACCGGACGATGTTTCCCAGACGAAGCAACTCGCCCGCCGGGATGTCCGTTTCAAAGGAGTCACCAAGTACCCCAAGGAGGGCAGGGAGCTTGGTGATGCCATCCAGACTGATAATCTGCTCGCGCAGGGCCATTAGCACCTGTCGCTGCCGCTCGGCTCGTCCAAAATCGTTGTCGGCATGCCGCGTGCGAACGTACTGTAGCGCCCGAGCCCCGTCCATATGCTGCCTACCCGGGCGAAAGATGATGGTCTGAACCCCATCACCATAGTCGTCCGGGTATTCCTCGTCGATGATCGTCTTCGGCACGTTCACCGTGACGCCGCCGAACGTGTCGACGGCCTTCTTGAAGCCACTGAAGTCGACCTTAGCGTAGTAGTGGACCTTCACTCCGAAGTTATACTCGATCGTCCGCTTGGCGAGGGCTGGTCCGCCCCCTGGAATCTTCCAGGCGTCTCCCCAGAAGTTAGCTGTGTTGATGCGATCGGCGATCTCCGATCCCTTCTGACCGGGTCCACCCTGCGGAATGGAAACCCACAAGTCTCGTGGAATAGAGACCATTCCGGCCGTCTTGCTGGATGGCTCGATGGTCGCCAGTAGCACGGTGTCGGTTCGCGCCGGCTCCTTGAGACGCTTCTCCTCCGGACGCTGATCGATGCCCAGTAGCAGCACGTTGACGCGACTGTTCTCGGGCAAAGGAGCAGAGGCAGGCGAGCCCGATGGAATCCCCAGGTTACCGGGCAAGGTGGAGACGAAACGCCCCGCTCCGCTGAACAGGTCGACGGCAAAGAGCGACTCGACTTGTCTGAGGAAGATAAAGCCGAACGCGACCCCACCTGTGAGGTAGAGTGCTAGCACTACCGCCACCAACACCTTCCAGTTGGACCTGCCGCCTCTGTTCTTGTTAGTCGGACGCCGCATCGTCAACCCAGCATCTCTCATCGGTCATTGGTCCCGCTGCCGAGGCTGGAGGATGTCCGCGTTCTCATACTGGAATGGAACATCTGACGTGGTCCCCCACATCTCGCCCCCCCACCTCGACGACAAGGAGGAATCGCACACAGGATATTGTCCCTCGACCTCCCTGTCAAGCTGGCACTGCAAGCTCGCGCTACTGCTTGTTTCGGTGCGCGTTATCGAAGCGGAAGAAGAAGCTTTTCTGTCCACTCTTTTGCGTTTCCTGATAGACGAATGTAAGATCGCGCTCGTCGAAGGCTTTGAAGAACTGCTCCCATGTGATGTGGCGCAGATTTTGGCCTCCGACGGCGGGAAAATCGAAGCGAAGCACACCCAGACCTCCCTCCTGCTCAGTCCCGGGCACAAACGCTGGCAATGCCGCCCTCTCTTCCGCCCAGCGCCGGATAATCTGGTGGTCCTTGGTCCACAGAGTCTCACCGGCCATAGCTTGCCTCCATGATCGCCGTCTCGCAGCCCAACTTCCCCGATTGGACCAGGTCAGCATCCACCGGAAACTCGACTTCGGATCGCGCCCCCGGCTAGACACCGGCCGAGCCTTGCCAGCGCCCTCGAGCCTGCCATCGCCATCGCACTGTAGCGCCAATAATCGCTTCGCCCGGCAGGTTTCGTGCCTGGGAGTTGCGCCCGACACAGTCGGATGATAGCATGGCATCGAATCCAGAACGACTATCCCGTGAGCAACAAAGCGGGTCGATCAACGCCGGAGACGAGCTAGTGAGAGTACTGATAGCGCCCCAGTCCTTCAAAGGCTCGGCCAGTGCGACACGGGTCGCCTCGGCTATTGCCGCCGGATTGAGGAAGGTGTGGCCTCTCGCGGACCTGCTTGTCGCACCTATCGCCGACGGCGGAAGTGGAACAGTCGAGGCGATGACTCGGGCGACTGGCGGTGTTTTGCGCCATAGCAGCGTGTCCGATCCCCTGGGCTCGCCAGTCACGGCCACTTGGGGTGTACTCGGCGATGGTCAAACTGCCATCATCGAGATGACCGCGGCCAGCGGGCTGAGTCTGATCACCGCCGAGGAACGCAATCCGCTGGTCACCACCACGTACGGCACCGGCCAGTTGATCCGCCACGCGCTTGACGCCGGACTGCCGCGGATCATCGTGGGCATCGGGGACAGCGCCACGAACGACGGTGGAGCCGGGGCAGCCCAGGCCCTGGGCGCCCGTCTGATCGATGCCGTGGGACGAGATCTGCCGCAAGGAGGCGCTGCCCTCGCATCCCTTGCCCGAGTGGATATCTCGAAGCTCGATCCTCGGCTACGCTCCACAGAGATCCTGGCGGCCACCGATGTGCGGAATCCTCTGTGCGGGACGGAGGGAGCTTCCGTCATCTACGGGTCGCAGAAGGGCGCCACCTCCGCCATGGTCACGGAGTTGGATCATGCCCTGGCTCACTATGCTGAGATTCTCCAGCGCGACCTGGGCGTAGATGTCCAGAACCTGCCCGGAGCAGGGGCGGCTGGCGGACTTGGGGCAGGGCTGGTGGCCTTTTGTGGGGCCCGCCTGCGCAGCGCGGCAGAGCTGATATTTGAGACGATCGGGCTGCGCGAGAAGATACTCGCAGCGGATCTGGTCTTCACAGGAGAGGGGCGCCTGGATAGCCAGGATCTCTACGGGAAAGCACCGTTCGAGGTGGCGCGCCTGGCCTCCGGATTGAAGAAGCCGACCATCGCCATCGTCGGCGGAACCAGCGAAGACTACCAGGTCGTCTATCCGCATGGGTTGGCCGGGGTGATGAGCATTGTCCCACGCCCGATGACGCTAGAAGAAGCCGTCGCACGCGTGGAAACACTGATCGCGGACGCGACGGAGCGTGCCGCGCGTCTCATTTCCGTGGGGCAGAGACTGAAGGTGAGCTAGCTGGTCGGGATGACGAGTTGCTGCCCAACCGATAGCATATCGCCATTGCCCAACTGATTAGCCGCCGCGATCTCGTCCGAAGCGATGCCGTATATCTGCGCGATGCTGCTCAACGTATCCCCGGCCTGCACAACATGGACCGTTCTCGCGGCAGGTATGACCAGACGTGCACCGACTGGCAGAACGTCGTCCTGGCGCATGCCATTGGCCCGAGCCAGGACATCGACAAGTATGCCGTAAGAACGGGCGATGGAGCCCAGCGTATCACCGGGTTGCACCACGTAGCTCTCCGCCCGGTCGAAGGGCGATGGCGCTGGCGCGACGCGCACGGGCGAAGCGGTGGGACTCGGCGGAATGGGAGTTGACGTTGCGGCCGCTGTTGCGGTCGGGGTTGCAGTGGCCAACACCGTCGAAGTGGTCGTCGGCGTTGCAGACGGTGTCGTGGTCGGCAACGCCGTAATGCTACTCAGAACGGTCGCCTGGGATGTAAGCTGGGCGGTAGGCAAGTCCAGCTCGCCAACGTGCGTCCCGCTCGACCTAGAGCTGCCGGAGATGAGGGTTGATCCCATGGGCGCCCGGCGCCCCTCCTCATCGATCAAGTCCACGATCCCCCAGGCAGCCAGAACAGTAAGCACGATCACCCCGACCATGGCCCACATCGGAAGGTAGATGTGACCAGGGACAGGCTCTGTCCTGCGGCTCGTCTTCACCAGACGCGAGCACTGTACATACCTCCGCGTGAAGCAACACTTCTCCTGCTGTGGAACCCTGATGCGCCTGGGTCTGGACCCCACCAGGCAGCATGCCCCGGCCGACGGACACAGATAGTACGAGGAGCGATCCCCCTGTCGCCCCAGAAATGGACAGCATTCAACCCCGTAGACCGCCATGCCTCGCTCTCCCCAGCTCTCCGCCAGTCCAGGGGCTAGGGGTGTGCCCCCCATGAAACCCTCGTGCGAGTAGAAGGTGTCTCAAAAACCTCGCCCGGAAGACCGGACCACAGGAGCCTTCTCAGACACCCTCTGGGGCTAAGGATGAACCTTGCCGCACAGCCCCTTTGTTGCGCCCCAGTTTAGGCGCATCATATCATGCCAGCCAGGGAACTGACTAGTGCGGATTGATGGCCTTCTGTTTGCCTTGTCCCCTATGCCAGGGTGATGTAGAATAGAGCCACAAACAGAAGGAATCGACGGATGGGGCAGAATATCTGGCTCCGCGCTCTTTTGGCAATCGTTCTCGTTATCGCTGGGCTGCACCTGGCGGGTCTGATCTGGGAGATCGGCACCTATCTGGGCGATATCCTGCTGCTCTTTTTCCTGTCATGGCTATTGGCCTTCGTCCTGAATCCGGCCGCCCGGATGCTAGATGACCGCTGTGGATTGTCCCGTTTGCAGGCCGCGCTGGCAGTCTACGTAGCCCTGTTGCTCGCCATAATCTCCGCGGGTCTGATTCTCGTGCCTCCTGCCGTTAGTCAGCTCTCTCGTCTGGGCACCAGCATTCCTGATTACACGGTGAGCTTGCAGGAACTGGTAACGCGATTACAGAGCGTCCTAGAAGGCAATGGCATTCCACTGGACATCACCGCGGTGTATCAGCCGCAGGTTCTAGGGCAGCGCGCGGAGGCCATCGGCACCGCACTGGCCCAAAACGCCATCGGTATTGCTCAGAGCATCGGCACCTTCTTCTTCGGCGCGATCATCATCTTGATCCTGTCGTTCTACATCATGGTAGACGGCGAGCGACTGGTACAGGAATTGCTGGGATGGTTTCCAGCCCGCTACCGGGAGGAGGTCGAGTTCTTCCTGGAGAGTGTGGGGCGCACCTTCGGTGGATTCATGCGAGGGCTGCTAGTACAGGTGGTGTTTTACGGGGTTGGCACGGCTTTGATCATGTGGGCCGCCGGATTGAGCTTCGTCCTGGTGGTCAGTATCTTTGCCGGCGCAATGATGATCATTCCTCTCTTCGGACCATTTCTTGCCATCATTCCTCCAGTGATCATCGCCATATTCGCCGATAACTTCACCAAAGCAATCATCGTTTTTGTCGCGCTCTTGATTCTGCAGCAGATTGTCGTCAACGTTGTCGCTCCCAAGGTCATGAGCGATGCGCTGGGCATTCATCCGCTGCTCGTTTTCTTCGGGCTCCTCGTGGGAGCCCGCGTGGCGGGCATCTGGGGAGCGATCTTCGGCGTTCCTGCGGCCGGAGTTACCTACGCGATGCTCCGCTTTTTCCGCGAGCGCGCTTACGCAGGCAAGTATTCGCGGACCGGAGGACAGGTGGTGGACACGCCGCCAGCCGTCTAGCCGAGTCCGTCAGTGACGTGGAGGAGAGAATGAGTATTCGAAAGGCGGTCGTAACCGCGGCGGGTTGGGGGACACGGTTTCTGCCAGCGACCAAGGCGCAGCCCAAGGAGACCCTACCTCTGGTCGATCGCCCGATTATCCAGTACGTCATCGAGGAAGCCGTCGCCTCCGGTATCGAACAGATTATCATCGTCACGGCTTGGGGAAAGCGGGCCATCGAGGATCACTTCGATCGGTCATTTGAGTTGGAACACGCGCTGGAGAAGAAGGGCGACCTGGAACGATTGGCTGAGGTTCGACGGATCTCCAGCCTTGCTGATATCTGCTATCTGCGGCAGAAAGAGCAGCTTGGTCTGGGTCATGCGATCTCGACCACCCGCTGTCTGATCGGGGACGAGCCCTTCGCGGTCTTTTTGCCCGATGACATCATCGACGGCGAAGAGCCATGCATGAAGCAGATGGTGCAAGTCTACGATCGCTACAAGTGCAGCGTGGTAGCCGTCCAGAGCGTGCCGCCGGATGCCGTGGATAAGTACGGCATCATCGAGCCGCGGCCCATGTCCGAGCGCGTCTACCAGGTGATGAGCGTGGTCGAGAAGCCACATCCGCACGAGGCCCCTTCTAACCTGGGCATTGTCGGACGCTACATCCTCACCCCCGAGATCTTCGAGATGCTCGATCGGACGCCTCCGGGCAAAGGTGGCGAGGTGCAGCTTACCGATGGATTGCAGCTACTGATCCAACGCCAGGCCGTCTACGGGTATGAGTTCGTCGGAACGCGCTATGATGCCGGGACACCTCTAGGTTTCCTCAAAGCATCCGTGGACCTAGCCCTACGCCGGCCCGATATCGGACCGGAGTTTCGCCGTTACTTGCAGACCCTGAACTTATCCGACGGGCACAACGTCGACAGTGTCCGAGAGGAGCACGAGTCATCTGCCAAGGGATAAGCAGCGTCAGCCATCTGCATCCAGCGCTTCCCCCTGCGAAACGTCACGCGCCCATTGCGCGCGGTCGTTATGTATGGTAGTATGCTCCCCGCAGGAGGAAGTCCCGGATGTCCCCTAGTCTGAAGATTCTGTTCGTCTCAGCCGAGGTGGTCCCGTTCGCCAAGACAGGTGGGCTGGCCGACATTGCGGGGTCTTTGCCAAAGGCCCTGGCCGCCTATGGCCATGACGTCAGAGTGGTCATGCCGCGTTACGCGCGCATTCAGCCGGAACGGTTCGGACTGAAAACCATTCTGCCGGCCCTGACCGTGCCGGTTGACGACGGCATGGAGACCGCCTCCGTCATGGAGGCCAGAATCGGTGGCGACGTACCGGTCTACTTCGTCGGGCTGGACAAATACTTCAACCGCGAGGGCATCTACGGCTACCCGGATGACGGAGAACGCTTTGTGGTGTTCTGCCGGGCTATCCTGGAAATGTTGAAGGGACTGGCCTGGCGTCCGGACGTGATCCATTGCCACGATTGGCACACGGCCATCATTCCTAATTGGACCAAGACGCTCTATCGCAACGATCCGTTCTTCCGCGACGTCGCGACCGTCTACACGATCCACAACCTGGCCTATCAGGGTGTCTTCGGGTTCCGGATTCTGGAGATCGCCGGATTGGACGAGCTCGGCTACGTTCACCATCCCGAGACGTCCGATCTGAACGACGTGGTCGATCTCATGGCCCGTGGTATCGTGTTCGCCGATGTGGTGACGACCGTCAGCCCGCGCTACGCGCAGGAGATCCTCACCCCCGAGCACGGCGAACGGCTGGACCCGCTGCTGCGGGAGCGTGAGAATAGGCTGTTTGGCGTTTTGAACGGCGTCGACTACGACGAATACGACCCGGCACACGATCCCTACCTCGACTTCAACTACACCGTGGACGATCTCGATCGACGGGTCAAGAACAAGCAGGCTCTACAACGCGAGGCAGGTCTGCAGGAGGATCCCAACATCCCGCTGGTCGGTCTGATCTCACGTCTGACCGATCAGAAAGGCTTCGACATTCTGGGTGCGATCTTCGACCACGTGCTGGACCTGAACGTCCAGTTCGTGCTGCTAGGCACCGGCGACCAGCATTACCACTCGATGCTGACGCGCCTGGCCCGAGAGCACCCCACTCAACTGGCTCTTTTCCTCACATTCAACGCTCCACTGGCGCAGAAGATCTACGCGGGCACGGACATGTTTCTGATGCCATCGCGCTTCGAGCCATGTGGACTGGGCCAAATGATCGCCATGCGGTATGGCAGTATCCCGATCGTGCGAGCCACCGGTGGGCTCGCGGACACGGTAGATAACTACGATCCCGCTAGGGAAACGGGAACGGGCTTTGTCTTCCAGAGATACGAGGGCCATGAGCTTTTTGCCGCCCTGGTAAGAGCCCTGGAGAACTACCGCCATCGCGACGCCTGGAGAAGACTACAGCAACGCTGCATGCGCCAGGATTTTAGCTGGCGCGCGTCCGCAGGCAAATATGTAGATCTGTACTGGAAAGCTATCGAGTGGCAGAGAATCGGCGACCCCAGACAGACGGAGCGGGCACTGCGTCCGTTCTCGCTCGCCAGAAATCCGTAAGGTCGCCGGGTATCCTTCCACCTGCAGTGACACCATTATCTTAGAAAGTGTGTGAGAAGCTGTCTACCCCGTCATTCCCGCGAAAGCGGGAATGACGGAACGAGGCTCCGAGCCTAACTGCCCATCTCGCATACTTTCTTACACGGGGGCTTGAGCGCGTGCCACGTGTCGATGTCGTCATCCCGGTCTATAACGAAGAGGCCGCTCTGGAGAAAAGCATCCTGGCCCTGCGGGAGTTTCTGCAGAAGAACTGCCCGATCGAGTGGACGGTCGTCGTCGCCAACAACGCCTCGACCGATAGCACCATCGAGATAGCCAAGCGTCTTGCCGAACGCTTTCAGGACGTCCGTTACGTCCATCTGGACGTCAAGGGCCGCGGACGTGCCCTACGCAAGGCCTGGCTCGAGAGTGACGCGGATATCGTCGCCTATATGGACGTCGATCTCTCCACCAATCTGCGCTTCTTTCCACCGCTCATCCAGGCGCTTGTGGATGGCTACGATGTAGCCATCGGCTCGCGGCTGATGTCTGCCTCGCGCGTCACCCGCACCCTAAAGCGGGAGGTCATCTCCCGCTGTTACAACCTGCTCGTAAGGGCCTTGTTCTTCACGTCGTTCTCAGATGCTCAGTGCGGCTTCAAGGCTCTCACGCGCTTGGCGGCGAGAAAGTTGATTCCTCTCGTCAAGGATGAGTCCTGGTTCTTCGATACCGAGCTTCTGATCCTAGCAGAGAAGAAGGGTTACCGCATCAAGGAGGTACCCGTGGAATGGATCGAGGATCTAGACAGCCGAGTACACATCGTGCGAACAGCCACTGATGACATCAAAGGTCTGCTGCGAGTCCGATTTCACCGCCTCCCGTAGGGTCGCGCAGCGCGCCGTTGACCTTGGCGATGAGATCGTCGATGTCAAAGGGCTTGGTCACGTAGTCCCTGATCGCTCCTCCGTAGTAAGACTGGATGTCGGGCAGGGAGTGTACGGCCGCCGTTAGAATGACGATCGGGATGTGGGCGGTTCGTGGGTGGCTCTGCAACAACTCCAGCACCTGCCAGCCATCCAGGGACGGCATCATCAGATCCAGGAGAATCAAGGACGGGTTCTCCTCCAGCACCCGCTTCATGACCGAGGACGTCGAGGTCACCGCCGCAACTTTGTACCCAACCGAGCCGAGCGCCTGCCGTACGATATCGGCCACGTTGAGGTCATCGTCGATAACCATGATCTTGCGCATGTGCTCACCCTTGCCCAGCTTCCAGCATACCACCTAGCCGCGCGATGGGAGTGCAGCTCGCGCGGAGGAACGCGCAGCGACACTCAGAAATACCACCCTCCTAGCCAGCAGTTTCTGTGCCAGATCGAACATCGAACACCGTAGGGCGCAATGATGGTGCCTAAGAGAATAGCGTGGTACAGAGGAGGTGCGTCTCCCCCCAACACCCAGGGCGCGATGAATCGCGCCCCTACGGACGGGCCATCGTAGGGGCGGCATTTATGACGCCTGGGGCAGTGGAGCGGGGCACCGCTATGGCAGTTGAATGCCGATCTCGCGGCCGACCGCCTTGATGACCTGGTCTCGGCTGCGCGTCGGAATGGAGCAGTTGGGGCCCAGCATCCAGCGACGACGCTCAGTTTCATCCCGGGCGCGGACCACCTCCTCGACGGCCTGATTGGGGTCATCCGCCGTCAGCGCATCCTGACTCAGCCCGCCAATCACGGCCTTATCCGCTATGTTCCGGAGTACTCCGCCCAGACTTGGATTGCTGGGCGATGTGGCTGCCCAGCTCAAGGCACGAACCGGATAGTCGGCCAACTCCAACACCAGGCTATCGTCCTGACACACGTGGAGCACGTTGAATGGCGCATCGGCGATCGCACTGAGCACACGCAGATCGTACGGGCGTCCGAACTCCTCGTACTCCGCGGGCGTCAGCGTGGCACGCGTAGCCAAGGTGGTGGTGGCGAAGAAGATACCATCCACTCCAACATCCAAACAAGCCAGCGCAAACCGCACGAACGTCTCGGTGATCACCTCGAGAGCGTGCTTGACCAGACGGGGGTTCTGCCGCAGATCGTTCACCAGGTCCGTGTCGGTCGCCACAAGATCTCCGGCGATGGAGAGAGGATTGAAGATCGTCTGAATGAAGGGGACCTCCCCCTTCAAACCCTGCTTGATAAGCCGCAGTGCGCGCAGATGTTCGCCCAGAGCCCCCTGGTCGGGTCGCAGGGGACCGATGCGCGTCCAATCCGAGGGCTGATGAACCGGAGCCTCGACAAGCTGGGGTTTTTGATGAGGATCGGACGAGTAGCGGTAGCGCACGCCCCAATCTTCGACGTGGTACTGCGCACGCGGATTCACTTTGAGGAAATCGAACTGGTACCTGCTCTGGAACCAGAGCATGGACTCCGCGAGACCCTCTACCGTCGTCTCGCGATCATAGAAGTGGCGCCACAGGCTCCATGGCGGCCGATCGGTCTCGTGACCACACAGGGTGGCTTCCACCCTCTCCCGCTTCGTCATGTCCGGGCGCATGGCGTGCCTCCTTGGGTCAATGCTCAGACCAATGACTTCACGATGATCGTCTCGCTGCGACTTGCACCAACGGAGACCAGATTGATGGTACAGCCGATGAGCTCACTGAGCCGCAGCACATAGCGCTGAGCGGCCTCTGGAAGATCCTCGAAACGACGCACGTCGCTGGTGGGGGTCTCCCAGCCAGGCATCTCTTCGTAGACGGGCTGGCACTCCGCTAGCCGTGCCAGATCGCCGGGCACGCTCTCGATGATCTTGCCATCCAGCTTGTAAGCCGCACAGACCTTCACTGTTCGCATGGCATCCAGAATATCCAGCCGGGTCAGAGCCGCCCCCGTGAACCCATTCACGCGCATGCTGTAGCGGGCGGCGACAGCGTCGAACCAGCCACACCTTCTGCGCCGGCCCGTGGTCGCTCCATACTCGTTCCCACGCTCGCAAATCAGATCGCCTATCTCGTCCAACAACTCGGTCGGCATGGGGCCGCCGCCAACCCGCGTGGTATAGGCTTTGAAGATGGCGAGCACGTGTTGCAGTCGTGTGGGCGGTAAACCAACCCCCAAGCAAGCGCCGGCCGCTGTAGGGTGCGAGGAGGTCACGTAGGGATAGGTACCCACGTCCAGGTCCAACATGACGCCCTGAGCGCCCTCCAGCAACACCATCTCGTCTCTCTCCACGGACTCCTGAATCATCACGCTCGTGTCAGCCACGTGCCGAGACAGCTTCTTTCCCCACTCCAGACTTTGCTCGAAGACCTGCTCAAGATCGATGCCAGAAGCCTTGTGGACTTGCGTCAGCAGTTGGTTCTTGAGGGCGAGCGCCATTGTCAGGCGGCTACGCAGCAGATCCTCATCCAGCAGATCTCCCACGCGGATACCGACGCGTGCGGCCTTGTCGGCGTAGGCGGGGCCAATGCCCTTGTGCGTCGTGCCGATGGCGCTGTTCTGGCGGGCCTGCTCCTCCAGACGGTCCTGCATTATGTGGTAGGGCATCACTACGTGAGCCCTGTCACTGACGAAGAGATTCCGTGTGTCAACGCCGCGCTCGGACAGGTAGGCAATCTCCCCGAGCAGCGACTCAGGATTGACCACCACGCCATGGCCGATCAGACACCGGCACTGGGGATAGAAGATCCCCGCGGGCACGAGATGCAGCTTGAACTCGCCCGCGGGATTGACGACGGTGTGTCCGGCGTTATCACCACCGGAGAACCGAGCCACAACGTTGGCCGTCTCCGCGAGCATATCGACGATCTTTCCCTTGCCCTCGTCGCCCCACTGGGCTCCAATGATTGCGATCACCGGCATTGGCGTCTCCCCTTGGTAGCCTACACGCCACCGTCCAGGCCATCTAGCTGGGCCCAAACGTCAGGCAGTATACCATATCAATGTGGATTTGCAACAGAAGCGAACGCCATAGGATTGCCTGCTCGGCACGACTTGACTTCATGGCAATCGGATACTACCATGCTTGCGCGGGACTGTAGGGAACGTGCAAGTCATACGACATCCAGGCGAAAGCTCTCGATGTCTGGACCGCGCGCTGCCCTTGCCCAATTCGAAAACCGGGAACCCGGACCTAATACCAGCCCTAAGTGCCATTCTATGTTGGGCTAGATGCCATTGTTAGGAGGCGGGCTATTGGCTGCCATCGGCCACGGAGACACTGAGCTAAACCCCGCCTTCGTCGGACGCGTACGTGAGCTACAGATTCTCAAGAAGAAGCTAGATCGTGCCTTTGCCGGCCGCGGAAGCCTGGTGATGCTGACCGGTGAGGCAGGTATCGGCAAGACATGGGTCGCCCAGCGGTTCGCGCGCTCAGCGCGCCAGCAGGGCGCCGTTGTGCTCTCGGGCTGCTGTTTCGAGGGCGATTGGCAGCCGCCGTATGGACCCTGGCTCCAGTCCCTTGGCGAATACGTACGAACGACCGCGCCTGAGCAACTGCGGCGTGAGCTTGGTCCCAATGCCTCGCCCCTGGCCCATCTCATGCCCGGGCTGCGCACCGCATTGCCCGACCTGCCGGATCCTCCCTCCTTGAGTCCCGACGAAGAGCGCTTTCGTCTATACGAAGCGGTGATTCAATGGCTCTTCACGATGGCAAAGGAGAAACCCATCCTCCTCGTGCTCGATGATCTGCACTGGGCCGACCTCGATTCCCTGCGCTTGCTGCGCTACCTCGCTCGCTTCGTCGACCGGGCACCAGTGCTGGTGGTTGGCGCCCATCGAGACTCCGAGCAAGAGCTGAATGACCGTCAGCAGATGGCCGAGGTGCTGGCCGTGCTGCAGCGTGAGACCGGCTACGAGCGGGTCCCGGTCCGTGGGCTCACGACAGCGGACGTGGCGGAGTACCTTGCCCTTTCAACCGGTCAGGACCTACCACAGGGGCTTGCTCGGACAGTCCAATCCGTAACCAGCGGCAACCCATTCTTCGTCCACGAAATCCTGCGGCACCTGATCGAAGACGGCCGGTTACCGCGCGAGGGCGGTCTTCTCTCCACGGAGCTCGGCATCGGCAGTATGGGCACTCCCGCGGCAGTGCGTCAGGTCGTCCAACGAAGGCTTGCCCGTGTTTCCAAGGAGACAAGCGATATGCTTAGACTCGCCACGGGTTTTGGCGGGGGCTTTGCGTTCCAGGTGCTCGCTGCGTTAACCGATCTACCCGATGATATGCTGCTCAACTGCCTTGATGAAGCGCTCGAAGCCGGACTGCTGCGGGCCACCGATGGCGCACCTCCTATGTATGACTTCGCCCACACCATTGTCCGTCATGCGCTCTACGACCAACAGAACCCGGACCGGCGGGCTCGTCTCCATCGCCGAATCGCCCTCGCCCTCGAGCAGTCCTATGCCGGCCGTCTGGCAGATCACGCCGCCGAGCTGGCCGCACAGTATCACGCCTCGGCCGATTTGCCCGGCGCAGCAGCCGGCATTCCGTATGCCCTGGATGCCGCCGAACAGGCGAAGGTAGCCTGTGCACACGAGCGGGCGGCGCTATTCCTCCGCATCGCTCACGCTCTTTCGGCGGAGAGCGAGTCTGCCGTGCGAGCGAAGATCCTTTGCAAGCTAGCCGTCGCCGAGGCCGAAGCACTCATGCTCGAAGATTCCCGGCGCTCGGTCGAAGACGCCTTGGCCCTACTCGCCGCGTCTGAAGTCGAGCCAAGGGCGCGCGCTGAGTTCCTAGCGGCGGTCGCCCGCGTGTGGCAGGATGGCGGGGCGGGGTCTTCCCTGTGCGATGCGCTGGTTGAGCGGGGACTCGCTCTCGTCGGCGAGGAGCGCGATCTCCTCTGGGCACGCCTGGCGTTGCTGCGAGACCGCTTCGAACCCGTTTCGATCGGGATCGTCAATGCCGGCCGTTGGCTCGGCTACGATCCCAGAGCCGTCGAGATCGTGCGAGCCCGCGGCAACGAGGATGACTACGCGCAAACCCTGGAGCCATTCGCTCGGCGAACCCGCCAGCAGACGGAGTCCATCCTGACCCTGGCCCGCAACTGGCAACGCCCGATGGCGATCCTGCGGGCCCTGCAGGTAGTGGTGCGCGACCTAATATACCGCCACGGCGCGTTCCATGAGGCTGCCGAACGATGCCAGGAGCTGCTGGAAGCCAGCGAGCGCTACGGATCGCTTTTCGGGCAGGCAGAGGCCCTCGTCTCTCTCGCCGGGGCGCAGGTCGCTATTGGAGAGCTGCAACCTGCACAACACACGGCACAACGTGCGTTTGAGATAACGGCGCGGCTTGGCTCAGGGCAGGCGTTGCGCTATATCGAGATTGGACTGGAGAGCGTGCTGGCCTACTACCTGGACGGGGATTGGACGGCCCTGGCCAGCGCGGCCACTGAGCTTGCCACCAGCCAGGAACTGGTGCACAGTCTCGTCGGACCCGGAGTAGCGGCGACCGCTGCGTTCGACCACAGCAGGGCGGGCAATAGTGCGGAAGCATACCACATCCTTGCCGCGCTCACGCCGGTCGCGGAACGTGTCGAGCCGACGACCTATGGGCACAACCTTGTCGTCGCCCTCGCCTCCAGCGCAGTTTGGGACCTTGCCGCAAGGGAGTACGCGGACATCTACCGGCGTCAGGCTCGGGCAGCCATCGAGGCGGGCGTCGGCGGCACCGTGGTCGGACCGCACGAGCTTAGCATAGCCCGCATGGCGACCCTCCTGGGCGATATGTCCGAAGCCGGCCAATACTTCGCCCGCGCCCGACGCACGCTCGACGCCCATGAGCAGCACCACCTTCGCGCGATTGTCGACTACGATGAAGCGCTGGCCCTCATCCGAACGCATTCGACAGAGCGTACCCGTGTGCTCGCATTGCTCGAGGCGGCAATGGCAACCTTCGCCAGGCTGAGTATGGAAGGCTGGGTGAAGCGTGCCCTCAGCCAGCAGGAGGCACTGCTCGCAGCAGGCCCCGGCGCACACGTGGCGGATCATGACTATCCGGACGGGCTTACGGCGCGCGAAGTCGAAGTCCTACGGCTTCTCGCCAACGGCAACACCAATAGGGAGATCGCAGTTGCGCTGATTGTCAGTCTGCCGACCGTCCAGCGTCACATCGTCAACATCTACGCCAAGATCAACGCGCGCGGCCGTGCCGACGCGACGGCCTACGCGCTACGTCGTGGCATCGTCGAACCGCGCAAGTACTAGTCTCTACACATTTAGCATCATCCCGGACGCCTGGCACGCGCTCCATCACCGACCACAAATGCATAGTTACTACGATGAGGTCCTCCCCTCCATCGCGTAGAATAGTTGTCAACAGCCATGAGCTGCTCCCCAAAGATGTGGAGAGGACTGGTCCACGGCCGCACCCTGCGCTTCGCTATGAACCACAATGCACTTCGATCGAAAGGGGTTTCAACTGATGCTTGAGCGCTTGCACGAACACATCAATCTCGAGCTCGGGATAAACACCAGGACTGACACGATCTACGTCGTCACGGCTATCATCTTCAACTTCGTGATGCTCGGCATCAATGCGTCCGTCGCAGCTGGGGCAAGCCGAGGCGATGCCACGGCTCGCGCCGTATTGATCATCACCATGGTACTCTCGATCCTCGTGAACGGTATTGCCGTCCTAGGACTGCTCACGGGGCGCCAGACGCGCCACAAGCTCCTGCGTGGTCTGCTCAAGATGTACACGGATGCCGGCGTTGGCCAGTACTACGATCCGACGCTTCTCAGCAACTACGATCGACGCTACGTTATGTTCACTGCTATTATCGCCCTTCTGGGCGTGGCGGGCATACTGATCCCGCTGGTAATGATCCTGGTTCCGTCGGGTCTTTGACCATGGGAAAGGCTAGGGATTGTCAGACACCGATGTGGCCCTACACCTGGGGGCGCATCTTCCGCTTCCTTAGCTTTCCCGTAGATCTGCTCTTCCGTCTGACATCCACGCGTACCGTGGTGCTCGGGCAAGAGCATCTGGCCGATCTGCCGTCGCGTGTGATCTTCGCCGGCACGCACCATAGCTTCGCCGATCTCTCCCTGATTCGGTGGGGACTGGCTCATAGCCCCGCCAGGACTCTCGTGACAAGGCTGCTCGTGACGGTGGGCGGCCCGGGTTTCCTGGCGGCTGGGCTGTACGCCAGGTACGCGACACTCGCCTTCGGCATGTTCCACCTTGGAAAACCGGGCGACGGTCGCAAGCTTCTTGCCCGGCTAGCAGAGGCGTCGCGGCACGACAACGCCGTCCTGATCTTCCCGCAGGGACAGCACGTGACTCCGGAGCGGGAGCAAGCTGGTGACAGGACAGTAGGCTTTCGCAGGGGCGTAGCCTACCTTTCTATCATGATGAATGCGCCTGTGGTGCCCTTCGGGCTTGCCGGCACGGAGCAGATGATGCCGCCATTCCTCCAGGACTTCCGAGGGCCGGTCATCGCCGGCATTCCGGTATCGCTCAAGCGCGGCCCATCGGCCATCGCCTTTGGCGCCCCCCTCGCTATCGCCGAGGGCGAGTTGCCGCGGGGGTTCGCGGCCCGACTGCAGCAAGCGAGCTATGCCCTGACGCGTCAGGCGGAGGAAGCCCTTCAGAGTATGCGCTGGGCCGTTGTGTCCAGGGGCTCCAGATGAACCATATGAACCTGCGCATCCAGCCGCGATCGAGCTTTGATCGCGCCTTTGAGCTCATTTCACCTGACCAGAGGACAGATACATGAAGCGGCTGACTCACGGGCAGATCGTATGCTACAGTCTGGCCAACATGGGGGCCAACCTGGTGTACCAGTTCGCAAACCATGCCTTTCCACTTTTCCTGCAGGCCTATCCGGTATCCAACCTGGTGGTCGGTCTTCTGGCGCAAGAGCGATCGCTGGTCGGTGGGTTCGTTCAGCCCATCGTCGGGGCCATCTCGGATCGCCTTCCTCCCAATCGGCTGGGCCGCCGGCGCCCTTTCTTCGTGATTGGCGTGCCATTGACAGCGCTGGCGCTGACGCTACTCGCCGTTCATCCGGCGCTCTGGGCCGTGATCGCGGTAATGACGGTATTGTCCTTCTTTTTGGCGATGGCCTACGATCCCTACCTGGCCTTGCTTCCCGAGATCGCGCCACCCGAGCAGCGCGGCGTAGTCGGTGGCGTCATGACGGTCCTCAACATGCTCGGCGCTGTCGCGGTGATTGGGTTGGCTTTCGTGCTGTGGGAGAAACATCAAGCGCTCGTTTTTCTGATCGTTGCGCTCGGGCTCGTGCTAACGTTCGCTGTGACCTTCTTCACGATCACCGAGCCCCCGAGACCGCGCACACCAGCGCGACACCGGGGACGTCCAGCACTTCGGCCGTATCTGCGGGACATCCTGGCTCGGCGCGAGTTGATGAAGTATCTCGGAGTGACATTCCTCTTCTGGCTGGGCAATGGCGGTCTCACCCCCTTCGTGACGCGGTTCGGGGTGTCCGTTCTGGGGCTGGAGGAAAACACGTCGTTCGTGCTTGTGCTGCCCGCCATAGCGGGCGCCATTGTCTTCGCGGTCCCTGCCGGAATATTGGCAAAACGCTTCGGCAAGAAGCGCGTCTTGACGGCTGGAGTGTTTCTGTTCGGCGCCGCTGGCGTAGCAGGAGCGCAAATGGTGCAAGGGGTACCTGATGCCGTGCTGGTTATGGCCGCCGTTGGCATCGCCAACGCGATCACCGGGGCGCTGCTTGTTCCGCTTCTTACGGACTTGATTCCCGAAGCTAGAGCGGGGGAGTTCATCGGAATAGGCTCATCCGTGCAATCGCTAGCACAGCCGATCGGAGCGGTGGCCGCCGGGGCGATGGCCGACGCAACAGGGACTTTGCGAGGCGCCTTTGTTGCCGGTGGACTGGCCATGCTCGCCGCAGGCGCTCTCTTGCTGGCCGTGCATCCCGAGCGTTCAGCCAGGGACGAGCTTTTCGAGCAGGTGCCCCTCGCTGGTACTGTCGGAGGATCGACAGACAAGTATCCAGGCTAGTCGGACTGCCGCGGCAGACCTCCGCGGTCCTTTCGCGGAAGGGCCGCGGCATCCTTGTCGGACAGTATGCCGGACTCAAGGAATGCCGCACTAAGTTCGATAGCGCCACTCTCGCTGCCTATTCCTTAAACATCCTCCCCAAAGCAGTATAATATGTCTAAAGAGCCCTGGTACGGAAGTCGCTGCAGCAGACAGCGGGAGCGTTAACAAGATGATGCAAAGACAATGGTACGGTCGCGATCCAGGCTTGACAGCACGCATGTTCTTCGCAATGTTTCTACTGGCGGTAGTCTATCTAGGTTTTCTGGCTGTTCTCTGGTACGCCGGGGCAGGCTACGGCGCGATGGTGGTGATAGCCGGACTGATGATCGGTGCGCAGTACTTCTTGTCCGATCGTCTGGTACTGTGGTCCATGGGAGCACACGAGGTATCCCCGGAACAAGCGCCGAAGCTCCATGCGCAGATAGAGCGGCTCGCGGCTCTGGTCAATCTACCCAAGCCGCGGGTCGCAATCGCCGATCAAGCTATCCCGAACGCCTTCGCGACCGGCCGCGGCCCCAAGAGCTCGGTAGTCGCGGTCACGACAGGATTGCTGAATCGGCTGGAGGGTCCCGAGCTGGAGGCAGTGCTGGCACACGAGATAACCCACATCAAGAACCGCGATGTTGTGGTCATTACTCTGGCCAGCTTCTTCTCGACGGTAGCCTTCTTCATCCTGCGCTGGTCGATGTTCTTCGGCGGCGGCGACCGACGACGGAACGCTCAGGGGATTATCTTCGTCTATTTGGCCTCCCTGGCCACCTGGTTGATCAGCTTTCTGTTGATCCGAGCTCTATCACGCTATCGGGAGTACGCCGCCGACCGGGGATCGGCCATCATCACCGGGGCACCGAGCCAGCTAGCTTCCGCACTGATGAAGATCGCTGGCACCATGCAGCGCATTCCGCAACGCGACCTGCGCGAGGTGGAAGGCATGAACGCCTTCTTCATCGTTCCGGCTATCTCGGGCGAGTCGGTTTTCGAATTGCTCTCCACACATCCATCGCTCGAGCGCCGTCTGCAGAGGCTTGAGCGAATGCAGCAGCAGATGGAGGGACTGTGAGCCTGTTCGATATTCTGTTCGGCCGCACGAAGCCGGTTGAATCCAAGATTGAGCGTCTCTTCGCCATCGCTACCGCCCAGGTGAGCCTGGAAACAATGGTGGGGTTGGTCCCCGCTGGCAGCGCGGGGATCTGCTTCAAGCCCGTCACCTCGTCGCAGTTCCAGGAGGTGCGCTCCGATCTGGAGGGATTGCTCAAGATTTCGTCCCAGGCCACACGAAGCATAGTGCGCCTGGAGTCAGATGCCTACGGGTTTACCTGGGTCGTGGTCGAGGATGATCAGTTTGAGGACCTCGTCTCGACCGTGCACGCGTGCACCACGACTCTACAGGACCAGGGCTTTGGGGGACAGATCCTGGCGGCCGTGTTCAGGTTTCGCAGAACACACGAAGGCACTGAGCCTCTGCCCGGTGCCTCTGATCGTACGGACGTCTACTGGATCTATAACTACAAGCGAGGAAAGTTCTACCCCTTCGCTCCCCGCGGCACAAACCACGACCGCGATAACGCCATGGAACTGCGCCTGGGCGCGGTCATGCAGAAAGAGCTACCCATCGAGCCAGAAACCGATTTGTGGTACGCTCTGTGGGGCTTGCCGGTGTAGGGGCTAGGGGAAAAGGTGAAAAGGAGGTACGTTTCTCCCCTTTTGCTCTATTCACCCTTTCCCCTCTTCCTCCCATCGCCTAATACTACAACCGTAGTTCATCGAACTTCTCATCTTTAGCACCGCCTCTGTTGGTCATTCTGAGGCGCGCACGCCGAAGAATCCGCGCCCCTCGCCCCCGGAGGTACGGATTCTTCGCGCTGCGGCGCTCAGAATGACAAAGTACGATTGTAGTACTAGTACTAGTCGGGCACCAGGCCATCGCCCACGAAGAGGCTCTTGGCCTCCTCGAACGACGTGTCTGCCTGCGGGATAATCACATCCGACTCCACCAGTTCCTGCTCGGGCACCGGCGTCCCTTGCTGACGCACGAGGCCGATCATCTTCTGGAACAGTGACTGGTAGCCCTGCTGATCTCCGGACGCCACGATCTTCACGATCTGGTTGTCGATATCGTTCAGCTTATCTAGCGCCGTGCTATTCAGCCGATACTGCCCCTCGCTTAGAATACGGACGATCATGCTCCCTCCTTCTTGCCCTCTTCAAGCTGCTTCGCCTCGGCTCCTCCCTGAAGCTGGCGCTTCAGGGCCTCGAGCTCCTTGTTCACGTTTTCCGAGATGGTGACCCGACCGAGCTCCCGCTCGATGGCATCGCCACCGCCGGTGACGTCCTCGAGCGTGCCGGCCGCTACCAGCTCGTCGATGGCTCCAGCCCGAGCCCGTAGCTTCTCGGTCTTGTCCTCGGCTCGCTGGATCGACATCCCAACGTCGGCCATCTCCTCTGATAGTCCCGTCACAGCCTCGCCGATGCGCACCTGCGCCTCTGCCGCCGAATACTGCGCCTTAATGGTCTCCTTCCGTGTGCGGAAGGCTTCGATCTTGGTCGATAGGCGTTGCTCGGCCGTCGTCAGCTTTTCCTGCTCCTTTTCCAGATCACTGATCTGGGAGTCCAGTCCCTGCAACTGCACCAGAGCCGCTTGCTTACGCTCCAGAGCCAGCTTAGCCAGATCGTCGCGGCCTGCCGAGACGGCCTGACGAGCTTGTACGTCGAGCTTGGCCACGTTCTCCTGAAGCTTGGCTGCCTGAAGCTGAATGCGCCGCTTCGACGTGACCACGTCCACGATGCCGCGCTTCACGCCCTGGAGCATCTCGACCTGCTTCTCGTAGGAATAATCCATGGTCAGTCTGGGGTCCTCCGCGCGATCCAAGATCTGGCTCATCTTGGCTTTGATCAATGTGCTCATCCGTCCAAGTACACCCATGCTGTACCTCCCCGTCTTCGGAATCTTAGGCGCCTCTCTCTTCTGGTCAAGCCCCCCCAGAAAGCCCGAGATATATTCGATTATAGCCCGCCCGTATGGGGTCTAGCAATTAGCAGGGGGGCAAGTATTGCCGGGAGACCGTCATCTCCTCGACCTCATG
>SCTZ01000249.1 GCA_004297765.1 Chloroflexota bacterium | reverse complement strand
TTTGTGTGACGAACCGCCGGATGCGGACCCGCATGTCCGGTGGTGTGAGAGCCGGGCGGGGTGACCCACCCGGCTACTCGATTGAGGGTCCCCCGGGTCTTCATTGGTCCGGGACGGCGACCCATCGGCGTCAGGGGCTGAACCCTCACCCTACCCCTCTCCCTTGTGCGCAAGGGAGAGGGAACAGCCTCGCCAGTTCGCCATACTTGTGGAACGACGCACTAGGTTGATTCGACGACCAAGTCCGACGCGCCTGACATACCTGGATGGACCTCGAATACAGGCAGAAAGGGAAGAAGGTGCTATGAACCTCGCGACCGATGTTGAGCGGAACGCAGCACGGCTACCTGACAAGCTGGCCCTGGTGTTCGAAGAGCGACGCTATACCTTTCGCGACTACGACGAACAGTGCAATCGTGTCGCCAATGCCCTGTGCGCTCTGGGCGTGGAGAGGGGCGATAGAGTGGCTATCATGCTGCCGGGTTGCCCTGAGTACCTGTTCACATTCCATGGCCTTCTGAAGGTTGGGGCAATCGCGGTCTCCGTGAATATCCTGCTCAAGAGCGAGGAGACCCGTTATATCCTCCACAACTCGCAGTCCAGAGTTGTGGTGGTGGCCGCTTCCCATCTGCCCGTGCTGCAGGCGGTGCGTGATCAATTGCCTGAGCTATCTCACGTGGTGGTCGTGGGGGGCGACGGTGGACAGGATACCCTCTTGTACCAAGCGCTGCTCCGAGATGCAGCGCCCACGTTCGTCGCCGTGGACGTCGCGCCGGATGAGCGCGCGACGATCTTCTACACCTCGGGAACGACGGGCGTGCCCAAGGGCGCCGTCCATACCCACGAAAACCTCGTCGTCCAGTTGGACGCTCTGCGGGATTGGTACAAGATCACCGATCGAGACGTGGCGATCAGTCTCCTCCCCGTTTCGCTTCTATCCGTTTTGATCGTCAGCCCGCTCACGGCCATGCACAGCGGCTGCACCTGTGTGCTGATGGACCGCTTCAATGCCGCCCAGTGCGTGCGTCTGATCAAGGAATGGCGGGTCACCCTGGCCCTTGGCGCCGTCCCGACCATGTACTACGAGATTAGCCGGCTGCCTGAAGAGATTGCCAGGGAGGTCGATCTCAGCTCCGTCCGTTATGCCATCTGCGGAGGCTCACCACTGCCACCCGAGTTGCGCCGCGAGTTCGAGGGAAAATATGACTTCCGCATAATCAACTCCTACGGCGGGACGGAGGCACCGTGCACGGTGACGACCGACCCGCTGCATCACGAGCGGAAGTTCGACGCGGTGGGTGTCATCCTGCCGCATATCAAAGTGAAGATCGTGGACGACGACGACAACGAGCTGCCTTTGGGCCAGACCGGGGAGATCTGTATCGGCCCACACACGGAGGGCCCGTACGCTGGCGTGTACAAGACGCTCAAGGAGTACTGGCGCATGCCCGAGGCCACTGCCGAGGCGCTGAAGGGTGGTTTCTTCCACTTTGGCGACTTGGGCTACCTGGACGAGGATGGCTTCCTTTACTTGGTGGACCGTAAGAAGGACATGATCATCCGCGGCGGACACAACGTGTATCCCAAGGAGCTAGAGAACGTTCTGTACGAGGACACGCGCATCCAGGAATGCGCGGTGTTGGGGGTGCCCCACGAGCGGTTGGGCGAGGTTCCCAAAGCCTACATCCTGCTGCGTGCTGGCGCGCAGGCCGCGGAGCAGGAGTTTATCGACATGATCCAAAATCGCCTGGCCAAATTCAAGGCGTTGGAGCACGTCGAGTTCGTGCAGAGCTTCCCGCGCAACGCTATGGGCAAGATCCTCAAGCGCGAGTTGCGTGATCTGGCCCGCGCGCAGGCCCGGCAGATCTCGCAAGGATAAGACTCACTCCATCCTCCCGCCCACTCGCCAGCGTGCAAGCGACGGGAGACGGGGCTTATGCGTTCTCCGCGCGCCTCGTATCACGGCCAGCCCATCCGGGGCTGAAGCCGCCGGGCTGAGTCGACGAAGCCGGCTAGAAGCCGGCTGAGCACGGCACCCAGCCCCCTTCGAGGGGGCTTCGTTGGATTAGCCCGGCGGCTTCAACCCCGGATGGTCGCAGCATGGCGTGACGCGCCGGAGAACGCATAAACCCTACGACGGGAGATGATACTCTTGACAGTTCGGTGGTCTGTGTTATAATGCCGTCGGGGTGACACTTAACGTTACACGTCAAGGTGCCTGAGGGTGTCTTGGCATGGGATCGAGCAACCTACCACGTGACCGGTCCTCGGGACAGATACCCTTTCGCCATTGGAGGGCTGCAAACGCTCAGAGGCTCGATAGTTGTTCGACCTGATCTCAGGCCCGCGGACGGCACCGTTCGGGGCTTCATGCGTTACTATCCACACCTGGCGCTCTTCAGTCGGTCCGGGCGCAGCCCAAATACAGTAGCGGGTACTCGATGGCACTGGCGGTAGCCAACTGTGCGTCTCCGTGAGAGGTCCGCCGGTCCGATGTTTCGATGCAATGGTCATAAACGGCAGATCCCATCACATAGAGAGGGCCGGCATGACATTTCAGCGCATCAGCCTGACCAAAGCTGAAGGGGTCGCCACTATCACCTTCAACGATGATCCGGAGTACCTCAACGCGTGGGACCTGCGGTCTCTGGAGGACTTCGAGATCGCCTTCGACGACCTGGAGCGCGATGATGGCGTGCGCGCCGTTATCATCACGGGAGCGGGACGAACCTTCTCGTCAGGCGGCGACATCCGAGAGCTAGCTGAGCAGACCGAACTGGGCCCCGCGCTCTGCAAGGAACGGATTCGACGACATGACTGTATGGTGCGTCGGCTTGTGGAGCTCGAGAAGCCAACCATCGCAGCCGTGAACGGACTGTCGGTCGGCTCTGGCATGAACATCGCGCTGGGCTGCGACTTCATCATCGCCTCCGAGCAGGCTTGCTTCTCTCAGATCCTCACACAGCGTGCTTTGCTCCCGGATCTGGGCGGCATGTGGCTCCTGCCGCGGGCCGTGGGCCTGGCGCGGGCTAAGGAGCTCGTCTTCACTGGCGAGATGATCGGCGCACAGGAAGCCGCTCGGATCGGCCTGGCCATTCGCGTTGTTCCCCACGAGGAGTTGATGGTCGAGGCGGAGATGCTGGCCCAGGAGCTGGCCGGTAATCCGCCGATGGCTCTGGCTATGACCAAGGTCGTTCTTCGTCTGGACGAGCACATGGACATGAGACGCTACGTCGAGTACGAGGCCCTGGCCCAGGCCATGTGCATGCGAACCGAGGATCATCGGGAAGGCGTGCAGGCCTTCATGGAGAAGCGAACGCCAGTGTTCAAGGGACGATAGGGAATGAGCAGCGTGCCTTTCGGAACGCTCCTCGTCGACAGAGCGGACGGCGTTGCCACGATTACGCTGAACCGGCCGCGAGCGCTCAACGCCATGAATCCCGAGTTTCTGGACGATCTTACCGCGGCCGTGGACGAGGTTTTGAGTGACGACACTGTTCACGCGATCGTGCTGGCCGCGGCCGGGCGCGCCTTCTGCGCGGGTGGCGACATGAAGCTGATGGCCTCCGGGGCGTACGATAACCTCCAAAATCCGCTGGGCAACACGCGCGAGATAATAAGATGGAGCAAGCTGGCGGTAACCATGTACGAGTCGCCCAAGCCGATCGTGGCCGCTGTGCAGGGCTACGCCGTGGGCGGGGGCTGTGCTCTGGTGTCCGTCTGCGATCTGGTCATCGCGGCGGAGGATGCCAGGTTCGCGCTGTTCTTCATCCGGCGCGGCCTGATGGCCGATCTCTGCGCGGACTACGTTGTGCCGCGCGCTCTGCGTATGAACAGGGCCAAGGAGATGCTCTATACGGGCAAGCAGATCGACGCTCATGAGGCCCAGCGGATCGGACTGGTGCACCGAGTCGTTCCCAACGAACAACTGTTGCAGTCCGCCACCGAGCTTGCTAGCCGGATGGCCACGACCTCGTCTCGCAAGTTCGGCTCCATCAAGCAGGTGCTCCACGATAGTCTTCGTATGGACCTGCGGACCAATCTGCGTGCCGAAGCGAATGCCCAGGCTCGGACCTGAGCTCAGCCGATGGGAGACGGGGAGCAAAAAGGGAACTAGCTGAATATCTTGATCGCTTCTTGAGACACAGCCAATACCGGCCGGCGCGTGCCCGGCAAGAAAGAGAGGTTCATCTGTGGCGACGTTCGAGCGCATCATCGTGGAGAAAGCGGATGGCATCTGCACCATCACTTTCAACTTCCCGGAGCGCCTGAACCCCTGGGGAACACGCCCCCTCGGGGACTTCGAGGTGCTCTTCGACGACCTGGCGCAGGATGACGCGATCCGAGCCGTGATCATCACCGGCAAGGGACGTGGCTTCTGCTCGGGAGCTGATCTGAGCGACATCCCTGACCAGATCGGTTGGGGAGTGGCCAAGAGCAAGGAAACTATCCGCCGGCACGACCGCATGGTGTGGCGGCTGGTGGAGTTCGAGAAGCCGCTGATCGCGGCGCTCAACGGCGTGGCCGTGGGGGCGGGCTTGAACATGGCCCTCGCCTGTGACTTCATCATCGCCTCCGAGCAGGCCCGCGTCTCGTCCATCTTCGTGCGGCGGGGGCTGCTGCCCGACTTCGGCGGCATGTGGCTGCTGCAACGGGCAGTGGGTCTGGCGCGGGCCAAGGAGCTGGTCTACACGGGCGATATCATCGACGCGCGG
>SCTZ01000248.1 GCA_004297765.1 Chloroflexota bacterium | reverse complement strand
CCCGGATGGCTCTTGTCGTCCAGAAATACGGCGGTAGCTCTATAGCCACGGCGGATCGCATCAAGAACGTGGCCCGGAGAGCCGCCGCGACCAAAGAGCGCGGTAACATGGTCGTGGCCGTTGTCTCGGCCATGGGCGATACGACTGACGATCTCATCGCGCTAGCCCGTCAAGTCACGGATGAGCCGGATGAGCGTGAGATGGATCTGCTGCTCCACACGGGAGAGATCGTGTCCTGCACGCTCCTGTCCATGGCGCTCAGGAAGCTCGGCCTTCAGGCCGTCAGTTTGACAGGTGCTCAGGCCGGTATTCGGACAGATGGCGTCTTCAGCAAGGCCCGCATTATGAACATCAATCCGGAGCGGCTGACCAAGGAGCTGCAAGAGGACAAGATCGTGATCGTGGCGGGCTTCCAGGGTATTACTTCGGACATGGACATCACCACTCTCGGGCGGGGTGGCTCCGACACCACCGCGGTGGCGCTGGCGTCCGCGCTGGGGGCTCAGGTCTGCGAGATCTACACGGACGTGGATGGCGTGTTCACAGCCGATCCGCGCATCTGTCCCAAGGCTCGCAAGCTGGAGGATGTCTCCTACGAAGAGATGCTGGAGTTGGCTCAGCATGGCGCGCGTGTCATGCACTCGCGCGCTGTGGAGTTGGGCGAGTTCTATGGCATGCCGATTCTGGTGGCGTCCAGTTTCAACGACAAACCGGGCACCTTGATACACGGAGGTGAGCTAGTGGAGAACCGCCGAAAAGTTCGGGGGATTGCGCACGATTCAGATGTGGCCAAGATAACGGTCATGGGGGTTCCCGACCAACCGGGTATCGCCGCGGCCATCTTCGAGCCTCTTTCCGACGCCCACGTGAGCGTCGATACGATTGTCCAGAACGCCAGTGTAGACGGCACAACGGACCTATCGTTCACCGTCTCGCGCGGCGATCTTATCAAGGCCATGCGTCTGGTCGAGCCAGTGACGAAGCAGATTGTGGCCCGCGGCTGCGTCTTCGCAGAGGATCTGGGCAAGGTCAGCATCGTCGGATCCGGCATGCAGAACACACCCGGCTACGCGTCCAAGATGTTCCGGGCGCTTTCAGACACGGGTGTCAACATCGAGATGATCACCACGTCCGAAATTCGGATCACCTGCATTATCGAGGCGGCCAAAGTGGAGGATGCGGTGCGAACGCTGCACGATGCCTTTCAGTTGGAGACGGCGGAGTAGAGGCGCCCGCGCGGCGCGTTCGCCTCAGTCTCCAAGCCGACGCTTACTGTAGACCGCCGCGGTCTCGGAGACCGCGGCGGTCTCGAACAAGGACTACTCTAGCCCGATTCGGATCACTTTGTAGCCCTCCAAGATCACAAGCCGCTCCGCCCCGCGCATTGACTTGGCGTGACGAATCCACTATGCTTTCTTTATGAATCCGCTGTGAGTGTGTTTCACCGGGGGGGCACCATGTCCGACCTACTGAACAGCCGTTTTGTTGGCACACACGAGCTTCGCAGGAGCCTGACCAAGCTTCTGGAGGAGCTTCACGCCGAGGGGCAAGAAATCATTGTCACGCGACAGGGAAAACCCGCCGCTGTCATCGTCGACCTTGAGAGGTATCTGGAAGTGCAGGAGGCTCTCAAGGAGTTCTCTGATCCAGGATACGTGCGCGCCCTGTTGGAGTCCAAAGCTGAGATTCGCCAGGGCCATGGCACTGCCGCTGAGACGGTCTTCGAGAAGAAGGGGCTTTGACGTATCGTGCTGTCCTTTCCCGTCGGGCTGAGAAAGCCTTCTTGGATCTGCCCATAGAGCAGGCCAAACGGGTGAAGGAAGCGATACGGGGGCTGGAGTTGGAGCCGCGTGGGCAGGCCACCATCAAGTTGGACTATGCCCCAGTGGCTCAGTACCGCTGCCGCGTCGGAAACCTCAGGATCTTGTTCGACATCGACGATGGAGACAGGATCGTGGAGATCTTGGACATCCGGAAGAGGGACGAGCAAACGTATCGGTGACACAACATGCAGTGCTCTGCTAGCCGTGGTAGTGCCTCCTTCGCCACCACAGTCCCACTGGGTAGCCCACCATCTTGGCGATATCGCCCGTGACCCGGATGATTGGCACGAGCAGCAGCGCACGCAGATGACGGTGCGGGGCGAGGCCGTCCAGGTGTCTCCATAGGCGCCGGTACGGCCTTTGCAGGTAGCCGATCGTCCCGATGGCGAACAGACCCCAGAGCGCGGGCCAGGAGAAGCCGGCGGCCAGCAGCCCCAGTCCCGCCGCGTACGAGCCGTAGCGGATGGCGTGGCGGCGTGGCCAGAGGTTGGACTTGCCGTCGCCGCGGGCGTAGCGGTAGTACTGGAGGAAGAAGGATCGCAGGCTGGAGCGCGGGCGAAAGTAGACCGTGGCCTGCGGCGCCCAGGCGAAGCGCTTTCCGAGACGGCGCAAATCGAGATCGAAGACGACGTCCTCGCAGTAGTCCAACCACTCCGGGTATCCGCTGACCTTTGCCCAGGCGTCCTTTCTGAAGGCCACCGATCGGCTGGACGGTAGGAAGCACTCGGGGATGATCTCGTCGACCGTAGGCAGAACCGTCGCCCCCATGGCTAGCTCGAATTCCGAGTGCGCGTCGGGCTGGAAGAAGCCGGACACCACATCGGTCTCCGGACATCTCTCGAAGGGCTCCACCAGTTGCGCCAGCCAATCAGCATGCAGGCGAACGCCTCCGTCCGTACATGCGATGATCTCTCCGCGGGCCGCGTCGATGGCTACGTTGCGCCCCCTGGAGATGTTCGCCCCTGGAACAGAGAGTAGGCGCAAATTCAACCGATCATTAAACGACTCGGCTATCCGCATGGTGTTATCGCGGCTGCCGCCGTCGACGATCACGACCTCGTCCGGTCGGCGGGTCTGGGTCAGAAGAGATTCCAGAAGCGGTCCGAGCGAGTGTTCTTCATTGAGCAGTGTCATCACTAGCGAAACTTTCACATCGTGTCACCCTGACCAGATAAGCCGATGCACCGGCGTGGACCCATTATGGTGAGCCTCTGCGCCTCTGTCAACGATAGTTCCTCAACCTATTGCCTAAGCCTGCTCTGTCTCCCTGGTATACTTCTTGCAAGCCTGAGGGTTTATTGACCGCATCCAGCGGCAGACGACAGCGGATTCCTCATGACCTACTAACACGAAGGAGGTTGACAAGTGCAGGAGACCAAAGGAGGCAAAGACATCGGTTGGGTTGGGCGCTGCACGGCAGCGGATTGCGCCTTCAACGAAGGTCTGTTATGCAAGGCTCGGGGGATCGACGTTGAGTTGCATCGCGACCACGCGGACTGCAACACCTACACGAACAACCAGCATGAGCAGGTCCCCAGAGGACGCACCGTCGGAAGCTAGGAGATCCGTCGTCGATTGATCGCACAGCGTGGGGGAGGATGATCCTCCCCCCATCAGTTGGGCTCTGTTCGCCCAGCCTGCAGATCGTAGCGCAGCACTTTCACTTGCCCGAATTGTCGGATTTTGGAGACAGGATAGCGCTCCCCCAGCCATGCGTTGATGAAACTCTCCGGGTCGCTCTCGTTGACGGCCCACTCCACGATCCAGACGCGTACGTAGCGGATGGCCAGATCGGTCAGATCCTTCTCGGTGAGAGATCTATCCAGCGGACGTTGTCGCGGCAGTGGGTGCTGTGGCAAAGGCCCGCGGTAGTAGTAGCTCAGCACCTCGATCTGGCTCGGCGCGTTCAGTACGATGGCGTCGCCATCTGTCCCCTGCGCCTCCAGAAAGCGCGCGACCCCGCGATAGTCGTCGCGGCTGTACTTGGAATCGAAGTAGTAGGCGCGGAGAGAACGAGCATCGAAAAAGCCGACAGGAAGCAATAGGAAAAGCACGACGGCGATGGCGCTTCCTGCCTGCCACCACCTCGTCTCTCTCGCGATCCGCCGGTCGACTGACGCGGTGAGTAGGTCTGTCCGGCGCCTCCATACACAGGCCGCCAAGCGCCGCGAGCTGTATGGCCAAATCGGCACCAGACGCGAGACCAGTGTCCCCATCGTGATCATGCCCGCGGAGAGCAGCAGCTCGAAGGCGACCGCGGCTGGGATCACGAGCTTGGGCTGGTAGGTGGGCCGACGTATCTCCAGGAGGGAGACGACCCCGAGCGGCATGACCAGCAACAGCAGCATGGCGGGGAAATAGCGGGTCGTGGTCCCTGGAGCGGATCTCGTGCGGATCAGGTCGGCGACCAGCCCAAGAGCCAGAACGATGCCCACCAACAACTGGCTCTTGCTGGTTGTGGTGGCGTCCCAAGAGAGACCGAAGCTGAAGACGAGGAAAGCGTTGTGCAGCAACGCTTCCGCGGCGATCTGCGTGGCGCTGGTGGCCCAGACCCCCAGTTGCCTGAAGAGAGCTGGGAGCCAGGGAGCATAGAGCATGACGGCGATGCCTTGAAGCAAGAACAACAGAGCGGTTGATCGGAGGGGACATCGCTGCAGGACGAGCACCAGGCTGAGCGCGACCTGGACGAGCAGGACGGAGAAAGAGAAGTACTGCGTATACAACATTGCCGACGTGGTCAGGACGTAGGCGGCCGGTAAAACGGCATCGCGACCGAGTATCGACATCCAGGGTCCGCGGTCTGAGCGGTTCTGAGACGTGGCGGGGGACAGGTACGCAGAGCGAGCCGTGCCGATTTCGGCCAGCCTGACGAAGGTGTAAGTCGAGAGGCTGGCCAGTGCACACAGTTGAGCGTACATGCGCGCTTCCTGTGCGTAATACACGAGAAACGGCGAGATGGCGCATAGGGCGCCGGCAAGCACGCCGACGCTCATGCGCCAGAGGCGGCATCCAAGAGCTATGGCAGTTGCTACCGTTAGCATGCCGAAGACGACGGACAGGTAGCGCAGGGCGAACTCGGAGTTGCCGGTTGCCAGAGACCACACATGCAACAGGATGTAATAGAACGGGGGATGAATATCAGCAGCCGCATTCACGATGATCTGCGAGATTGTGCGGCTGGCCATGACCGCGCTGTTGCCCTCGTCGTACCACAGGCTCTGCGTGTCCAATCGGTATACCCGAAGGAAGAAGGACGCGAGCAGCACCACGGTGATAGCGGCTGGGAAAGCAGTTACTATCCAGTGGCTTCGTCTCATTCGGCAGAGTGGGGAGTCCGGTGTCCCCGAAATAGGAGAACTCCGACTACGGCCAGAAGGACAGCCGCGGCCAGTGCTCCGATGGCAGGCTTGAGATAGTCCGGACCCTGGTCGTTCACGACCACGGCGTCCACAAAAACCGGCCGGCCAGCGTCGGCCGGCTCCAGTGTGACCTGGTGGTCACGGGATGCCAGACCAGAGGCAACAGGGATACGCTCCTGGTAAGATACCGCCGGGGCGGATAGGTCAATGTAGGCTTTGCCCGCGGCGTGCACGCTGACCTTGTTTGCGGAGCTATCGCTCCCATCAATAGTCACGGCCAGGCGCCCGGCGCCAGGGGTGCGAATAGCGATCAGATCCATATCTGTCCCATGAAACTTGAAGGAGACCCGTGCACCGGTGTGAGTCGACATAACATAACTTCTCGCGGCGGCGGCCGCATCCGTTGTGGGGTACCAGGTGCCCGCGTATTCGAGAGCCCAGTCGTTTTCCTGGTGCTGTCCGATCCCCAGAACGGGCGGCTTATTGGCCATCTCGCTATAGGATTGGTAGACTGGATGAGGGGTGAAGTCGGGATCGAGCATGGCCCAGTAGAACATCGGCTTGTTGGGATCGTCTCCGTGGGCCATTCGGAAATGCCAGTAGAACATGACACCCAACCAGGGCCATTCCTGCTGCGCCCTCTTGTAGGCCTCCACGGTGTAACTGGCCTGTTGTTCTTCGGTCACCCGTCCCCACTGAGTGTTGCCGGTCCAATCCTGCGGGAGGGCTATCCAACCTAGCTCGGTCATCCACATCGGCTTGGCCTCATCGCCGTTGCGAACCATGAGCTCCCGTACCAGTCGTGGGCGGGAGAAGTTGATGCGATCCAACCGACGATCGCCGGGGCCGGACCACAGTCCATAGCCCTGGACGCCCAAGATATCGAAGTACTGACTGGCGCCTGCGTCGTACATTTTCTGCAGGTAGGCCAGGTCGTTCTCCGCCGTCCCATCCGGCATGCCCTCGGTTGCGGCGAGGGATGCCGCAACTACGACAGCGTCCGGATCCGCTTGCTTAACGGCTGTGTAGCCGGTCTTAAGCACTTCTACGTAGTCACGCGCGGATATCGGACGGTTGCCCCACTCCGGGTAGATGTTGGGCTCGTTCCAGATCTGAAAGTATTTGATGCGGCCTTTGTAGCGGCTCACGAAGGTCGAGACGAAATCAGCGTAGTCTTGGAGGTCGTCCGGCGGACCGTGATGATCGCCCGTGTTGATGGTGCGGGCCCAGGGCGGAGGATCGTCCAGGCGGGCCAGGATCTGAATACCCTGACGCTCGGCTGCATCCACCAGCCGATCGTACTTCTCCCAGGTGTTGTGTCCGTACTGGTTCACGTACTCGCCTTTGGCAAGCGTCTCGATATCCCACCACGGAATCTGCTGTCGGATCCAGCGGACCCCGGCCTCACGTAGCATCTCCATGCTTCGATCGACCTTCCAGCCGTCTACCTCCTGTTGCAAGAAGGTGTTGACGCCGTAGGGGTTCACGTCGGTATGACTTACCGCCGCGTCATCCGCGGTATCGAGCCGTGGCTCACCCGCGGCGGAGGCGATAGCTACGATCTGTTGCTTGAGATCGGTCTCGTCGGTCCAACCGATCATGGCGCGCGATAAATGCTCGGAATAGGCCATGGTAGCCAGAGTGCCGCAGGTGACCAGTTGCAGCAAAAGCAGGGCAGCCGCCGGCCAGAGGAGTCTGGAGAACGCCGTGGCCCTCCCGTGGACACCCCTCGCCGACCTGTCTTTATGTTCTTTGGGTCGTTCGTTCGACCTTATCGGCGGGGATTGTCCGACGTTCGACGTAGCAGTCCTCCAGGCGCGGCACGATCAGCCGCCAGTCGTACTTCTCTTCCACTAGCGCTCTGGCCGTCGTTGACAACGTCTGCGCGCACTGTCGATCCACGATCAACTCCAGCACGCGGCTGGCGAGACCGGCCGGATCGTCCGCCAAGAGTGCGTGCACGCCATCCCGCACCTCGAGCCCCTCCACGCCGAGATTCGTGGAAACCACCGGTGTGCCGGAGGCCATGGCCTCGAGGACCTTCAGGCGTGTTCCTCCGCCCATGCGGAGGGGAACGACGCACGCCGTCGCGTTCTTGAAGTAGGGCCGCACGTCCTCGACAGCCCCGGTGACTGTGATGTACTCCGAGATTAATCCCCGCACGGCTCTGTTCGGCCTCTTGCCGACGATATACAGACGTAGGTTGGGCACGCGCCGGCGCAGGTGGGGCAGGACATCCTGGCAGAACCATAGGACGCCGTCTACGTTGGGCCGGAAGTCCATCGTTCCTGTAAAGACGATTGAGGGACGCTTGATAAAGCTTGAAGCATCCCTCTCGCGATAGACGAAATAGTCGGTATCCACGCCATTGGGCACAACGCGTACGTCCAGTCGAGAGTCCAAATCCAGCAGGGCCTGCTGATCCGCTTCCGAAACGGCGATCACCATGTCGGCTGCGCGGCACGCGTGCTGCTCGAATCGGCGCAGCTTCTTCCACTGAAGGTAGCTGTAGAAGGCCGCTATCCACTTGCTGGGACGGCGCAGATCCGTATGGAAGGCGCGTTGCTGTAGCACGTACTCGGCGTTGTGCTCATCTAGTACGACGAGCGGGCGCCCGGCCAGTTTCATCGGTCCGGCGACGTACTGGGCCATCTCCAAATTCTCGACCTGAATCACGTCGAACG
Organism: Chloroflexota bacterium; assembly: GCA_004297765.1. Lineage (GTDB taxonomy): Bacteria > Chloroflexota > Dehalococcoidia > FW602-bin16 > FW602-bin16 > FW602-bin16. Next base: position 43,794 of record SCTZ01000248.1, on the reverse strand, counting down.
GCAGGCTCTGCGTCAGTCGCAGCAGGGCCGCTTTGAGATGAGGAGACCAGTGGCGCTGAATCAGGTCGGGCGACGTCGACGCGAATACGTTGATCAGCCTCTTGAGCATGGAATAGGGCGGCGTCGGCACGGTCGTGACAGAAGCGCACAATTCCGGCAGAGGTCCGCGGTCTGACCAACTCTGACCTGTCGAAACGAGGGTTAAGAGGTGCATCTCATGCCGCCCAGCGAGATGGCGAATGATGTTCAGGTTGCGCGCTGCGGCGCCCTGATGCGGCGGATAAGGAGGTTGGGAGGTGAGTACCAGTATCCTCATCAGGCCACTGCCTTCCGATAGCTGGCCAGCGTTTCGGCCGCGGTCTTCTGCCAGCTGAACTCAGCAGATCGCCGTAGTCCCATCGCGCGCAATTCCGCGCGCAGCGTCTCGTCGCCTAGTAGAGTCATCAGCACCTGAGCCAGCGCTTTGCTATCCGTTGGCTCCACTAGCTCGCCCGCGTCAGCGACGATCTCGGTCAATGCCGACGTGCGCGAGGCGACAACAGGTGTTCCACAGGCCATGGCTTCCAGGGCGGGGAAGCCAAATCCTTCGTACAGGGAGGGCAAGACGAAGACCGTCGCCGCGTTGTACAGGAGAGCTAGCTCTTCAGACGAGTCCGGACGCAGCAGACGCACGCTGTCTTCGAGCCCCAGTGTGCCGACCAAGGCAAGAGCATCCTGGTACAGCCAGCCCTTGGCGCCAGCCAGCACGAGTTGGAGGTCGGCTTCGCCGGTTTGCTTCTTGACGAGCGCGAAGGCCTGAATCAGCGTCGGCAGATTCTTGCGTGGCTCGATCGTGCCCACGAAGAGCACGAAGCGCGCTGGTAGCCGGTTTTCCTGCCGGTACCGCCCGATGGCATCGGGACTCAACGGATGGAAGGACTCGTCAGCCGCCGAGTGCACGACGTCGATCTTCTCAGGGGGAACCCCCAGCAGGGAGATCAGATCGTTCCTCGTACTGTGGGACACGGCGATGATGCGATCGGCGCTGCGAACGGCCCAGCGTGTTTGACTGTAGTAGCGCAGGCTCTCGCGCGTCAGCGTCTCCGGGTGAACCAGGAAGGCCAGGTCGTGGACAGTGATCACCGATCGGCAGCGTCGCAGGTAGGGAGGAACGAAATCGGGGCAATGCAGGAGATCCAGCCCGATCAGAGCGATCTCGGCGGCTAGACCCACCTGCTCCAGTCGGTGGTGGCAAGGCGTCCATAGAAATCGACTTCGTACCGTGGGAGACGGAATCAGCGGCACGGAATCTTTTCGACTTTGCAGCACGACGAACTCCGTATCCCGATCCAGCGCGGCCATGGCGCCTAGGAGCCTCAGCGTGTAGTACGCGATCCCGGCCTTCTGGTAATAGTGTAGTCTCGCGTCGATGCCAATGCGCATGCGAACTCAGTTATACCCTGGAAGGATCGAGCCGCGCACAATCCCAACGGCCGCGGCCTTGGGGAAAAGACCTCGAAAAAGAGGAAGCGAGATGGCCGCACGAAAAAGTGGTGCGCTCCGGGCGAGCTGCCGTTTGGGACCCCGGAGTATCTCGTACTGTCGTCAGAGGTCGCGAGTGCGGCGGCTTACGCCTTCGGCTTAGTCTCCGCCTCGGCTGCTTTATCGGTGGGAGTGTCGCTGGCGCGTCGGAATTCCCGGATGCTCTTGCCCAGGGCACCACCGACCTCGGGCAGTCGACCAACCCCGAAGACTATGATGACAACCGCTAAGATGAGGATCAACTCTGTCGGGCCTAGACTGGGCATCTCCGTCCTCCGCTTTCTAGCGTGCTGAGCCAGCGGCTTGGGTGTCCCAGCAGCACTGCTGTCGTGTGGCCGAGACGGGCTCAGACTCACAGCATTCTATCACACCAACCTGCCCCCGTCAAAGCGAGCAACCGAGGCTCGTGATATGGATTCATTGCTTCCCGCACTGCAACAGAGAAACCGGTAGAGGCTAGACTTGCCTGAGGACGTCGACCAACTCGCGTAGGGTCAGTCGCGAGGGACGATCGATGGGGGATTTGGGGGACCCGCACAGCAGAAGGCGCTTGCTGGGATGCAGGAACCAGGGCGCGGCTGGATCTGCCTCCCGAACGCGAAGATAGGCCGGCGTGAGGTCGATACCCGCGTCGGACCTGGCAGAGACCTCCAGCCAGCCCCGCGACGTGCGGCGCACGAAGATGATGGCTCCGTGCTCCCAGGCCAAGGCTCTGCTTCCACCCTGATCGCCTTCGAACGCCAGCGCCTTACCCCAGCGCGTCTGGAACTCGATGCGGTTGACAAACTGATGTTCCAGCTCGACGCATTCTTTGTTCCAGGCGTACCAGGCATCGAACGAGGGCAGGATTGATTCCACTGCCTCGGCTGGGTTCGGATGCAGCATGTTGTTGCCCCAGATAAGCCCCAGAAGGGTAAAGGGACCCTGCGCGGCTGCTCTCTGTCCGGGGTACGCGTTGTCCACCGCGGTCACGTATGCCACCATGCGTCGCAAGGCCTCGTCTTGGGGGGCTACGGCCTGCCATACCAGCTTCGCGGCGCACACGTCAGGTCCGGCCACCTCCGGCTGGTGATGATCGAAGCGTCCGCCGCCTGTGTCCACGTGGACGACCGCGGGGTCGTGATCGGCCGGCAGTCCATCGATGGTCTGCCCGGCGACGACGAACGCCAGATCGGCATCGGCAAGACCACCGAACCGTTTCAGCAGCCAGATGCTCATCAGTCCATCGAGATCCGGGGAGAAATGGGTGACAATGGTTGCCATGGTTGCCATTCTTCGAGAGTTGCACCAGGTGTGTCATTCCCCAAACTTGAGCAGGCGCAATGCCTCCCCCAGGGCACATGCAATGTGCCCTGGGGGAGGGGACGGAGGTCGGATTCCCAAAGGCTGCCGCACTTGAGGAACGAGGAACTATGCGTGCGTCCTGGACTTGTCGTAGGCCGGGGTGCACCACTTGGCATACTTCGGGTTTCGTCCCTTGGCCACGTCGAAGTAGAGAGCCTGCAGCTTTGCGGTGATCGGTCCAATCTCTCCGCTGCCCACCGCCCGATGGTCGACGCTGGTGACGGCAGAGACCTGCGCGCCGGTTCCGCATAGGAACAACTCGTCCGCGAGGTAGAGCTCGCTGCGGTCGATACTCCGTTCGATGGTCTCGATACCGAATTCCTCGCGGGCCAGCTCGATCAGCGTATTCCGCGTGATGCCGAGCAGGATGTTGTCCGACGGCGGGGGCGTTACCAGACGACCTTCCTCGATGAGGAAGATGTTCTCCGCGCTGCCCTCGGAGACGTGTCCGTCTTGGGTTAGCATAATGGCCTCGTCGAAGCCGTTCTCGATGGCCTCGGTCTTGGCGAAGGCGCTGTTGATATAAGCACCAGTTATCTTGGCCCGCGCTGGCGCCATGTTATCGTCAATGCGCCGCCAGGACGAAACGCCGCAGCTAATGCCCTTGTCGATATCTATGTAGGCGCCGAACGGCGCGGTATAGATCAGAAACTCATCGTCCAGATTATGCAGGCGAACGCCAATGAGGTTGTCGCTCTTGTACGCCAGCGGCCGGACATAGCAGTCCTCGTGATGTTCGTTCAATCGCACCAACTCGACACAGAGCTTGCACATCTCCTCGATGGAGTAGCGTAGCTTGATCTTGACGATGCGGCAACTGTTGGCCAGCCGCTCGAAGTGCTCGCGAAGCCGGAAGAGGTATATCTGCTGGTCGTCTTCGTTCCAGTAGCCACGAATACCCTCGAAGACACCGGTGCCGTAGTTGAAGGCGTGTGTCATCACGCCGATCTTCGCCTCTTTAAGCGGGACGATCTTGCCCTCGAAGAACGCATACGTCGTCACTTTCCCGAGTTCCTCCCTACCTCTCTGAGTTTGGCCCCGATTATATCACCTCGGTGTTGAAACACAAAACCAGCCGAGGCACGCATCGTCTACTGTGGTTTCGCGCGTGCCTCCGTGACGATGTGACGGATTGCCCAGTAGAGACGCTCCCATTCACCAAGGTCGAGCGTCTCAGCCCGCCGGCGCGAATCGATACCCGCCTCTTCGAGCGCCTCTTGTGCCCCGCCCGGCGGCAGCCACATTCCTCGCGGGAGCGCGTTATGGAGCATCTTGCGTCCACGGGCGAACCCGGCGTGGATCATGCGAAAGAAGGCCTCCATGTCGTCAACGTTCACGGCCGGCTTGTCGTAGACGTCCAGCCGCACCACAGCGGAGTCGACCTCGGGCACCGGGTAGAAGCTACGGGCTGGAACGTAGCGGACGATGGACGGATGCGCGTAGACCTGGACGCTAACGGCCAGAATGCTCATGTCTCCCGGCTTTGCCGCGATGCGCTGGGCGACCTCCTTCTGTACCATCACCACCATGCTCTGTGGCTTGTGGCGCTCTTCCAGGAAGTGCCGGAGCACGGGCGACGTGATGTAGTACGGCAGATTGGCCACGACCTTATAGGCGCGGATACCGGTGTTCGGGCGGACGGCCTGAGCCTGGCCGATCAGCTCGGCCGTGGAAAGGTCCAGGATGTTGCCCTGGAGGGCCACGATGTTCGGGAGCTGCACGGCCATCTCGGCGATGGTGTGGGCGAGCTCCGGGTCCAGCTCGACGGCAATGACCGTGCCGGCGCGTTTGGCCAGCTCCCTGGTCATTAGTCCGAGACCCGGACCGACTTCCACAACCGTGTCCTCCGGGGACAAATCGGCCGCCGCCAGGATGTCGTCCATGACCTCCGCGTCGATCAGGAAGTTCTGTCCCAGCTTCTTCTTTGGCCACAGGCGGCGCTCGCGAAGTAGGTTCTTGACCTCGCGCTCCATGGTTGATCTCCTATCCGGCTGCTGACAGTGATCCCGCGGATCAGGTCCGCAAGTCTTGCGCCATTTGTGCCTCGCGTGCAGGCTGGCGGCCAGTCGACCACGTAGGTCTTACGGGGGCTCGTGACAGCGATCGTGCCGGGTCAATCAACGGACCGGACATGCGTAGTGGCGGACGGCTCTGTCCGCCAGGGGTGGTGGGGGCCGGCCTTGCTTATGTCACAAACGCTGATACGCTGGGTAACGCGACCGTCGGCCGATAATGCATGCCCATCCGCGAACAAACGGCAATGCCCCCAGCACCACCTGCCCTACCCCGCCCCTGGCGGACAGAGCCGTCCGCCACTACGTGGTCACGGTGGCTGCCCAGTCAGTACGAGAACCGCGGTGGAAGATCAGTTGACGAAGTAGAATCCTGGAATCATCGGTCGGTGGCGCTAGCCCGGATTGGCAAACGAATCCGGCTCGTGCCGGTTACTCCAGGATGTAAATGGTAATCCAACCTGAGCGCCAGGGGGAAACCTCGCCTTCGTCGAATCCCAGATCGACGTGATTGCCTCTGACCCCGCCCCCGACATCGCCGGCCACGGCCACGCCATATCCCGGGATGTAGATGCGAGTGTACAGGGGAATGACATTGGGGTCGACGGCCACCACACCCCGACCGGCACGCATGCCGGTTGCGGTGATGCCGTACCAGGGTGAGCTGCGCGGCTTGTCGCCGTGACTTGCGTTGTACCAGGTGGCGTAAACGCTCATCGTGCGCGAATAGTGGAGCTCACCAAGGTCCGGGGTATCCAGATCTCGGATGACCTTCTTCGTGCCATAGTACACCACGCCGGTCTGCGGCTCAGGATCCACCCATTCCTGCGTGACGGTCCTGGACACCTCGTTGCCGTTTTCGCGCACGATCTCGACCTGGCGTTGGCGTAGACCTTCCTGCCCAGGCTCGATGCGCTGTTGCCCAACCTCCAGATCCGGGTCGGGCTGTCTCTCGACTGAGAAGTCGAGAGTCTCTTGCTCTGCGACGATCTCTCGCTCCACGCGGACAATTGTGACTTGCATGCCGGGCTCGATCGGCGTGCTCAGGGTGGGCTCCACGCGGTCCTCGTCTCCCAGAACGACGCCGCGCTCGGTCAGGACATCCCCAACCGTTCCGGCCAGAGTGCGGACCTGCTCTGCCGTTCCGCCGACCTCCAGATCTATGGGCGTGGAGTGTCGCACGTAGACGTGCAGACCCGGGTTGACTGGTGTCTCCAGGGATGGCGACACACTATCGCCCTCCTGGAGCTCGACCCCCGCCGTGCGCAGCGCATCGCCCAGCGCGGCTCTTGTCGTGAGGAATTGAGCCTCCAGACCGTTCACATGCACGATAACCGGCATGGCGTCGCGCCAGTCGGCATTGATGGTGCTCGGGGCCCACGCTGTGGCGGAATCATCGTAGGGGCGTCCCCCCCGTGTGCTCCCCCGAGCATCGCGCACAGAGGATTTCTCCTCGGCGGCTTCAGCAGGCGTAGCCGCGACCGGGCTTATGATCCCTTGCCATGCGCCGGCAGTTTCCTGGTGCCCCTGGGTCTGACGCTGGGCAGACGTGGAGCGCGATGGTCCGAGTTGAGGAAACGATGTTGGAAGGGATGTATCGTTGGGAGAGGATGACGGGTGATGCTGTCCAGTGGACGAGACCCTGTCGCGCTCGGAGCCTGACCTGGTGGCGACGCCCGCGTATCTGGCGTCGGCCAACAGCGCCAACGTCCCCGGGGGACCCGCGAGTGAAACGGCGTCACGCCCCGGCGCCTTCGGTTGCGCCACGCCGAGCGCGACGCGAGATCCCGAATGCTGCGCAGCCGCCCAGACCAGTCCTGCGACGGCGCAAGCGGCGGCGAGAGCGAGCGCACTCGTCAGAGCGATGATGGGATCATGAAGACTAGCAAAGAAGATGATCGGTTTGCTTGGAAGATGTCTACGACGGGGAAAAGGCCGGCCCCCAATCTGCATTGGCAACAATGTAGGCGATTACCTCCCTAGCCGGTCGCAACGGTTGGGGCATCAAGTACCCTACTACTTTGCCTGGCATCCGGCGGACGCCAACCACCCAAATCAGCTACACGCTGACTGGCTTGCTCTGCGGGTTGGCAAGCGTTTTTGGCCATAATAAAGGTCGTGCACCCACCGTCGATGTGGATCTTCCGGCTTGCTTTCGCCAGCCAACTCCGACCAGGTAAACCTGCGGCACCCGGAATCGCCCACTTACCGCTGCTGTCTTCCGACCCTGACGGGGTTCATAGGTTTCCGCCGCGCAAGACCCGATCTTCGACGTCGCTTAGCAATAGCAGTCCCACAAGGTCCAACCTTGGGCAGGAGTTCAACCCCGCTGTAGCGGATTGCGGGTACAGGGCACCGCTAGCTCCCCGTCTAGCACGACCAAACGTTATGATAGCTTAGTTGAGCATGTTTGTCAAGTACGAGTCCTCCCGCTCGCTCGCTCCAGACCTACGACCTGTCCCAACCTAGCCGGGAAAACAGGCAAGAGGGGTGGATCGCAGTCCGCCGCAGTCCAGGGATGTCGTCGCCGGACTGGACTGCTTGCAAACCGGTGGAGGGTTTTTGGGGGAGGGCGGCATGCCGAAAGGGGGGTGTTACCGATTCGCCTGCCTATGAATCAGCTGAGGGGCCATTCATCGGCCGAGAGCTACTGTCAACGCTCCTTACGGATGGCAGGCTCCCCTTTGATCTGTCGGATGATCTCTATAGCCTGGGATACCTGCGCGTCCGGCCCCTCGATGCTGAGAACCACGGAGCCTTCCGACCCGTGGATGCCGCCTGCAGCGATCTGAGTGGCCTGGACATCGGCCAGGATGCGGAGAGCCTGAATCTCCGTGACCACGGTCGCGCCGACCACGGGCATGAGACCTACCGGCATCCCCAGCGCGTACTTGAAGCGTAGAATGCCGGCCTTGCGGGCCGCGTCCGGCACCGAGGGCACCAGCTTCTCCAGTCCAACAGGGACCACGAAGTGACTACCGCGCGCCGTGACAAGGGCGAAGGCGATTCCCATGGTCCCGCCGACGAGGCCGGCCATCAGAACGCCCGCCATTCCCTGAACATCCACCGCGTTGGCGCTCTTGATGAAGACGTCGTCCGCCGTGAACTGCTCCAGAAACTGCCTGGGCGCTTCTTCGACCGGCGAGCCCTTGTAAAGACAGAACGGACCGATCTTTTCTTCCGCCTCCGTGGTCGTCAGAGTCCCCTGAGAAATGATTCCGGCGGCGTAGCGGTACTTCTCGATAGGCGTCCCCATGATCTCTTCTGCAATGTAGGCTGTGGTGGTGCCGGCGGCTACCATGACACGTCCGCGGGACAGAGCGTGGCGAACCTCGGGGAGTTGCACGGTCGCACGCGCAATCAACCGTTTGGACTCGGCCGGGGTCAAGGACAGCAGACCCAGGACGCTTTGCTCTTCAGTAGGTTGCGGGACACCTGCGCTTCCCCCTCGTACGGGCATCGCGGCTTCGAACGACATGGTCAAACCTCGCTAGGCTGTTGCGCGGCCGTGGCACTTTTTGTACTTCTTGCCGCTGCCGCAGGGACACGGGTCGTTCCGTCCGACTTTGCTCCCGACTCTGGCGGGATCTGTTCGATTAGAGGCAGGCTTGGCGCTGCCAGCGTTGGCGTCGCGGTTAGTTCCGATCGGTCGCGGTGCCTCGGGGGGGGCCTCGCGTGTGATCGTTACGTGATAGATCGTCCGTGCGATGCCAGTGCGGATACGCTCGCGTAGATTCATGTACGCCTGGTGCCCCTCACGCTTGAAGACGACCAATGGATCTAGCTGCCCGTAGGCACGCAATCCGATTCCCAACCGCATGTCGTCCATCGTGGTCAGGTGCTCGATCCACAGGTTGTCGATAATCCGCAACATCACCAGGCGCTCGAGAATGCGCATGTTTTCAGGTCCCAGTTCCGCCTCGCGCGCCTCGTAGACGTGGTCCGCGACCCCGTGCACCAGATCGTCGATCTCAGCCTTGCTCAATCGGGACAGGGCTTCCTCGGTGACGTCCTCGGGCACGGGAAGGATGCTTTGCAGACCCTCGATCAACGCGAGCAGATCCCAGGAGTCCTCGTTGGTGTCGGGGACGGTGGACTGCAGCAGCGCATCGATCTCCCCGTGGATCATTTCGAGGACGTTTGTGCGCAGGTCGGCTCCGCTCAAGATCTTGCGCCGCTCAGCATAGATCACTTCGCGGTGCTTGTTCATCACGTCGTCGTACTCGACGACGTTCTTGCGCAGATCGAAGTTGTAGGCTTCGACCTTCTGCTGGGCGTTCTCGATGGACCTGCTGACCAGCGAGTGCTCGATGGGTGTCTCGTCGTCCAGCCCGGCCCATTCCATAAATCCCTTGATGCGGTCGCCGCCGAAGCGTCGCATTATATCGTCTTCGAGGGAGACGTAGAAGCGCGAGCTGCCGGGATCGCCCTGGCGTCCGGATCGTCCTCTGAGTTGATTATCGATACGCCGCGCCTCATGACGCTCGGTGCCGACTATGTGCAGACCGCCCAGATCGGCCACGCCGGGTCCCAGCACGATGTCAGTGCCGCGCCCCGCCATGTTCGTGGCGATGGTCACGGCACCTCGCTGACCGGCGTCGGCCACGATAGTGGCCTCCTTCTCGTGGAACTTGGCATTCAACACCTGGTGCTGAATGCCCTCCCGCATCAGCATGTCGCTGAGTCGCTCGGATTTCTCGATGGAAACAGTGCCCACCAGCACCGGCCGCCCCTTGGCGTGCAGTTCCTTGATGTCGCGCACGACCGAGCGGAACTTGCCTTCCTCGGACTTGTAGATCTGATCGCCCAGATCCTGGCGGACCATGGGCCGATGGGTGGGCATCACCACCACGTCCAGCTTGTAGATTTTGTGAAACTCCTCCGCCTCGGTCACGGCCGTTCCGGTCATGCCGGCGAGCTTCTCATACATGCGGAAGTAGTTCTGGAAGGTGATCGTGGCCAGCGTGACGCTCTCGCGCTGAATGCGCACGCCCTCCTTGGCCTCGATAGCCTGGTGGAGTCCCTCCGAGTATCGCCGGCCGAACATCAGACGGCCGGTGAACTCGTCCACGATGACAACCTCTCCGTCCTTGACCACGTAGTCGCGGTCGAGCTTGAAGAGAACCTGGGCTTTCAAGGCGTTGTCCAGGTAGTGGGTTAGCTCGTAGTTGGTGGGATCGTACAAGTTGGGTAGTCCCAGCCAGCGCTCCATCTTGGCCACGCCGCTCTCGGTCAGATGAACCGTGCGTTCCCGCTCTTCGATGGTGAAGTCTTCCCCCTTGTGCAGGCGTGGAACCAGCTTTGCGAAAAGGTAGTACTTGTCGGTGCTCTCTTCGGCCGCCCCACTGATGATCAGCGGCGTTCTGGCCTCGTCGATTAGTATGTTGTCCACCTCGTCGACGATGGCGTAATGGAGCGGGCGCTGCGAGCATTGCGACAGGTCGACCACCATGTTATCGCGCAGATAGTCGAACCCGAACTCGTTGTTTGTCCCGTAGGTAATGTCCGCCTGGTAGGCCTCGCGGCGCGAGATCGGAACCAGGTGCCGGAAGCGTGCGTCCTCCGGCTCATAGGCGGGATCGAACAGGTAGGACGACTCGTGCTGGATGGATGCCACGCTGAGGCCGAGTCGGTGGAAGATGGGACCCATCCATTGTGGGTCACGCTTGGCCAGGTAGTCGTTCACCGTAACGATGTGAACGCCCTTGCCCGTGAGCGCGTTGAGATAGGCCGGCAGCGTTGCTACCAACGTCTTGCCTTCGCCCGTCTTCATCTCGGCGATCTTGCCCTCGTGCAGGATAATCCCGCCCATCAACTGAACGTCGAAGTGCCGTTGCCCGATCGCTCGCCGGGCCGACTCTCGCACGGCGGCAAAGGACTCCGGCAGCAGATCGTCGAGCTCCTCACCATCCTCCAGCCGCGCGCGAAACTCATCTGTCTTGGCGCGCAAGCCGGTGTCGTCGAGTTGCTGGAACTCCGGCTCCAACTCATTGATCTCGTCGACGAACGGCTCCAGCTTCTTGACTTGCTTCTCGTTCGAGTCGCCGATAATACTGGTCAACCATTTCAATACGGCCATTGTTGTACTACCGCCATGCGTTCGCTCGTCCCACTCGGTCGGCGGGTGGGACGAGGATACAAACATAATAGCTCCCCTGAAGCCAGGGGACCACACGAATTATACCCGCTGGCCGTAGCTTGTGTCCAATACAGACGTGCGATCAAGCGTGTGATGCTGGGGAGTGCGGAGCGGAAATCCTACTTGTACTTATCGTACAGCTCGCCCACTGGCTCGCCCACGTGGATCCGCCGAATCGTCTCGGCGATCAATGGAGCCACCGATAGGCTTGTTAGTATGGGGATGCGCTTCTGGGGGGGCAGAGGAATCGTGTCCGTGATGACCAACTCCTTCAAGGGGCTGGCGGATAGGCGCTCGATAGCCGGACCCGATAACACGCCGTGCGTGATGGCGGCATACACTTCTGAAGCTCCAGACTGGAGGATGGCGTTGGTACCCTTGACGAGCGAGCCAGCCGTGTCTACCTCGTCGTCGATGATGATAGCCTGCTTGCCCGCGACGTCGCCGATCACGTTCATCACCTGCACTTTTTCACCGGTGCGTCTCTTCTCCACGATAGCCAGGGGGACCTCCAGACGGTCCGCGAAGTTGCGCGCGCGCTTGACGATGCCCTCGTCGGCGGCCACCACGACCGGGTTGCGCAATTGCTTGTCGATGAAGTACCGGCTAAGGGTGTACAGGGCGGTCAGCTCGTCCACGGGGATGCTGAAGAAGCCCTGGATCTGTCCCGCGTGCAGGTCCATGGTGAGGACGCGGTTGGCCCCGGCCACCGTGATGAGATCAGCGATCAGGCGGGCCGTGATAGGGACGCGTGGCTGGTCCTTCTTGTCGGTGCGAGCGTAGCCGAAGTATGGCACCACGGCTGTGATACGCCCGGCCGAAGCACGCTTCAGCGCGTCGATCATAATCAGAAGCTCCATGATGCTGCGCTGCACCGGCGAGCTGGTGGGCTGCACGATGAACACGTCGTGTTGGCGAACGTGGTCCAGGATTCGGACAAAGATGTTCTCGTTGGAGAACTCGAACACATCTGCGCGGCCGAGTGGCATACCGAGGTGATCGCATATGGCGCTGGCCAGAGCGGGATGGGCATTCCCGCAGAAGATGCTGAGCTTCTCGAAGAGCATGATCCCTCCTCCGGAACGTCGTCTGCCCGCCCACTATACCACAAAGGTCGAGGTGGGGGCAAACGCTGGTCACGGCCTAATTCGCTGTTAGCGGCTCAGCTGGTCCCGCAGCTCCTTCAGTTGCCGAAGCTGATCGCGGTAGGGGCTCTCCAGCCGCGTGGGCAGCTCCATAATCAGGGGCAGGCCGGTCAGGCGAGGGTCGGTGAGCATATGTATGAATGTTTCCATTCCAATCGCACCCTGGCCTGGCGGTCGGTGGAGGTCTCGTCGGGAGCCGAGCGGCACACCGGAATCGTTGATGTGGATCAGGCGCAGCCGAGCTAGACCGATGGTCTGGTCGAATTCGTCGAGGAAGCTGGTCCACTTTTCAGGTGTCGCGACGTCGTATCCCGCTCCCCATAAGTGGGCGGTATCCAGGCATACTCCTACTCTGGGAGACCAGTCGGAGAGCGCATCCAGAATTGCGCGCAGCTCGGACAGGTTCGAGCCAATCGTGTTGCCACCGCCGGAGCCGTTCTCCAGGAGGAGCATCACCGCGCTGGCATCATACCGCAGTACGCGCTCCACTCCTCGCGTCACGTTGTCCAGTCCCACCTCTATGCCGGCCCCCTTGTGGCTGCCGATGTGTGTGACAACATAGGAGGCGCCCAGTAGCGCGGCACGGTACATGGCCGTGGACAGGCTTTGACGCGATTTCGACTTGTTAACAGGGTCTGCCGTCGCCAGATTCACCAGGTAGGGTGCGTGCACGATGATGGGCGCGATGTGGTGCTCGGCCAGAGTCGCCCTGAAGACGGCCACCGCGTCTGGGTGGAGCTCGCTTGCACTCCATGTCACCGGGCTGCCGGTGAAGATCTGGATGGTCTCGCAGCCCAGCGTGACCGCCACGCGGGCGCTCACGGGGAGCCCGGCGCCTGTCGGGATATGGAGTCCCAGTCGTGGCACGCTAGAGCTCCCCGCCCTCGTGCGTGACCACACGGAGCTTTTCTATCTTCAGTCCTTTCATCTCGGCGATGGAGATGCGCAGCTTACCGTGACGCACGTGCTCGCCCTCGCGGGGGATGTGTCCCAGATTGGAGAGCATGAACCCAGCCAGGGTCTCGTAGTCACCGTCCGGCAACTGGGCGTCCAGCTCGTCGTTGAACTCGTCGACTCGCATGCCGGCGTCAACCTCCACCGTGCGCTCGTCGATGGCCTTGACGTCCTCTTCGTCCTCCTCGAGCTCGTCGCCCATGCTGCCGACGATCTCCTCCACAAGTTGCTGCAACGTGACAAGTCCGGCCGTGCCGCCGAACTCGTCGACGGCGATAGCCATCTGGATCTTGCGGGCCTGCATCTCGCCGAGGAGAACGCCGATGCGCTTTGTCTCTGGAACGAAGTGCGCGGGACGTACCCAGCTCGCTATCGGATGCCGCTTGTCGATCGAGTTGTTGACCAGGGCAGCGAGGACGTCCTTAATCGAGAGTATTCCAACCACGTTGTCCAGGCTATCCTCGTACACGGGGAAACGCGCCCGCGACGAATGGGAGAAGACCTGCAGGAAGCTGTCCAGGTTCGCATTCGTTTCGATGCCCACTATCTCAGGCCGTGGCACCATCACCTCACGCACCAGCCGATCGCCAAACTGGAAGACGTTCTCGAGCAACTCCCGTTCGACTTCCTCCACGGTGCCCTCTTCCTCGCCTATGTTGATCAGCATGCGCAGCTCCGCCTCCGTGATGAACGGCGAGCGCGCCTCGCCTCGGTCTCCGATCAGACGCATGATCAGCTTTGGTGAGAGGGTGAATACGAAGATGATCGGGGACAGCATCCGCATGATCAGCTCCATGGGACGGGCCACCAGGAGGGCATAGCGCTCGGCATGTCGGGCAGCTAAGGTCTTGGGCGTGATCTCTCCCACCAGGACGATCAGTATCGTCATCACGAGAGGGGCGAAGATCACTCCGCGCTCACCAATGATCGACAGGGCCAGGGCCGTGCCCAGAGATGAGGCGAAGACGATGAACAGATTTTCTGTGAGAAGGATAGTGGCGAAGAAGTTGTCGTGCTTCGCGACCATCCGCTGGATGGCCTGCGCTGCTTTGTTAGCCTGTTCCGCGAGGTGCAGGATGCGGATCTTGCTGACAGAGATGAGGCTCGCTTCCGAGCTGCTGAAGAAAGCGACAAAGAACAGACAAACGGCAACGACGACGATGCTGAGGAAAACGTCTGAGCTGCCTAACGGCAGCGTTTCGCCCATAAACTGGGAAACCCCCTATTCTCGCCAAATTATAGCAGTGCGGCCGAGCTTGGGTCAAACCAGAGCGTCTACCTTTCGGTTTATGCCTTGTGACCTCATAACGAGTGCGCGAGCGTCTTGCTCTGCCGAATTACATCTGCCATACTGAAACTGAGCCGCGCTTCCTCATGCGCGTGATGCACATTGTCTTGGAGCGACGTGGATATGGCCGTTCTCACCAAGCCCGAGATTCTTCGCCTCATTCACGAAGGCGTCATTAGGATTGATCCGTTCTCAGAGGAGCAGGTGGGGCCTGCTTCGGTGGATCTGCGCCTCGGGAGCAAATTCCGTGTCTTCAAGCAGATGCAACGCGTCCATCACGTGACAGAAGAGGCTGACTACGAGCAGATTACAGATCTGATCGACGTGGACGGGCATTTCATTCTCATGCCCGGTCAGGCCGTGCACGGCCTGACCGTCGAGAGGATCACACTGCCGGACAACATCTGTGGGTGGCTAGAGGGCCGCAGCCGCTTCGCGCGGGTCGGTCTGATGGTGCACGTAACGGCCGCTTTTCTACAACCCGGGATAGACAACCAGCAGGTGTTGGAAATCCTCAACGTCGGACCGGTGCCGCTGGCCCTTCACCCCGGGATCGCCGTCTGCCAGGCCATCTTCGAGACCTGCCAGGGCAGTGCACACTATGAGGGGCGGTTTCGATCCCAGACCAGCCCGTAGATCTTGTCTTCATCAGCCCTCTTGTGGAGAGAGTCCCCAGAAGGACCCGACCAGTACTCCGATGGCGCTTCCGATCAGCATCCCGATGAGCACGGACAGCGTTGTGCCGAGGCCGATTCCGAAGGCAACGTCGAAGGCCCAACCCACCACGCCGCCGAGGATTAGACCAATGATGATTCCGGCTGCCATCGTTGTACGCACGTGTACCAGGGCGGAGAGCTCTTCACGACTGTCCTCTCCTTGACCAGTCTCACCTGCCGGTCTAGTGAGCTCAGAAACGCTGAGCTGACCTAGTGTTGCGCCGTAGACGAGGTGCAGAATAAGGCTGCCGATGATTGGCAGCGGACCGGCGCCCAGCCCGAGTCCAAGTAAACTCGCGCCGACGGCCGGCAGAAAGATCACCAGCGAGAGCATCCAGGGGACGAGCGAGAAGAGCAAGCCTTTGCGCCAGCCAGGTCCCAGAAGATACGGCTCCACAAGGGCGACGTACACGACCGCCCAGCCGATTCCTGCTAGAAAGTGCAGCATTAGTGCAAGAGGCAACGCGCTGTATACGTTCTGAGTCAACACACTGTGCGTCAGAGCCCAGGACCAACGTTGGAGTGTAGGAGCCTGTGGATCGTTCGATCCAACCAGTAGCACCAGCGAGTAGGTGACAACCAGCACAAGCGTAACCACAATGGTGGACAGGAAGCCGGCCGTGATCGCTCGCGTGAGCCAGTACATGTGTGGTTCCCTGATCGCCCGATTATGCCTGATCATATATTTACCCCTGCACACAAAGCCAGCAAATTGTGCGCCAGGACAATACTCGTAGGGGTTCCAGTCAAGCTCATGCCGTTGAAACGATCGTTGAAAGAGTGTCAGAGCTTTGCATAACTCGCGAAGCTCAGTGCATTATCCGACACCTGTCCATAATGTCGGACCGGCGCTGGGTCCTGGGAGCGCGGGCAGGATGCCCGCGCGAGAGCACTCGCGGGCAGGATGCCCGCGCTCCCAGGCGGCGCCATCCCGCAATGAGGACCACACCTCAGTTATGCCAGGCTCACACACTTTCTGACAGAGCTACGTCTGAGGCAGGGTGAAGTGGAACGCGCTACCCTTTCCCGGCTCGCTCTCGGCCCAGATGCGCCCACCATGGGCTTCGACAAGCCCTTTTGTGATGTAAAGGCCCAGCCCTAGGCCTTCCTGGCGCCCCAGAGCGCTTGGGGCGCGGCGGTACCTCTCGAACACGTACGGCAATTCCTCGGATTCGATGCCTATTCCCTGGTCTGACACGGACGTGGTTACCTCTCCTGTGCCCACTGAGAGAGCTACCAGGACTTCCGTGTCTGGCGCAGAGTATTTGAGAGCGTTGCCCAGCAAGTTCATCAGGATGCGCTCCAACCGGTCCGGATCCGCTGAGACGAGGGGCACTGCCTGTGGGGCTTCAACGCGGATGCGGTCGGCGTCGCCAAGCCCGGTCAACCGCTCTTTCAGGTCGAGAACAAAGGTGTGCAACTCCAACGGGCTCTGATTCAGCTTCACTTGCCCGGACTCCAGACGTGCGGAATCGGCCAGATCCTGGATCATGCCGTTCATCCGATGCGCCCCATGCAGGATTGCCCTGATACTGTTCAACTCACGGCCGGTGAGACCAGTCTTTGTTAGGGTTCGCTCCAGGAGCTGTGCCTGTCCTTGGATCACCGTAAGCGGACTGCGCAGATCGTGGGAGATGGCGTGAACGTACTCCTCCATGAGTTTTTCGACCCGCTGGCGCTCTTCGATTTCGAGCCGCAGCTCCTCATTGGTATTGGCTAGCTCGGCGGTTCGCTCCTTGACACGTAGCTCCAGCTCCTCGTGCGCCTTCTGCAGAGCTTCCTCGGCGCGCTTTCGCTCGGTGATGTCCGAGACGACCGAGTAGAGCTGAGCTTCCTCGCCAACGGGTTGGACTATCCAATGCAGCCATCGGTCGCTACCATCGGTCGCGGTGTAGGGCCTCACGAAGCTCAACGGCTGCAGCACTGATGTAGCTCGCGCGCCGGATGATGCAAACACGCGATCGGGCGGATAGCCCAACTCGGTCAACCTCCGTCCGACCAACTCCTCGGGCGTGTACCCAAGAATCTGGGCGGACGCCGGACTGGCGAGTTGTATCCGCCCCGAGAAATCGGCCACACAGAGCAGGCTGGGACTCAGCCGAAAAATGCTGTCTTTCGCGCGCTCCACTTCGGCCAGGCGGCTCCCCATCTCGGTCCAGTAGACGGCCAGAAAGAAGGGTATGGCCCAGATGTGGAGATTGTGCCGGATGGGTGCGTAGAACGCCTTGGAGGTCTCGGCCGTGGCGAGGTTCGCGATCATGAGAACATCGTCGAGCAAAAAGAAGACGAAGCCGACCCACAAGGCCCACGGGATGCGTACGCCCCTCTTACGCCCGTGGACCAATATGCCCAGAGCGGCCGCCATCAGAGCGACCCCCAGAATGCTGAAAGCCATGTCGCTCCAGTGTTGGCCAAACAAGGCGTTTGGGTTCTTGCGCAAGTAGCTTGACCAGGTTGGGGCCGAGACGACATAGAGCAGCAGTGTGGCGCCGAGGGCCGTTGTCAGGTAGATACGGGACAGACGGCGGGTCTGTGTGAAATACCGCAGGAAAGCGTACGCGACGATGAATGAGGCGATCCCAGTGGCTGCATGCTCTAGCGGCGGATAGAAGCTATGCGTTTGGCTCTGTGGGACCAAGCCCACGTAGTCGCCGTAGAAGACGACGAACATGAGCAGCTCACGGAACAGTCCCACCAGCGCGGCGACGCCGATGTAGACGTCCTTCCGGTCTCTGCTACTACGCCACTGCCTTAAGGCGACGTAAGCCAGCACGGACCAGAAGAAGGCGGGGAGGAGAAACCTGACGGCGTTGTCGCCCGGGTCGCTCCCGCCTCCCCCGAACTCTGCGAGTAAGCTTAGAAGCTTATCCATCGCTTGACCCTCTTCCGTCCCAGTATATCAGGTCGCCGATCCCGCCCAGGAGCAAACTAGAAGATTATCTGAGACCTGGTCATAATTGTGAGACGATGCTGCCTGGGAGCGCGGGCGTCTCGCCCGCGCGAGCGCTCCCAGGGCACGCCTCTGCGCCATGCGCCGATCAGGATCTATGACCAAGCCTCGATTATCCATCGTTAGACCTGGAACAAGAACTCGATCACGTCGCCCTCGCGCACGATGTACTGGCGTCCTTCCAGGCGCAGCAGACCTTTGCGGCGGGCCTCGGCCATGCTTCCGGCGTTGACCAGATCGTCGTAGGCGATGACCTCGGCGCGAATGAAGCCCCGCTCCAGATCCGAATGGATCACTCCGGCGGCGCCAGGAGCGGTCGTTCCAGCGCAGATGGGCCAGGCGCGCGTTTCTTTCTCTCCAGCCGTCAGATAGGTGACCAACCCCATTGCGCGGTAGCAGAGGGCCAGAACATGCTCCCTGGCCAGCTCCTCGATGCCCAGCATGGACTGGAACTCCTTGGCTTCCTCGGGAGGCAACTGCTGAAGCTCTGCCTCCACCTTCGCGCTCATCGACGTCACTTCCACCTTGGGGTCGGCCAGGCTGGCGCGCACTAGCTGTTCGATCTCGCCTTTGCGGGACAGCTCGGATTCGCCGATGTTTAGAAGTATCACAAGCGGCTTGCCGGAGAGGAACTGGAAGTGGCGGGTCATTTTGTCCTCTTCTTCGTTCCGCTCCTGGGAGCGGATCGGCCGACCTTGCTCCAGTCCAACTTTGAAACGGCTGAGCAGCTCCTTCTCCCGTTCCAGCAGGGGGCGCTCGTCGACCTTGCCCTTTTTCATGCTTTCCTCGATCCGCTCGAGGCGTTTCTCCACTATGGCCAGGTCGGACAGGACCAGCTCGTCGTTCATCAGCCCGACGTCACGGACGGGGTCGACGCTGCCCAGTGGATGGGCGGTGTTAGGATCGTCGAACACCCGCACCACCTGGACGAGGGCGTCCATCTGGGACAAGAGCAGCAGCAAGCGTCCGGCGATGGCTCCGGACTTGGTCGCTTCCCGTTCTCGCCCCACCCCCGCCGGGTCGGTGTATTCGACGTGCAGGGGAGTGATCTTCTTCGCCCGGAACATCCGCCCGAGCACGTCCAGGCGCGGATCCGGCACCGTCACCACGGCCACGTGGGGCTCCATGTCGGCCAAGCCGTAGGCGCCCGTGGCCGCGTTGCTGCCCGTCAGCGCATTGAAAACAGTCGTCTTTCCGCTCGCTGGGAGCCCCAGCAAACCGATCTTCGGGTTCTCCATAGTCGTATCCCTTTTCAAGAATCCCCGTCCCAGTCGAGGGGCTTGGGGCAATACGGTTCGCCTAGACTAGGCGCCAAGCCTCCCCCCAGGGCACATGCAATGTGCCCCTACGTGAGGCGCGATGTAGGGGCACATTGCATGTGCCCTGGGGTGGGGACGGCAGGTCTAACGCATGATTAGTCTCAACCTAACCGCATCGCGGCTTGGGGCGAAAAGGGAAAAAGGGTGGCGCGAGTTTACGTTTCTCTACCCTTTTCCCCCGCGCTCCATGCCTGCTGCGCCGCGGCGTATACGCGGGCTAGCGGCACGCCGTGCTCTCTGGCGGCGCGTCGGCAGTCGTCGTGTTCGGGGGCTGCGGTTAGGAAGCCGGCTCTCCGGGCGACCTTGACGCGGATCGTCCCATAGATGGTCTGCACACTCTCGGTCTCCCGTGCCAAGCAGCGGCGGCGCATCTCGGTGAAGCGTACACCGAGAGAGGTCGTTTCGTCCAGGATGATTCGGATCAGCTCATCGGCCAGCTCGGGCGGCGCGATGGCAGAGAGCAGCACGGCGGGGCGATTCTTCTTCATGTGGATTGGAATCAGGAAGACGTCCATGGCGCCGCGATCGAAGAGCCGGTCGGCGACGTGTTCGTACAGCTCCGGGTTCATGTCGTCGATATTGGTTTCCAGCACCAGAACGGGTGCGTCGTCCGCCCTGGACAATGCTTCATCGCCCAGCATAATCCGAAGCACATTGGGCTGCTGCAGATCCTTTCCGCCAGCGCCGTAGCCGCTGGCCGTGACCCGCATGGGCGGAAGAGTGCCGAAGCTTCGGGCGATGGTGGAGACGATGGCCGCTCCTGTCGGTGTCACCAGTTCCGCCTCGATCCCCGAGTCGTAAACTGGCACACCCTCCAGCAGGCGCACTGTTGCCGGGGCGGGGATCGGAAGGACGCCATGCGAAGTCCGGACGAACCCGTGGCCGACGTTGAGCGGTGAGCAGTGGACACTATCAATGCCCAGGTGGTGCAGACCATAGGCTGCGCCGACGATGTCTACGATAGCGTCGACGGCCCCCACCTCATGGAAGTGTATCTGCTCAATCGGTAATCCGTGGATGGTCGCTTCGGCCTGCGCCAGCCGGGCGAAAATCATTTGGGCAGTCTCTTTGACCGGTTCCGGCAATTCGCTTGACTGAATGAGAGCGGCTACCTCGCGCGGTCCGCGGGATGGCTGTCCGTCCGCCAGGTCGACCATGACCTTGGTGGCGGAGATCATTCGGCGCTTGACCGTGTTAGCGCTGATTGTGTAGCCGGTGAGAGGAAGGGTGGCTAATCCGGCGCGTAGCTCCTCGATGGGCAATCCCACGTCGATCAATGCTCCCAGCAACATATCGCCCGAGATGCCTGAGAAACAATCAAGGAATGCTATCACTCGTGCCCTCTCAATCCCATCTGGTTGATGACGGCGGCCAGATACCCGGCCCCGAAGCCGTTGTCGATGTTGACGACAGCGACGCCGGGTGCGCAGGTGTTGAGCATAGTGAGCAATGCGGACAATCCGTGGAAGCTGGCGCCATAGCCGACGCTGGTTGGCACGGCGATGATGGGTTGCTCGGCCATCCCTCCGAGCACGCTGGGCAGTGCACCCTCCATGCCGGCTACGGCGACGATGACGTTGGCTGTAAGCAGGCGACCGCGGTTGTCCAGCAGGCGATGGAGTCCAGCCACGCCCACATCGTACAAGCGATCTACACGACTGCCCATGACGTCAGCCGTGATGGCTGCCTCTTCGGCCACCGGGATGTCGGCGGTGCCGGCTGTAACTACTAAGACGCAGGGGCCGTGCTCGGGACGCTTGGACTGACCCACGACGATGCAGCGCGCTTGCTCATGGTAAACCGCGTCCGGAATCGATCGGCGGACCACCGCGAAGGTCTCCGGGTCGGCCCGTGTGGCCAGGGTGGGGGAGCCGGAGGCGCTCAGCCGCTCCAGGATGGTTGCCACCTGCTCGGGCGTCTTGCCCTGGCAGAAGACGACCTCACCGAAACCTTTGCGAACGGCTCGATGATGGTCGATCTTAGCGAAGCCGTGATCGTCGTAAGGAAGTAGCTTTAGTTGATCGAAAGCATCGTCGGGAGAGAGCGAGCCGTCTTTGACGCCCGCTAGCAGGCGGCGTAGCTCATCACGGTTCATGCGAGGTCCAGGACCTCGTTCATGCTGCCGGTCCGATAGCCGGCCAGATCCAGCGTGACATAACTGTACCCCAGCTCGCGCAGTGCCTCCACCACTCGCAGGCGCTGCTGGGGATCTAGCAGTTGCTGGAAGTCGCCGGGCTCGACTTCGATGCGCGCGATGCGGTCGTGGTGCCGCACACGCAGTTGTCCGAATCCCAGCCCGCGGAGAACGGTCTCCGCGCGCCCCACCTGGGATAGTCCCTCTCGGGTGATCTGTGCACCATACGGAAACCGGGAGGACAGACACGCTGCGGCAGGCTTGTTCCATGTGGGAAGTCCAAGATAAGCTGAGTACTTGCGGATCTCTGTCTTGGTCAGCCCCGCCTCTTTCAGGGGGCTGCGCACAGCTAGCTCCGCGGCGGCTCTTCTTCCGGGACGGAAATCCGCCACGTCGTCCAGGTTGGTGGCATCCAGCACGTGCTTCAACCCCCGAGCATCAGCGATCTTGCGCAACTCGTCGAAGAGCTCGTGTTTGCAGTAGTAGCAGCGATCGGGAGGGTTGGCAGCAAAGCAAGGGTTGTCCAGCTCGTGCGTATCGATAACGACGTGCTGGGCGCCGACCGTTCTGGCGATGTCGCGCGCTTCGGCCAGCTCCTCCGCCGGGTAGGTCTCTGAGTTGGCGGTGACGGCCAGCAGCTTGTCGCCAAGCACGTCGTGGGCCACTCTGAGCAGGAAGGAGCTATCCACGCCACCGGAGAAGCCGAGGACGGCGCTCTCGATATCGATCAGGATGCGCTTCAACTTGTCGAGTTTCTCATTCGTGCTTTGCATGGGCTGGTATGCCTCCCTTGTGGGCGATCGGGGCGGGTTGGCTGCCCGTCCTCCCTCACCCCGTCGCAGTCGTGCATGCGGCTTGTGCTGCCAGAGTTTGGCCAGCGAGCTGACGTCAGCTACTGTTCTCAGTCGAAGCCTATCGTCTGTCACTCTGAGCCGCAGCGAAAAGTCCCCACGTTTGTTGTCCTGACAAGGCCTTTCTCTAGCTCAGACGCTCACAATGCCTCCAACCGGGAGATCCTTCGCTGCGGCTCAGCGTGACACTCGGGCGGCCGTGGGCAGAATGAAAGCCTTGCAGTTATGGTAGTGGATTGCTAGCCGGTACAATCGCTCAATCGCCGGGACACTGCCTAGTCAGCGCAGGCTGGCAGCGCGAAGCTGAAGACACTGCCCTCGCCGGGCACGCTTCTGACCCAGATGCGTCCGCCGTGGGCCTCCACGATTAGCTTGCAGATATGCAGCCCCAGCCCGACGCCACCGAAGCGCCGGGAGTTCGAGCTGTCCAGTTGATAGAATTCGTCGAAGACGCGCGACCAACTGCTTTCCGGTATGCCAATGCCGAAGTCCGTGACCGAAAAGGTGACTTCGCCGCTGCCATTGGCGATCTGGGTAATGACGCGGCCCCCGTCGGGAGAGTACTTAATAGCGTTCTCCACCAGGTTGATCAGGACGTCACGCAGGCGACGTGAGTCGGCCGAGACCCGGGGGATCGAGCCGGTGATCTCCAGTACGACCTCGTGCCTGGGCGAAATGCCGCCCAGATGATCCACTACGCTCTGGACCAGTCCAACGGGGTCCATCCTCTCCAGTTGGAGGGGGATACGCCCTTTCTCGGTCCGAGAAACGGTGAGGAGATCCTCGATCAGTCTCAGCATCTTGTCGGTCTGCACGTCGATGGCTTGCAGGGCTCGCACGTCGCTCTCCGGTCTGCTGACGGGGCGGCGCAACAGGATCTGGGCGTACCCTTTGATGCTGGTTAGCGGCGTTCGGAGCTCGTGCGATAACATGCTCAGGAACTCGTCTTTGACGCGCTGGGAGTCGCGCTCTCGTGTGATGTCGTGATGGAAGATCGCGCGGCCGATCAGGTCGTTGCTTCGGTTCATGACCGGCTGGTTGACGACCTCCAGGTACCGGATCTCGGGGTGCTTTAGCTCGACGATAGAGTGCTGGCGTGCTAGTGGCTCACTATCTGGCTCGATATATACCGCTGTTGCGCTGGTGCTGGCACCTTTCGTCTGGGCCAGACGCGCGAAGTCCCGAATGTGACTATGTTCCAGTTTAGCCGATTTATCCAGCCCGAACATATCGTAGAGCCGAGGGTTGGCCAGGATGATCACGCCCTGGCGGTCATATACAAGTAGTCCGTCGCTCATCGAGTTGATAACGGCTTCCAGATTGCTTCTCGTCCGCTGGGCCGCCTTGTAGATACGCGCTCTATGGACGGCGACGGCCGCGTGCTCGGTGAAGGTCTGGGCGAGCTCCATCTCATCATATGAGTATGGACGCACACTTCTGTGGTAGATGGCAAAGCCGCCGAAGATGGTGTCTTCCCAGATGAGGGGGACCAGAACCATCGAGCGGATGCCTTCCTGTCGAGCCATCTCGCGGTGTGACGCGTCGAACGCCTCGGTCGAAAGGTCGGCGAAATAGATCGGACCTTTGGTTGACCGCATTGTGTCCCAGAAGGACTCGCTCCCTAGTTGCTCGGCCCTTTGAAGGTACGCCTTGGAGATGCCACGGCTGGCCGCGCAACGAACACCCTCTCTCTGTCCTAGGTAGATGGACGCCCCGTCTGCGCCGAAGACTTGCTCGGCAGCCTCTACCATAGATTCCAGGATGGCCTCCAGCTCGAGGGGAGCGGCGAGGTGGTCTACGGCGTATCGGATGGCCTCCATGCGTTTGCAGAACGTATCGGAGCGTTGCCTCAGATGTCGCCCCTCGATGGAGAGAGTCGTCTGAAATGCCAGCACTTGCAGCGCCTGCATTCGCTTCACACCCAGGACCCGATGCGTCTCGATCCCCTGTGTGAGAATCAGACCGACGATCTGTCCATCGGTCGCTCGCAGTGGCGCGATCAGCGCGGCGCTCGGGGGGAGTCGTAACTGCGGGACGAGCTCGCGAAGGAGGATGTCCTCTCCCTTGCGGGCAGCGTTTGCGTTCTCGAGCATGAAGAGGCGATCCCGCTCGGTCCGGCCTGTAGCGCTTGAGAGGTCGCGGATCCGGAGGACCTGCATGAGAGATCCGGCCAGAAGGGCGGACTCATCGGGGGGGAGATCAGCAGATGAGGTAATGATCGTCTGATCATCATCCGCCGCGGTCACCAATACCAGGCGCGCACCGGTGATATCGCGGGCCGCTTGCTCCACCCGAGCCAGCCAACCGGAAATGGCGGCTCCGCTGCTGCACGCCTGCGCGGCTCGCCAGAGTGCGGCAGTGATAAGCCCCTCGTTCAAGAATGGTCCGCCGGGCGCGTTTTCTTGTTGCGCTTCGTTATTACGCATGGCCCTAGTCAAACCTGAATCAGCCCTCTCCGTTCAGTCCAGCGATGACGCCACATCATATTACTCTGTGTTCAGACAATTGACAAGGTTGACTCGATGTGGGACATCGCAGTGATTCTCCGGCGCATCGCGGCGCCACAAATGCCGGGCAATGGGGCAAGCCTCAATCCCCACTGAGGCAACCATGCCGTGATTCTCAAACGGGCCCTGGACTCGAATCACTGCGATTGCCCGACTGGCACAGGCGATCTTTCCTGCCCACGCTATACGGGTTAGTGTGTCATTCATCAAGCGAAGTACCCTGTCGGACGAGACCGCCGCGGTTTCCGAAACCGCAGCGGTCAACGGCGTCGGTCTTATTCCATGGACAGCCTGGCGTGCTCCCACAGCCTCGATGCATTGATAGCCTCTTGTACCTGTGTTAGACTTGTATGAGAGCCAGCGCGCTGATAGGATGGGCTGAGCCCTAGGATGCTCAATTATCTCGCGAATCGCCGCAATGTTCTGGAGGCAGTGTGGAGATACGCTCGATCGCCGCGGACGAGCTGGCGAACAAGATCGAGCATACGGCCCTGAAACCGGACGAGACCACAACGGGCATCATCCGCCTGTGTCAGGAGGCCCGTGAGTATGGCTTCCTATCCGTTTGCATTAATCCCGTCAACGTGGCCCGAGCGGTCCTCGAGCTTGAGGGGACGGGGATCTTGGTCTGCTCGGTAATCGCCTTTCCATTTGGCGCCGAGCCCGGCCGTGTAAAAGCCTATCAGGCGGCTGCCGCGGTGGAGGATGGTGCGCGCTCCCTGGACATGGTCATGAACATCGGAGCGCTCAAGTCGGGCGAGGTGCTGACCGTGGAGCAGGACATCGGCGTCGTTGTCCGAGCTGGGGCTGGAACACCAGTCAAGGTTATCCTGGAGACTGGCTACTTGACCGAGGAGGAGATCGCGCTCGCTTGCGCTGCCGCGGAGCAGGCGGGGGCCGCGTTCGTCAAGACCTCCACGGGCTTCGGGCCCGGCGGGGCGACGGTTGAGCATGTCCGACTCATGCGTCGTCTAGTGGGGGATCGTCTTGGCGTCAAGGCGGCTGGAGGAATCCGTAGCGCTCAGGCCGCTGTGCAGATGCTTGAGGCCGGTGCCAATCTGCTGGGGTGCAGTGCGGGCCCGGCCATTCTACGTGAGTTGAGGGGGCGGTAACGCGCCTAGGAGGTAGAGCACCGTGCGGGATGAATTGCAGCGCGCTCTGGCTGGGCACGAGGCAGATTACATCGAGATTCGAGTGGAAGATAGTGAGGGGACCAAGCTCTCCTACCGGGGTCGAGAACTGGAGGATATCTCTCATTCCAGTGGGCTTGGCGGTTGTGTCCGCGCCGCCTACAAGGGTGGCTGGGGCTTCGTCAGCTTCAACGACCTTTCCGACCTGCGGGGTAGGGTGGAGCTGGCCGTGCGACAGGCTCGATTGGTGGGAGCCGAGAAGACAGAGCTGGCGCCTATAGCTCCCGTCGTCGACGTGGTTCCTCCGCGTCAGGTGGGACGAGATCCCCTCTCCGTCCCTCTGGCCGATAAGAAGAGCCTGATGGACGAGTACAACGAGATCGTTTGGTCGCTACCGAAGATCCAGACCTCTCGGGCCTTCTACGGTGACGGCCGCAAGAAGGTCATCTTCGCCAACTCCCAGGGCACGTACATCGAGCAGACTAAGGTTGATCTATCGGCCCGTCTGACAGTGATCACCCGCGCTGGTGACCTGGTTCAGCAGGCGAGCATCAGTATGGGGAGTAACGCCGACTACGTGCCTTTCCAATCGCTGCACCAGCAGATCAAAGACACCGCCGAGCGTGCTATCATGTTGCTCGACGCCAAGCCGGTCAAAGGAGGCGAGTATACGGTGGTCTGCGACCCCATCCTCTCGGGCGTGTTTGCCCACGAGGCCTTTGGGCACCTGTCGGAATCGGACCACATCTATGAGAACGCCCATCTGCAGGAATTGATGGTGCTGGGCAAGCGGTTTGGACCGGACATCCTCAATATTGTGGATGGGGCGGCCGTGCCGGGGCTGCGTGGCAGCTATGCCTATGACGAGGAGGGCTGTCCCGCCAGCAAGACCTACTTGATCAAAGACGGCATTCTGGTGGGGCGGCTGCACTCGCGTGAGACGGCTGGGAAGATGGGCGAGAAGCCCACCGGCAATGCGCGAGCCATCAACTACCGCCACGAGCCGATTGTGCGCATGACCAACACCTACATCGAACCCGGCTCGCTCAGCTTCGACGACCTGATCGCCGACATCAAGGAGGGCATCTACGCGCGAAGCTACTACGGCGGAACGACCTCCATGGAGATGTTCACCTTCACCGCGGAAGAGGGCTGGATGATTCGTAACGGCAAGCTGGCCGAGCCTGTGCGCTCAGTGATGCTCACCGGCAACGTCTTCTCCACCCTGTTTAACATCGACGCGATCGGCAACGACCTGGGGTTCAACCAGGGCGGCGGCTGTGGCAAGGGCGGGCAATTCCCACTGCCCGTCACCACCGGCGGCCCGCACATCCGCATTCAGCGCTGCGTGGTCGGCGGCGGCAGCCTGTAGCGATAAGGAGTTCTCTTATGCTCGAACACCTCGAGGCGATTCTAGATCGGGCCAGGCGCGTGGCGGAGCAGGCCGAGGTCTATGCGTTCCAGGAGACGGAGACGCCGGTTGGCTTCGAAGCGAATCGACTGAAGATGCTGCAGACTTCGCAGACTCGCGGAGTGGCACTGCGCATTATCAAGAACGGACGGGTCGGGCTCTCCGCTACCACGCGCTGGGGGGAATTGGACAAGCTGGTGGATGCCGCGGTGGAGACAGCCCAGTTTGGAGCGGAGGCTCGCTTCGATCTGCCGGGCCCCACGCGGTATCCGAGCGTGGACGTTTACGATCCAGCCGTGGAGGCAGTGCCTATCGAGACCATGGTCCAGCTCGGGCAGACCCTGATCGACAGAGTGCGGGGGCAGGTGCCCGATGCCACCTGTGATGGCGGCGCCACGAAGGCCACGGAGTCCGTGGATATTCTGAACTCGCGAGGTGGCGAGGCCCATTTCAGCCGAAGCGCCTTTAGCGTGGGCATCTCTGGTGTGCTGGTGCGAGGCACTAGCATGCTGCATTTCGGGGATAGTGAGACGGACTGCCACCCGGTAACGGAGGTGGGACCGCTGGCCGACCTGTCGATCCGCCAGGTTGAGCTGGCGCACGACGAGGCCCGCGTCAGGACGGGCGAGATGCCTGTAATCTTCACCCCGCACGCCGTTTCGGCTCTGCTGATGCCCCTCACCATCGCCTTCAACGGACGGACGGTCCTGCAAGGTGCGTCACCTCTGCAGGGCAAGCAGGGACAGAAGTTGCTGGACGAGAAGTTCACCCTGGTGGATGATGGGACGATCGGCTTCCGTCCCTCCAGCAGTATCTGCGACGACGAGGGCGTGCCCCATCGGCGCATTCCGTTGGTCGAAGAAGGCGTTATCGGTGAGTTCCTGTATGACCTGCAGACGGCGGCTCTGATGGGGGCCAGTAGCACAGGTAGTGGTCAGCGTTCTCTGGAGAGCCTTCCAGCTCCGTCCACCAGCACGCTGCTCATCGAGAAGGGCGACGTTGCCCTGGAGGATCTGATCTCTGGTCTGAAAGAAGGGTTGGTGGTCGAGTTCCTGATGGGAGCCGGACAGGGCAACGTGCTCTCGGGCGAGGTCAGCGGCAACGTGTTGCTGGGCTACAAGATCGAGAACGGGCAAATGGTGGGGCGTGTGAAGGATGTCGTGATCTCCTGCAACGTCTACGAAGCCCTGTGCGAGAACATGGTCCTGACCAACCGTCCCCGCTGGATGGGCGGTTCGCTCTACACGCCTGACATCTGCTTGCGCGCCGTCTCCGTAGCGAGCCGCGCCTGACATGTGTTAAACTTTCGGTTGATACACTGTCGATGCCGGCTCGAACGGACGTCGTAGGGGCGGCATTCATGACGCCCAAGCTCGAATGGACGTCGTAGGGGCGGCATTCATGACGCCCAAGCGGGCAAGGTTGCAGAAAACAGCCCAAGTTGTAGGAGATCGGCCGCTGGGCTGGGCGCGATGAATCGCGCCCCTACGATTTGGCCTCGTTACCAAGAACGGATTCGAGTTAGACGGTATGCTTTTTACCCAGTACTTGAACGAGATCGCCGACCCAAAGCGGCCGCTGAAGCGATCAAAACTGACTTTTCTCTCCGG
Organism: Chloroflexota bacterium; assembly: GCA_004297765.1. Taxonomy (GTDB): domain Bacteria; phylum Chloroflexota; class Dehalococcoidia; order FW602-bin16; family FW602-bin16; genus FW602-bin16. The sequence continues at coordinate 14,763 of SCTZ01000248.1, read as the reverse complement.
CCTCCGTCCAGCGGAAATCGAGACCCTGGCCGCGGCCTGGAGCGAGATACCGATTGGACGCCGGCAGCAAATCGTCCAGACGATGGCCGAGTTGATCGAGGACAATGTCGAGCTGGACTTCAACGAGGTCTTCAAGAAAGTCGGTCTGCGCGACGAGGACCAGGAGGTCCGACGGCTCTCTCTGGTGGGCCTGTGGGAGTGCGAGGATCGGGACCTGATCGGCCCGCTGGTGGAGCTTCTGCACGGCGACGAAGCGGAGGATGTCCGGGCGGCCGCAGCGGAGGGTTTGGGACGTTTTATCCTTCTCGGCGAGTTGAAGCGTCTGCGCCCACGTGACCTGGAGCGGGTTCTGACGGCGCTTCTGGAATCCGTGGACGATCCGGATGAATCCATGCAGGTGCATCGCCGTGCGGTAGAGGCCATCGGTGCTTTGAACGGGGAAGAGCGGGTGGCTCGCGTCATTGAGGACAGCTATCAGAGTCCGGAGAACGAGATGAAGGCCAGCGCTCTGTATGCCATGGGACGCAACTGTGACCAACGTTGGCTGCCGAACATCCTGGCCGAGCTCGATAGCTCCGATCCCGAGCTCCGTTTCGAGGCGGTGGGTGCGTGCGGTCAGCTCGAAGACGAGCGCGCAGTGCCCAAGCTGGTCCGTCTGCTAGCGGACGAGGATAGCCAGGTGCGGCTCGGCGTGGTCGATGCGCTGGGACATATCGGCGGCGATGTCGCGAAGCAGGCGCTACGGCGCTGCCTCCAGAATCCGGACGAGGAGATGCGGCAAGCCGCGGAGGATGCGCTGGAGGAACTGGCGTTCTCCAAGGACCCGTTGTCCTTCGGTCTTGGCGATTGAGCCTCTGATATGATCCTCTTGACGGGGGCGACCGGCTTTGTAGGCGGACATCTTCTCGAGGAGCTGCGCAAGCGCCCGGAAGTGGTCCGCTGCCTGGTCCATCGCTCTCGTTCCCCCGAGTTGCTGCGCGGAGAGAACGTTGAGGCCGTGCAGGGTAGCGTGCTTGACCGGTCTTCCCTGAACGGTCCCATGCGGGGTGTGGATACCGTCATTCATCTGGTGGCGGTCATTCGCGAGAAGGGACCCGCGACGTTCCAGTCCGTGAACCATTTGGGCACGCGGAACGTCGTGCAAGCCGCCCGAGAGGCGGGCGTGGTGCGCTTCATCCACATGAGCGCGAATGGCGCGCGCAACGACCCCCATTTTCCGTATCTACTCTCCAAATGGCAGGGCGAGGAGGAGGTGCGCGGCAGCGGACTGCCCTACGCCATTTTGCGTCCGTCGATTATCTTCGGCGAGGGAGACGAGTTCATCACCGTGCTGGCCGACTTGATCAAGAAGCTGCCCGTGGTGCCTATCATCGGCCGGGGCACGACTCGTCTCCAACCCATCTGGGTGCACGACGTCGTCCGCTGTCTCGTCGCGATCCTGGATCGTGGCGACAGCTTTCTGGGGAGGGAGACGACTGTCGGCGGACCTCAGCAGCTCACCTACGAGCAGATCGTTGACACCATTATCTCCGTGCTGGACGTGAAGCGTTGGCGTGTGCACGTGCCGCTGTCCATCATGAAGCCGCTGGTGCGGCTGGGTGAGCGGGTTTTGCCCTACCCACCGATCACGTCAGCCGAGCTTGGCATGCTGGAGCTCGACAACATCGCCGCTCCGGACGCGGTCAAAGAGCAGTTCGGCTTCGATCCCTTGCCTCTGCGCGAAGGGATCGACTACGTACGCTGAGCGCCCGACGGATCTCCGCTGCGGGCCAACGCGGCAGCGCCAAGCAATCCTGCGTCGTCGCCGAGAGCCGCTGGCACGATGCTGACCCCCCGCCGGACGGCTTCCATGGTTCGCTGTGAGACCAGCTCCCGCACGGGGCCGAAGAGGATGTCACCCGCATTGGATACTCCGCCTCCGATAATCACGATCTCCGGGTTGAACAGGTGCAGTACATTGACCACCCCGATGCCCAGGTAGAAGGCAGCTCGGGAGAAGACCTGGCTGGAGAGCTGATCGCCCGCGCGTGCTGCCTCGACGACTAGCTGTCCGTCGATCTGGGTCAGATCGTCATGGGCCAGGCTTACCAGCATGGACGGCATACCTTGCCTGATCAGACGCACGGCCTCTCTTGCTATAGCGGGCCCGGAGGCCAGCGCTTCCAGACAGCCCATGTTGCCGCACTGGCAGGGTGGGCCGATGGGGTCGATGGTCATGTGACCGATTTCTCCAGCTAGCCCACGAGCGCCAAGGATCAGCCGATCCGCCTCGATCACGCCGCCGCCGATGCCGGTACTGACTGTGATGTAGACCAGATTGCGCTTGCCTTTCCCCGCGCCGTAGATGTGCTCGCCGAGAGCGGCCAGGTTGGCGTCATTGCCCACCAGCACCGGCCGGGCAAACTCCTCCTCGAAGATATTCTTCAATGGAACGTCTGTCCAGTCTTGCAGGTTAGGTGGACGGAAGATAACGCCTGTCCAGGGGTTTAGCGGGCCGGGTGCTGCCACACCGACGGCCCGAATGGAGTGCTCTTGTCCGGAGGTGATCTGCTTGATCAGATCGAAAATACGTTGGATGACGGCCTGTTTCCCCTCCACCGCGCGCGTATGTGCGCTGGCGCGGGCCACGACACGTCCGTCCGGATCGCATAGGGCAACTCGGAACTGCGTGCCGCCGATGTCCACGGCGATAACTAGGTCTTTCTCCACAGGTAACCTCTTGACGGTGTGTCGCATCCGCAATTCCGGGATTATGAGCGTAGGGGCGGAACGCCGTGTCCGCCCCGTCCCCCGTGGTGGACAGAGCCGTCCACCACGACGCGGATACGCCACCGAGTTTCGATGGAAGTATAGCACAGCATGTCGAGACGGTTTGACTTGGGCTGGTCGGCTGCACTACAATTCACATAAGGTTACCTTCGGGAGCAACCGTTTTGCCCAGGCTACCGATCAAACGCGCCGTTTCGGCAGGCGGAATCGTCTATCGCTGGAACGACGGAGAGATAGAAGTACTGATCTGCGGGCAGCGGGAGCCCGAGATCTGGGGGCTGCCGAAAGGAACCCCGGCTCGTGGCGAGCAGATTGAGGAGACCGCGCGTCGAGAGGTTCGCGAGGAGACGGGCGTCGAGGGGGCGATCGTCGAATCGCTGAATAGCATCCATTACTGGTTTACGCGGAATGGCGTCCGCTTCAGCAAGACGGTATACTACTTTCTCATGGTCCCCGTCGGTGGTGACATCAGCCTCCACGATCACGAGTACGACGTCGTTCGTTGGGTGTCTGTGCGCGAAGCCGCAGCACGGCTCAGCTACGGCAACGAGGTGGAGTTGGTGCGCAAAGCCGCGGGGATGGCAAGGAAGAAGGATCGGCGATGATCAAGTTTGGGAAAGTCGTCTTGCGCAAGAAGCGCAGGGAAGATGCCGCCAAGGACTATGCCTGGCGGAAGGACCCGGAGATTGCGCGGTACGATGCCACGGTGCCGCTGGGCATGTCGTTCGGAGAGTTCCTGTCCAACTATGACCTGGAGCTCCAATCCAACGGGTACCGGCGCCAGCGCTACGCCATCGAGACCACCGATGGCAACCATATAGGAAACATTACGTACTACAACATCGACCTGCAACGCAAAGAGGCCGAGCTAGGTATCGTCATCGGCGAGCGGGCCTACTGGGGCCGCGGCTACGGTAGCGATGCTGTGCTGGGGCTGCTGAGCCATATCTTCTCCAATACCCCTATCGAGCGTGTCTACTTGCGCACTCTCGACTGGAACACCCGCGCGCGGCGGGCGTTTGCCCACTGTGGCTTCAAAGAGATGGACCGCGGCGGCCCAGCCCTGGGTCGCTTTGTAGTGATGGAGATCTATCGCGAGGAATTCAACAAGATGATGGCCGCCCGCCGGCAGTCCGAGAAGGATAAGACAGCCTAGCGGCGATCAGAACACCTCGTTGGCCTTTTCTCCCAGCGTGACGATGGAGATATTGCGGTTGCTGTAGATGCAGAGATCGGCCGCGATCTCCATGGCGTCTTTCACGATCTCCCGCGCCGGAAGCTGGGTATGCTCCAACATCGCTCGTGCGGCCGCGTGGGCATAGGTCCCGCCGGAGCCGATGGCCGCCACGTTGCCGTCGGGCTGGATGACGTCTCCGTCTCCCGAGAGAACCAGCAGGTTATCCTTGTCTGCGACCAGTAGCCAGGCCTCCAAACGCCGCAGATAGCGATCTGTTCTCCATTCCTTGGTGAGCTCGACGGCCGCGCGGCGCAGGTTCCCGTTGAACCGCTCTAGCTCGCCCTCGAATTTGTCGAACAGCGTCAGGGCGTCCGCCACCGCGCCGGCGAATCCGGCCAGCACCTGATCCCGGTACAGAGTTCGTATCTTGCGGGCCGTATGCTTCATTACGGTCTCGCCCACGGTAACCTGCCCATCTCCGGCCATCGCTACCTGGTCGTCGCGCCGAACGGCGACGATCGTGGTCGAGCGCACTGTGCGTTCGTGGCTCATGCTAGCCCATTACCTCCGCTAGTACAGCCTCCACGTCCTCCGCGGGCACGTCGCTGCGAACGACGGCCGTCCCGATAGCCGTGGGCAGAACCCAGCGCAGACGCGCTGATGTCACTTTCTTATCCAGGGCCATGGCCGCCCGCACCTTCTCCGGATCGACTCTCCTGGCCCGCGTGGGAAGTCCATACGCTTCCAGCATCTCGCGCTGAGCATCGACGGCCTCCAGCGGCAACATCCCCATCCGGTGGCTGAGCAGTGCCGCACCGTGCATGCCGATCGCGACGGCCTCGCCATGCAGATACCGGCGAAAGCGCGTGGCCGCCTCGACGCCGTGGCCGATGGTGTGTCCGTAGTTCAGGATCATGCGCTGTCCACCCTCGCGCTCGTCGTGGCTGACGACGGCCGCCTTGATGGCGCTGCTGCGCCCGATGGCCGTGACGACCGGATCCGGCTCCAACGCCCCGATTGGCTGCTGGTGGTCGGCCAGATACGAGAACAGCTTCTCGTCCAGCGCCATCGCATGCTTGATCACCTCGGCCCATCCAGAAGCATACTCCCGTCGAGGAAGGGATGTCAGGGTTGCGATATCGGCTAGAACCAGGCGTGGCTGATAGAACGCGCCCACCAGGTTCTTTGCGTGCGGCAGGTTGACCCCGGTCTTGCCTCCGATGCTGGAGTCTACCATGGCCAGAAGGGTCGTTGGCACGTGTACGAGCGGAAGCCCGCGAAGATAGGTCGCGGCGATGAATCCCGCCAGATCTCCGACCACGCCGCCGCCCATGGCGACGATCGGGTGCTGTCGCTCGGCCCGCTCGGAGGCTAGCCAATCGTATAGCTTGCCGGCTGTGGCGAGGGACTTGCTGCGCTCTCCGGGCTCGATGCCACGCACCGCGACCGAGAACCCTGCCGCGGCGAGCGAGGAGATCGCGTGTTCTCCGTGCAGACGCAGCACCGTGGTATCCGCGAGCAAGTAGACTCGGTCCGCCAGACCGGCGTTGCGCAGCCGATTGCCCAGCTCGTCCAGGAGGTTCCAGCCCACGAAGATGGGGTACGATCGCTCTCCCAGGCTCACCTCGCAGGTCGCTCCGCTCGCGGAGCAATACGGGGCCAGTCCTTCCGGGAGATTCGGACGGTCGAAGCGTACTTCTTCCCGTTCCGGCCGCGCCAATTTGCGCCTGGCAATACTATAGCCTCGAAGGATCTCCTCTGCCGCTTCCGTCTCGCTGAGGAGGTCCGTGGTCACTACCCAATCGGCAACGCTACTGTAGTACTGTTGCCGAATCTGCTTCAGATGCTCGATGCGTCGCAGCGGGTCATCACCCTGCAGCAGCGGGCGTGGAACGGCATCAGCGGATGCCGATTGCTTAAGCCGTTCCAGGATTGTAGCGGGGCTGGCTTCGATGGAGATGACGACACCGCTGGACAGAATCTGCCGGTTGGATGCCGAAAGAACGGCACCGCCGCCCGTGCTGACCACGGTGGTCTTGCCGATACTGAGCTGTTCGAGGACACGGCTCTCGATGGATCGGAATGCCGCTTCGCCGTCCGAGGCGAAAATCTCGGGGACCGATTTGCCGGCCTGCAGCGCTATCTGCTCGTCGGTGTCGACGAAGCTCCAGCCCAGGCGATCGGCAACAATGCGTCCGAGTGTAGTCTTGCCAGTGTAGGAGAAACCAGTTAGATAGATGATGTCGCTCATGAATCCTGCCCCGGGCGCGGTAGTGCGGATAGATAGGCTGCCAGGTTCCGCTGGGTCTCTTGCAGGTGGTCGCCGCCGAACTTCTCCAGGCAGGCCTCGGCCAGAACTAGGGCCACCATGGCTTCGCCGACCACGCCGGCCGCGGGGACCACACAGACGTCACTGCGCTCGTAGTGGGCGTTCACCGGCTCTCCGGTCAGAAGATCCACTGAGGGCAGAGGTTTGGGAAGAGTTGGAATCGGCTTTATCACGGCTCGCACGACGATGATCTCGCCGTTGGTGATGCCGCCTTCAATGCCTCCCGCGTGGTTGGTCAGATGGTGCCACGGACCGGCCCTTCCGCCGTCTGAACCCAGAGCGATCACGTCGTGAGCCTGCGAGCCGGGCATCGCGGCTAGCCGGAAGCCGTCGCCGATTTCGACACCTCTAACGGCGTGAATGCTCATCACGGCCTGGGCCAGCCGCCCGTTGAGGCGTCGATCCCAGTGCACGTGGCTGCCCAATCCGACCGGCACGCCCAGGGCCTGGATCTCGAAGGTCCCGCCGATTGTATCGCCTTTAGCCTTGGTGTGATCAATCGCGGCCGTCATCGCCGACTCGACCGATGCCACGCCGCAGCGCAGTGGAGAGTCCTCCACACGCGACCAATCGACCTGCTCGGCACCTTCGATACTGGTCGCTCCGATAGAGACCGTGTGGCTGCGCACCGTTATCCCCAGCTCCTGCAGGAGGCGACGGGCCACCGCGCCCGCCGCGACACGGGCGGCGGTTTCGCGCGCGCTGGCGCGCTCGAGGATATTGCGTACGTCGTGCTGCCCATACTTGAGGGCGCCAGTCAGATCCGCGTGTCCGGGGCGCAGTCGAGTCACGGTCTTGATCTCGGCCTCGACCGGGGTGATGCTCATCTGCTCGCCCCAGTTCGGCCAATCGCGATTGGCGATAAACAGAGCGATGGGGCTGCCCAGGGTAAAACCGTGTCGGACGCCCCCGACGATGTGGGCTTGATCCTTCTCGATCAGCATACGCCCACCTCGCCCGTAGCCCTGCTGCCTGCGCGCCAGGTCGCAGTTGATCTGCTCTTCGGCGATAGGCAGCCCGGCCGGCACTCCTTCCACGATCACCGTCAGCCCCTCGCCATGGGACTCACCTGCGGTCAAGAATCGTAGCATCTCTTCTCCATTCTGCTATCCCTTCTTCCCCGCCAGCGCCGCCTCGGCGGCGCGAAACATCGCTTCCAGGTTTGGTTGCCTTCCTGTCCACAGGGCGAATGCCTCTGCTCCCTGATGGACCAGCATGGCCAGCCCATCCAATGTCCGCGCGCCCGCGGCGGCAGCGTCGAGCAACAACCGCGTCTGGCGCGGATTATAGATCAAGTCATATACAAGCATGCTCGCCGGCAGGACTATCCCTTCGGCGGGGGAAGTCCCTTCTGATGCCGTGTGGTACATGCCCACCGGCGTCGCGTTGACCAGGAGATCCGTTTCGACAACGGCCCCTGCCAGGCTTTTCGTGTCAAGAAGCATCGCGCGGGCGATGCCTGGTCCAACGCTAGTAACTTGCTCCAGGTCGTTCAGCAGTCGTCGCGCTCGCTCCAGGTCGCGGTTGAAGATGGTGAGCGACGCGACGCCGGACTCGAGGGCCGCGAACGCCACGGCTCGGGCCGCTCCTCCCGCTCCGAGCATTACGACACGCTGACCCCCCAGCTCGAATCCCGTCCGCTCGCGCAACCCCTGCACGAAGCCGTCCGCGTCGGTGTTGTAGCCCTGCAGGCGCCTTCCTCGGCGCACGATAGTGTTCACGGCCCCGATGGCGCGTGCCCGCCCGTCGATCTCGTCCAGCAGCGGCATCACGGCCTCTTTGTACGGGACGGTCACGTTGGCACCCAGTACGTCCGGCTGTCGCAGCCGGGCCACCGCGGTCGGCAGATCCTGGGGCGGAACGTCGGCCGGTTCATAGCGCGCCGATATTCCGGCGTGATCCAACGCGGCCTGCTGAAAGGCCGGCGACACCGAGTGCCCCAGCGGGTGCCCAAGCAGAAAGAGGTGTTGCAGCATAGGTTTCACCATTTGTTGGCTATTCTACTGATATACGGGGGCGCGTGCAATGGCAGGGGGAAAACGGAGCTATGGGTCCAATCTCTAACAGAATCGTTAGCTCGGTTAGCCGCACATTTCATCTTGTGCCATGGTTCACCTGCTATCCTTCTCTTGATCTTACTGCACTGCTGGGGTTTCTCTGTCTGGTCGAGAAGCTCACTGCTCCCCGCACGCTTGTCCAACGAGGGCAAGCAGGAGGATCCAGAGGCGATCTGAACACCTAGCGGGATGGTGCAATGGAGCCGGGTACCTTGGGTAGCGCAATGAGGCGGTCGGCAGGGGATCTAACGATGCAACTGGGCATCTTCGATAGTGAAGGGCGGGCGGCGCGCGCTCGTCGTATCGGTTTGCGGTTGTTGTCTGTCTTGGTCATTCTGGTAGCGTGGGAGGAGATGGCGCCACGTATGAGTGGCCTCCTTTTTCCTACCGTTAGGGGGACCATGACAGCATTGCTTGAGTTGCTGGTGTTGCCGGCGTTCTGGCGCGCTCTCTGGTTGAGCAACCAGGCACTGCTTCTTGGGTTCCTCTTGGCCGCGATCTTCGGGGTTTCCCTGGGATTGTGGATGGGTCGCTCTCGCACGGTGGAGCGAATTGCTGCCCCGTATCTCAGTATTCTACTGGTCACTCCGGTTTCGGCGCTCATACCGCTGTTCATCATTGCTACAGGTCTGGGTCTGGCGACGCGCGTGCTCGTCGTCTTCACTTTTGCCTGCGTTGTCATCGTCGTCACCACTCGCGCTGGAATACGCGCCCTTGATCAGAGTTGGATCGAGATGGCGATCTCGTTCGGCGCCAGCGAGCGCCAGATATGGAGCCGCGTCCTGTTGCCGGGTACTTTGCCTGTTCTAATGACCGCGCTGCGATTAGGGCTAGGGCGTGCCATCGCCGGCATGGTGGCTGCCGAGCTATTGGCCATGGCGGTGGGCGTAGGCCGTCTTGTTCTGGATTATCAGGGCAACTTCGACGCGGCCCATGTTTTCGCCACGGTGCTTTGCGTGGTTGCTCAGGCCGTTGCGCTGACCGAAGGGGCGAAGTACCTGGAGCGACGCCTATGGACCTGGCGAACAGCTGTGGGGAACCGATGATCGAATTGATCGGGTGCTGCAAGAGCTTTCCGGGCCAGAACGGCCGCAAAACGGTTGCCGTCCTCGACGCCATCGACCTGACGATCTCTGACCGTGAGCTCGTGTGTATTTTGGGACCCAGCGGTTGTGGCAAGACCACTTTGCTCAAGCTGATGGCCGGGTTGCTGCGTCCCGAGAGGGGAGAGGTGTGCATAGACGGGCGTCCGGTGCAGGGCCCCGGCGGCGATCGGGCCATGGTGTTCCAGAACTTCGCTCTGTTGCCCTGGGCGGACGTGTTGACCAACGTTGCCTTCGGACTGGAGCTGCGCGGAGTGACCAAGCAGGAGCGCGCGGAAAGAGCACGTGCACTTGTGCGCGAGGTAGGGCTCGAGGGGTTCGAGCAACATTATCCGCACCAGCTCTCGGGTGGCATGCAGCAGCGGGTGGGATTAGCCCGTGCTCTCGCCGTCGATCCCAGGATTCTGCTAATGGACGAGCCGTTCGGGGCTCTCGATGCTCAAACGCGCCGTCAACTGCAGGAGGAGTTCCTGCGGCTGCACGATATCGCACCCAAGACCGTCGTTTTCGTAACCCACAGCATGTCCGAGTCCGTGCGCTTGGGCGATCGAATTGTATTGCTGACATCACGGCCCGGACGAATACGAGAGATCGTGCCAGTACCGCTTCCACGTCCACGATCACCCGACCTGGAGACCGACCCAACGCAAACCGCGCTCAAGGAGTATCTGTGGCAACGACTTCGTGCAGGGTAGATACGCTCGGCGATGCCGGATCCATTGATACAGCGGAAGAAGCCCTGTCCCGTCACAACTCGTTGCACCGAGGTGGAAGCCATGCTTTAGGCTCGGCGGCATCTCTCGTCTGTGGCATGCTTGTATGGGAGCTGGCCGGGCGTCTCCTGGACTTCGGCTTTCTGCCACCCTTCTCGGAAGTGATCCGCGCAACATGGCGATTGACTCTCAGCGGCGAGATACCGCTTTACCTGAGCACCAGCCTTGTTAGTTTGGCGGCAGGATACGTGCTTGCCGTCGGGCTGGGGGTATCGGTGGGACTGCTAATGGGACGCTTTCGTACTGTGGAGTACCTGCTGGATCCATGTTTCAGCGCCTTTCTGGCGGCTCCCAGCTTGGTGTATGTTCCGATTCTTTTTGCCCTATTCGGCGCCAGCCGACTGACTCAGGTGTCGGTTGTCTTCATCTACGCCTTCTTCATCGTTGCCACCAACACGATGAGCGGTATCCGCACGGTGGAACGGGCGTATGTGGAAATGGCGCGTTCCTTTGGCGCCTCGGAACTGACCTTGTGGCACAAGGTGCTTTTGCCCGGCGCGCTGCCTCTTATTACAGCCGGTCTCCATCTGGGTCTGGGGCGTGGCGTCAAGGGCATGATCAATGGCGAAATGCTGATCGCCTTCACAGGTTTGGGTGCGCTGCTCCGGCGCTATGGGGGGCGCTTCGATGCCGCCGGTGTCTTCGGCATCCTGATCGTGGTCGTGGGCGTCGCCCTGATCGGCGATTTCCTTCTGCGTCGGGTTGAGCGCCGGCTGGTGTGCTGGCCGGATCTGACTGCTGGAGGTGCCAATGAGCTTACTTGAAGATCTGAAGATGTACGTCAGGTTTACCGCAGGGCTGCGCGGCTATCTGAAGCATCAGATGACCCTGGAAGAGGCACAGCGCATCGTGCGGGACCGCATGGAGCATCGGGAAGAGAACTTCCTCCGTCTCTTGCGACGAGGTGTCTACGGCTACGCTCGCAGCCCTTATCTGGGCCTCCTGCGGCACGCAGGCTGTGAGTTGGCCGACGTCGAGCGGATGGTGCGAACCCAGGGTCTGGAGACGACGCTGCGAAGCCTGCGCCAGGCCGGGGTCTACGTTTCCTTTGACGAGTTCAAGGGGCGGGCGCCTCTGGAGCGAAACGGCCAGCTTCTGGCGACCACAGCCCAGGATTTCGACAATCCCTCTCTGGCACGTCACTTCTACGCCGAGACTGGCGGCAGCACCGGAAAGGCCTCTCGTATCGTCCATGATCTCGACCATTACGCCGCCACCGCGCCCCACCATATGCTCACGTGGGCGGCGCATGGAGTGCTGGATGCCCCCATGGCGGTCTGGCGAGGGATTCTACCTGACGGCAGCGGTATTAATAATGTCCTGCGTCCAGCCAGATTCGGCCATCTGCCCGAGCAGTGGTTTTCCCCTATTCCATGGTGGGACTCGCGGCGTTCGCTCAAGTATAGTGCGGCCACCTGCTATCTCATTATCCTCGCTAGGCTGATGGGCACCCCTATCCCCTGGTCACGCTACGTCCCCCTCCAGCGTGCCGACATTGTTGCCAGCTGGGTTGCCACCACCGTCAAGGCACAAGGCAAGTGCTTCTTGGCGGTGACGGTGAGCCGGGCGCTACGAGTGGCGCTTGCCGCGGAACAGGCGGGGCTCAACCTATCTGGCGCCGTTTTCAAAATCGCCGGCGAGCCTCCCACACCGGCCAAGGTGCGCGCCATCGAGCGCAGTGGTGTCCGTTGCTACCCAGACTATGGCATGTCGGAGGCAGGGCGTATTGGGATGGGCTGCGTGCATCCCCGCGACTGCACCGACGTGCATCTGCTCAAGGATGCCTTCGCGCTCATGACCTACCCTCAAGTGGTGCCCGGGCATGAGACAACCGTCCCCGCCTTCAACCTCACTACGCTGCTGCCGACCACGCCCAAGATCATGCTCAACGTTGTCAGCGATGACTATGGCATCGTGGAGGAGCGGCGCTGCGGCTGTGCTCTGGAAACCTTTGGCTTCACCACTCATCTACGCCAGATCTTCAGTTCTAGCAAGCTGACTGGAGAGGGCGTTACTCTGGTGGGCAGCGAAATGGTTGGCATTATCGAAGAGACGCTGCCGGCCCGCTTTGGCGGCAGCCCCCTGGACTACCAATGGCTGGAGGAAGAAGACGAGCACGGCTTTACCCGACTCTATATAGTGATCAGCCCGCGCGTGACGATAGCGGACGAACATGCAGCTATAGAGACGGTATTGGAGGCGCTCAGTAGGTCAAGTAATGGCGCCAACGCCGCGCGTATGATATGGAAGCAGGCCGGCACCCTCAAGGTCCGTCGGGACGAACCGGTCTGGACGGCTCGGGGCAAGCTGATGCCGCTCCACCTGCAACGATACGCGGCGAACGCAACTTCGGAGCGGTGAGAAAGGAGACCATCCTGGTGAAAAAGCGAATTCGGCTGTTCTTTATGATGCTCGGTCTCGTGCTCGTTGCAACCGCTTGCACTTCTGCCGTCGCCCCTTCGGCGGGCATTGGGCAGGCGGAGCGTCGCCCTGAAAACATCCGCGTCGGCTTTTCTACAGCGGCAGACATGGGCGATATTGCTTCGCTCATCGCTCTTGAGCTGTTGGCGGAGCGCGGCTACAAGGTTGAGCCAGTTTTCTACTCAGGGGCGGAGTTGTCAGTAGCGGCCCTAGCCAAAGGGGATGTCCAATTCGGTAATGGCTCCACCCGCACCCATTGGACAGCCATCGCCAAAAGCGCGGAGATCGTCACCATCATGGAACAAGCCGCTAACGCCTGGTCGATCGTGAGCACACCCGAAACGGTTGCGTGTGCCGATCTCCAGGGCAAGCGTTTAGCCATCACCAGCATGGGTTCCCTGAACGGGGCGCTCCTAAATGCCTACATCCGGATCAATTGCCCGGGCACCGCACCCAATATCGTCCTCATCGCCAATTCCGAAAGCCGGGCGGCGGCTCTGATGACAGGTGCTATTGATGCAGCTCCGCTGGAGACTAGCGACCTCATGCGCATAGAGCGACTGGCACCTGGCCGCTTTCGTCGTCTTGTCGACTTCGCCACCAGCCTGCCAAGGCTAAAGACCACCGGCATCTACGTCAACCGAGCTTTCGCGACACAGCACGCTGAGGTCGTGAAGGAATATCTCGAAGCGGTACTCACGGTTCACCGGCGCATCAGGAACGAGCCTGCTCTGGTGGAAGCGGCCGTTGTCAAATACCTTGGGATGGAAAAGGCAGAGGCGGCCGAACTGGCCCAATTCTATATGGACGCAAACATCTGGGATGCGAACGGTGGTATCGATCGTGAGTCCATCGCCTACAGCATCGACTTCTTCACGAAGATGGACAGCATTCCACCCGGGTTGACGGAAGCGAACGTCGCCGACCTCGCCTACTTGAACCAGGTGCTGGACAAGATCGGTCGTCGCTGAAGGAGCCAGCAATGAAGTTGCCCATCCTGACGTTCCATGCCATCGATGATTGGCAATCGGTCATCTCCTTCTCCCGCTCGCAGTTCCAGCGGTCGCTGGCGCGGCTGCACAGGAAGGGATTCCGCACGTTCGACCTACTGCGCACTGGGGCCTTCCGATGAACCGCCCGCTGCGCTTCTGCATGATCACCACCTTCTATCCTCCCTATCACTTTGGCGGGGATGCCATCTTCGTTCAGGCGCTTGCCAATGAGTTAGTCTTTCGTGGTCATCACGTTGAGGTGATCCATTGCAGGGATGCCTACCGTCTCCTGGCTCGTCACGAGCCCCCAAACGGCTACGAGGACCATCCCAACGTCATCGTCCACGGGTTGGAGAGCCGCTTCGGCTGGCTCTCACCAATGGCCACTCAACAGACCGGCCGCCCGCTGTTCAAGGGAAAGGCGATCGAACAGGTCTTGAGTCGGGGATTCGACGTGATTCACTACCATAACATCTCACTGGTGGGTGGACCACAAATCCTGACCATTGGTGACGCCATCAAGCTGTACACCCCCCACGAGTTCTGGTTGACATGTCCAACGCACGTCCTTCTTCGACGCAATCGGGAGCCATGCACTCAACCTCGTTGCGTGGCCTGCACTTTGAGTTACGGACGGCCGCCTCAGTGGTGGCGGTACTCCGATCTGCTTCCATCCTCCCTTCGCCATGTGGACCGCTTCCTGGCTCCCAGCCGTTTCAGCATGGAGATGCACAGGGCGCATGGGCTAGAACTACCCTTGGTCCATCTGCCCTACTTCCTGCCCAACATGGACTCTTCGAGAGAAGTCGCTTCACCTCCTCCCGGGCTTGCTGCCGGTAGTCCCTATTTTCTCTTCGTTGGGCGACTGGAGAGACTCAAGGGGCTGCAGACTGTGATCCCAGTATTTCGAAACTACCCCAAAGCCCAACTGTTCATCGCGGGAAAGGGCGACTATGAGGGGCCGCTGCGCGCTCTAGCAGCGGGGGCCGACAACATCCACTTTCTGGGTCATCTGCGTCGGGGTGAGTTGCGCTTTCTGTACACAGGTGCCGTCGGACTAATCGTCCCGTCGATGTGTTATGAGATGTCCCCTTTCGTGGTCATCGAAGCATTTGCTCATGGCACGCCGGTCATCGTCAGAC
>SCTZ01000247.1 GCA_004297765.1 Chloroflexota bacterium | reverse complement strand
AGAGAAGACGCTATCTGTCATTCTGAGCGCCGCAGCGCGAAGAATCCGTATCCCCAGGGCGCGGATTCTTCGGCGTGCGCGCCTCAGAATGACAAAACCAGTGTGGTCGAACACTAGGCTGGGAGATTCGGGCTGGGCCGAACGGTTCGGCCCAGCCTTGCCAACGATCGTAGACTGAGATCCGGACATGACGCGTTCCCAGGGATAATTTTGCACAGCGTCTTATGCCCGTATCTCGACCGTGAAAGCACGCCGAGGTGTAACGTGCTCGAGATACTGATTCCAACGTTGAAGGGCGGATTGGAGCTGGCCTTTCTGCTGGCAGTGTTGTCCGCTTACCTGATAACGACACGGCGAATCGCTTTGCTCCGCCCCCTGGAATTGGGGGCCCTCGTGGCCCTGGCGATCAGCCCTGGCCTTACTTATGGGGTGAAGTCCTTCCTGGATCCAGAGGTGGTAGAGGGGGCTCTCAGCCTGCTGGCGATCGCACCAACTCTAGTCCTAATCCTATGGATAGTAGCGACCCGCCGCCCCCGGAACGTGGCAACCAATAGCAGCGACAACACCAGGCGGACCGCGTGGGTACTGGTGTTTGCAGCCTCTCTGGTGCAGATGACCCTAGGAGGGTTGCACGTCGCTCTCACCTCCTCGAAGGTCTTTGCCCAGAGTACCGGTCTCCTAAGCACAGATCAGGCCGTCAGGGTGTTGTTTGTCCTGGCGGTCCTCGCCTTGGCGGCGGTGGTAGGGGTGACCCTGCGCAAGGTAGTGGCAGAGGTCAGTCCGAAGTGGGTCGCTTTGCCCGCCATTCTCACCCTGTTGATCCTCCTTGTGCAGAATGCAACTACCGCTGTGCAGATCATGTTGGTGCTTGGGATACTACCCCTCACCGATTGGCTGTTCCGCATTATCGTGCCCCTCATCAACAACTACGCGATGTTCTACTACGCTCTTCTTGCCGCTGCCGGTGCTTTCGTGCTACTCGCCGCCTGGGAGCGTCGCGGGAAAAAGCAAGCGTTGGATGGGCTCAATCCCGCTCAGGTTAGGAAGATCAAGGCCGCCTCCAAACGGATGAGAGCTCTAACAGCGACCGTGGGTGCCCTGCTGGCGCTGGTCATCCTAGTCGATGGTGGCAGTGTTATCTACGCCAACCGCCCGATCAGCCTTTCTCCGCCCATCCCTGTTACGCGCCAGGGCGACGTTGTGACAATACCTGCCGATTCCGTGAGCGATGGAAAGCTCTATCGCTTCTCCTACGAAGCCGCCAATGGCACTGTCGTCAGGTTTCTTGTGATACACAAGGGGTCCGGTGTCTTCGGTATGGGACTGGATGCCTGCGAGTTCTGCGGCGTGGCCGGCTACCATCAGGATGACAAAAACCTGATCTGTAACCGGTGCGGCGCAGCCATCAATGCCAAGACCGTGGGCTTTCCGGGGGGATGTAATCCCGTTCCTCTGAGCTACAGCACAGAGGGGGGCTCCCTGATCATTACAGTTGAGGCTCTCCAGGCCGCAACAAGGATCTTCGGTCAGTAAGGTCAGTTGAGGAGACGTTGTACATGTTCCTGCTGATGGTTAGACGCTCCGTCACTAAAGGTTGGCGGAAAAAGGCTCTGGCGGTGATCACCGTCGCCATCGGTACCTCTCTGGCCGTGGCCATGCTGAACGTATCGTTGGATATCGGGGACAAGGTCGACCGAGAGCTCAAAAGCTATGGCGCCAACATAGAGGTAATCCCGAAAGTAGAGACTATCCCCCTAGAGATCGAGGGTGTCGATTTCAGCCCGATAGAAGGCCAGGGCTTTCTGGCCGAAGCGGAGCTGCCCAAAGTGAAGACGATCTTCTGGCAGAACAATATCCTGGGTTTTGCTCCATATCTCAACGCGCGAGCCGAGGCGCCTGGCGAGGTCCGCGTGCCAGTCATCGGCACGTGGTTTCGCAAATCTGTGGTCATTCCCACAGGCGAGACCCTGACCACAGGAGTTAGCGACATAAAATCCTGGTGGGAGGTGGACGGTGCGTGGCCGGATGACGAGCCTGGAGGCGCGGCGGCTGTGGTGGGGCAGGCTGTGGCGCGACGGTTTTCCCTCAAACCGGGCGATAGCCTGAGTCTGAGCTTCCTGAGCCAGAGCGATCGCGACTACGCCGTAAGGGTAAGTGGAATCCTCTCGGCCGGGGGTGAGGAAGACAAACAGGTCTTTGTCCCTCTTTCCTGGCTTCAGGAGGTCACCATGCTCCCAGGCAAGGTTTCGCGCGTGGAGGTCAGTGCTCTGACTATGCCGAAGAACGCGCTGGCCCGCAAGGCGGAAGAGCTAGGCCCTGATGCTCTTAGCCGGCAGGAGTTCGACACCTGGTATTGCTCGCCCTACGTCGATTCAGTCGTGTACCAGTTGGAGGAAGCTCTCCCCGGAGCGCGGGCGCGCGCCATAAGGCAGATAGCGGAATCGGAGGGGGTCGTTCTGGGCAAGGTCCAGTTCCTCATGGCTCTCCTGGCCTTGGCGGCGGTCGTTAGCTCAGCCCTTGGTATCTCCAGCCTGATGGGGGCGGCTGCCCTGGAGCGCAGCCAGGAGATAGGGCTGCTCAAAGCTGTAGGCGCCTACGACTCCAGCGTCACCTGGCTTTTCCTGGCAGAAGCGTTGCTGATCGGGGTCATCGGTGGAGCGGTGGGCTGTGTCGTGGGGCTCGGTCTGGCCGCGTTTATCGCGCAAAGTGTCTTCGCGGCAGCCGTCGAGGTAAAAACGCTGACTATCGTCGCCGCCTTCGCCATATCGGTGAGCGTGACGTTGCTAGGTATCCTGTCCGTATCCCGGATAGTTTCCCGGCTGCAGCCGTCACAGATTCTGGTGGGGAGGTAGTCTGGTGGGCAAGTATTGGATGCTGGCGCGCATGCTGACCGCGTCGCTCACCAGGCGCAAGTCGCGCGTCGCCATTGTCTTTGCCGCTGTTGTCATCGGGACCGCTATCACTTCGGGGCTGATCAGCGTCTACTACGATATCGGTCAGAAGATGAGCCGAGAGCTACGAGCTTTCGGGGCCAACCTGGTGGTGGCTCCGTCCTCCCCCGAGCAATGGCCGTACGTTAGCCTGGACGATGTGTCAGTCCTTGCGTCCAGAGTGGATGGGGCGAAGCTGGTTGGCTACTCGCCCTATCTATATGGGATTGCGCGTGTGCAGTCTCACGAAGTGGTCGTCGTGGGCACGCGCTTTGATCAGATCGAAAAAGTCAGCCCGTACTGGAAGATCGATAATAGAGGATCTGGGACGGTAGGTTCTGAAGGCGACACGGCATTGGTAGGTGAGGTGGTTGCCAGAAAGCTGGCTATTGGTCCGGGGGACAGGCTAGTGCTCACGGCCCCGGACGCCTACAGAACCAAGGAAGTAACGGTCGAAGGAGTCCTCACCACGGGGAGCGACGAGGAGTCTCAGATCTTCGCTGATCTCGATCTAGTGGCTGACTTACTCGGCAAACGAGGGGTGGCCAGTGTCGCCTACTTCAGTGTCGTGGGCGGTCCGCAAGGACTGGAGCCCCTCGCCATCGACGTACAGACAGAGCTGCCTGGTGTAACCGTTAGCCCAATCAAACGGATCTCCGCGTCTGAAGGACAGGTGCTGGAAAAAATAAAGTCGCTGGTATTTCTGGCGGTGGCATTGATTCTACTGCTGACCTTCCTGTGCGTGATCATCACCATGACGAACGTGGCTATTGAGCGGCGTCGAGAGATTGGTCTGAGGAAGGCTCTCGGGGCGCAAGACAGAGATATTCTATTCGAGTTTCTGGCGGAAGGTGGCGCCCTCGGGCTTGCGGGTGGGCTTCTGGGCTGGGCTCTGGGCCTGCCTTTGGCCCAGGCCGTGGGTCAGAGTGTGTTTCAATCCTCCGTCTCCTTCCGGCTAGAACTGCTGCCCCTGGCGCTGCTTCTTTCAGGAGGACTGGCCGCGTTGGCGTCCTTCCTCCCTGCCAGAGCCGCGGCCAGAGTGCAACCAGCCCTGACCCTGAGGGGAGAATGATCATTTGTGCGTTTGTGAGTTGTCGAGGGGAGAATATGAAATGCTGCTAGAACTAAGAGACGTATCCAAGATCTACGGAAACGTGCATGCTCTCAGAGATGTGAGCCTGGGTGTTCGCTCAGGGGAATGGGTATCCATCATGGGACCCTCTGGCTCAGGCAAGACAACGTTACTCAACATTATCGGCTGTATGGATCAGCCCTCGCGGGGCCAGGTCATGCTGGACGGGATCGACCTCTCGTCCCTCAGCGCCAAACAGTTGACGGAGGTTCGCAGAGACAAAGTCGGTCTCGTTTTCCAGCAATTCCATCTTATCCCCCACCTGACGGCCGTGGAAAACATCATGGTCGCGCAGTACTACCACAGCATGGCCGACAAAGAGGAAGCTTTGAAAGCTCTGGGCAGAGTAGGTCTCGCCCACAGGGCGCACCATTTTCCCAACCAACTATCGGGGGGTGAACAACAGCGCGTCTGCGTGGCCAGGGCACTCATAAACTATCCAAGCCTGATCCTTGCAGATGAGCCAACGGGCAACCTGGACGAAGCCAACGAGCAGCTCATCGTAGAGCTCTTTCGCGAGCTCCATCGAGATGGCCACACCATCATCGTGGTCACCCATGACCAGGACGTCGGGCAGCTTGCCGATCGTCAGGTGCGGATAGAGCATGGCTCTATCCGCAGCATAGAGGGAACAGCGCTCGAAATGGTTGCTACGCCCAGCCCACGGCGGTGAGCTCTTCCTCCGGCCAACGGATGGGCTCCGATACCTCTCCGTGCATCGACTGGAGCAGCCACAGGTCCTTCATTTGACGATAGAACCAGCGCTCCAGATCCTCCTGCTCGATGGCCCGCCGCAACTGGCGCAAGCGCATACGGCGTCCCTCTTTCTTCATCGTGAGGGCCCGATACAGTGCTTCGGCCGTGCCATTCACGTCGAAGGCGTCTACCATCAGCGCTCCGCCCTTGAGCTGAGCCGCCGAGCCGGCTTGACGGGAGAGCACCAGCACGCCGTTGGACTCATTTAGCGTGGGGCCCTCCTTGGAGACCAGATTCATCCCATCGGCCACGGGGTTGACCAGGAGAACATCATATAGGGATAGAGCCGCCAGAGCCTGCACATAGTTGTGCTCGTAGATGACCTCAATCGGCCGCCAATCCTGTCGACCGTATTTCCGGTTGATCTCTTCGACAGTCTGGAAGACCTCGCTGGCGTAGTCGCGGTACTCACGAATCTCCGAGCGAGACGGCACCAGAAGAGACAGGAACTTGACCTTTCCAAGCAACTCCGGATGCTTCTGAAGAACCAGCTCGTACGCGCGAAAGCCACGCGCGATGTTCTTGCTGGGATCCATCCGATCCACACGGACGATGGTCTGCTCTGCACAGAGCAGCCGCAGGCGACGGGTGTGCGCGATCAACTCGGGGGATTCGGCCAGACGGCGCAGATGGCCGACGTCCACGGAGATCGGGTAGTGGCGAGCGTACATCGTGTGCCCATCCACGGATACCGATCGTCGGCGATGGTTCACCCGAGCCCGCTCGAGGAAGGTATCCGCCGTTCGAAGGAAGTTCTCCACGTCTCGCTCGGTCTGGAATCCAACGATGTCGTTGGCGACCAAGCCTTTGCAGATCGACTTGACCATCGGTCGCCGCAGCACATTCCATCGCTCGGGCGCCGGCCACGGAATGTGCACGAACTGCTGCAGAAGCGCCTCGGGGACCTTTCCCCGCAGATAGGAGGCGGTCAGATAAAGGTGGTAGTCGTTCAGCATGACGACGGCCGGTCCCTTCTGCTTTTTAACCTCCTTGGCGATGGCGGTGGCGAAGTCACGGTTGGCCGGGACATAGCCGTTCTTCCAGGCGTCACGCAAGACGGACACCGGCAGAGGTGCCGTATTGGACATCTCGTGCTGAAGAAACCAGAGCACCGAGTTGCAGAAGATATTATAGTAGCGATGATGGCAGCGCGGGTCAAGCGACAGGAACCGCACGCGCAGGTCCTGCGTCGGATCCAGCGATGCGAAGCTCGCCCCCATGGTCCGAACGGCCTCTCGGTCGCCGTCCGTGACAGCGTTGGCGACCCAGGTGGCTTTGCAGTAGCGGGCCACATTACCCAGAGCCGTGATGACTCCCCCTGCGCCACGGCGCGCCTTCAGTTGTCCCTCTTCATCGCAGGCAAACTCCATTGGTCCGCGATTGCTGGCCAGGATCAGGCGGCTCCCCTTGAGAATTGTCTCGCACAGATCGATAGCCTCAAGGTCGGCAGCAGGTCGGGACAAGAACGATACCGCGTCCATAGCTTCTCCTTTCGGATCGCAGGGTCACACAAGAGGGTTGCCCAGCACGTGACGAGATGGCGGTGGCTGGCCCAGCGCCCGCGAAGCGCCGGTGATCCGCCGACCCTTGCCGAGTCAGCCACCAGTTGGGAGCCCAGACAAACGTGCCACCCTGGAGCTATCGTCCTTGCCCATCGGTCTGTGCCGAGGTCAGCCTAGCGACTCAAGCCACAAGGGAGCCGTCTGCTCCGGTTCCTGGCCCAAAACAAAAAGACCCGGGGACATAGCCCCAGGCCTATTGTTGGACCTGCTATGCCTCTCTCAGATGCCTACGAGGTTAGCTGACGGGTTCGGGCTGAAAGAGCTGCCCTATCCTGGCCAGAGCCAGGAATTCACCCCGGTTAGTGTGGGTCCCCCGTTTCCCCTGCGGGAATTCGGCCTTTTTCAGTTGTAGAACACCGCCCTCGGGCACGCGCCACCCGAAAGCGCTCAGCAGACGGCGCCTCCGCCTGGACAGGATATTATCACAGGACGGCCATGCTGTCAATAGCTGGAGCCCAGCGTTTTCTGGAGCTAGCCTGCTTCGGGTTTACAGGGTCGGCCAGAACCCGCTATAATGTCGCGATTGGTTTTCGGGGTAAGCTATCCCCCCAGTAAGCGGTTGCCACGTGCGAAAGATCATCACCCTGACCACAGATTTTGGGCTGCGCGACGGCTATGTCGGGACGATGAAGGCGGTGATCCTCTCGATCGCCCCGGCCACGCAGATCGTGGACATCACACACCAGGTCGCTCCGCAGAATATCCTGCAGGGTGCTCTGGCACTCGCCGCGGCAGCCCGGTACTTCCCAGCAGGGACGATTCACGTGGTGGTCGTCGATCCCGGCGTGGGATCGGCGCGCCGCGCGATTGGTGTGCAGACGCCGGAAGCTACGTTCATCGGGCCGGACAACGGTCTCCTGAGTCTCGTGCTATTCGATCGACCTGGGAGCACTCCAGTCGGCAAGGCGAGCGATGCGGGTCCGTTCTTGGACGCAACGTATGTGACGCGGCAGCGCCTATTGTCCCCATCGTGCCACGCGGTCAGCCTCGACCACGAGCGCGTGGGATTGCCGCTGGTGGGCAATACGTTTCATGGGCGGGACATCTTCGCGCCCGCCGCGGCCCGAGTGGCGCTAGGAACGCCTTTGTCCTGGCTCGGCGCCACAGTCTCGCGCCTGGCCATGTTTGCGCTCCCTCGCCCGGAGTGCAGACCAGACGGAACTGTGGTGGGCCATGTGATCGACGTCGATCACTTCGGGAACTTGATAACGGATATCGAGTCGGCCGCTCTTCCCGTCGATGGACGCGTCGAGGTATGCGGGCATACCATCGCCAAGATCAGCCGATCGTACGCCGAAGGTCGGGATCTAGTCGCCCTGCTGGGCAGTTCCGGGCGCCTGGAAGTGGCTTGGAGGAATGGCAACGCGGCCGAGAGACTGGGTGTGGGTGTGGGCGCACCGGTCATGGTAGCGCCACGCCAGACGGCGTAATGACTTACCTGCGCATCAACTGGTGCAGAAAGACAACCAAGAGATTGCCTCGGGCCTGGAACGCTGGCGCTCCCGATCCGGAGTACGCCAGCGTCGTATTTCGGCCGGACGACGAAGGCCAGATACTTTTCTGCTGGCACGATCATGCCGGTCCCTGCATTTTCGCGGGACCGCACAGGTCTTTCCACCTGTGGGACGAAGAAAGACCTGTCTGAACTGAAGGACGATGACGAAAACAATCCTTGTAATCGACGACAACCGGGAATTCCTAGAGTTCATGACAGACTTCCTGACGGGCGAAGGCTATGATGTCGTATCGCATTACGACCCGCATACGGCCTTGGACGTCCTACGCGGAGCGTGCCCTCAGTTGCTGATCGTCGATATCGCCATGCCTGGCCGGACCGGATGGTCGATCATCGAGGAGATGCAATCGGACCAGGAGTTGGATGGAATTCCAGTTATTGTCTGCACGGCCGCAGTCACCGAGGTCGGAAAGAGCGAGCACTTCGCAGTTGACAGGGACATCCGCACCATCCTGAAGCCGTTCGCCGTGGACGAGTTGCTCAGCACGATCGAGGAGCTCACCGAGGTGAAACCGAAGGCGTAGGGGCGCGATTCATCGCGCCCTGGGGCGGCGGTGGGATGGGCGCCCGCCCACCTACCACTTTATCTGCTAGAGACCATCATCGCGCCCACGTCCGGTGGCTCACCTGAACTCCGTGGTCGGGAACCGGGACTCTGGTTCCAGAGGCGCCCCGCCGCCGGGATGCAAGGGGACGGGTACGGGAGTTTCGGGATACTTGATACGCGGATGGAAGACGCCGCGCAGCACGTCCTTGAACGCCTCGCGGATCGAGGTCAGATCCCTCAGCGTGAGATCGCATTCGCTCAGCTCACCCTCCAGCAGACGCTCCATCACCACCTTGTCTACCAATTCTTCCACCTGCTCGGGCGAGTGCTCCTTGCTGGCCCGGACGACTGCCTCCACGGAATCCGCCAGCATCACGATGGCAGACTCACGAGTTTGTGGCCTGGGGCCCGGATAGCGGTAGTCCTCCGAGTTGACCTGCTCCATCTGTTCGCAGGCGCGATGGTAGAAGTACGTCACCAGGCGCGTCCCGTGATGTTGGGCGATGATCTCGATGATGCGCGTAGGCAGGCGATGCCGCCGTGCCAGCGCGATTCCGTCGGTGACGTGGGCCAAGATCGTTTCGGCGCTGGCCACCGGGTCCAGGAAGTCGTGGATGTTGTAGTCGAACTGATTCTCCACGAAGAAGCTGGGACGATGGACCTTGCCGATGTCATGATAGTAGGCGCCGACGCGGACTAGCAGCGGATTCGCACCCGTGACCTGGGCCGCCCGTTCGGCCAGGTTGCCCACGATCAGGCTGTGATAGTAGGTTCCGGGAGCCTCGGTGAGCAATTGACGGAGCAGCGGCTGGTTTGGATCGGCCAGCTCCAGCAACTGAATGCTGGTGGTGATGCCAAAGATGTGGCCGAGTATCGTGAAGGTGCCGACGGTCAGCGCCGCGGCCAGGGCGCCGTGAACGGCCGCTACCAGCGCGTACTCGCCAATCTTGGTCCAGCCATAGTCATGCCCGAGCAATTGAAACGCCATGGTCGTTCCGAAGACCACCAAACTGATCATGGCCCCGGTCAAGAAATAGCGGTTCATTCGCTGGGCCTGCCAGACGCCCAGCGTGCCCATCATGCCGGATAGAAAGGCAACGGCCGCAAACTCCAGAGATCCGCCGACGATATAGGCGGCGATCATGGCCAGCACAGCGCTGACGATGGTCGCCAACCCAGTATCCAGCAAGGTGGAGATGAGCATGGGCACGGCGGCCAATGGAAGCGCGTAGGCATAGATGTCGCGACCGGGAACGACCAGCTTGGTGGCAAGAACTCCGCTGAGCAGAACGAATGCCAGCAGCAACAGACGCCGATCGTTGTCGAGCAGCCGTGGAAGGAAGCAGGCGATGTACGACGTCAGCAGCGCGCTCAGCCCCAGCATGAGCAGCGCGACCCCGAAGAGCTCCTCCCAGCGTACGCCGGCGCGCAGAAGGCCGACCGCGGCTAACCTCTCCAGACTCTGCGCCGTGACGATCTCGCCGTCGCGCAGGATCGTCTCGCCCTTCTCGACCGTCAGTCGAACGGGGGCGACCTCGTCCCGAGCCCGCTGGCGCGCCGAGTCAGTAGCGCTTGCGTCCAGAAAGGTGTTCGGTCGAACCAGATTGGCGACCAGAGCGACGACCACGGATGCGGCCTGGCCTTGCACTGTCACCGCCTGAGGGATTCTCTGCCGTACGGTTGATAGCTCGTCGGCCGAGACGTTATCACTCATGACGTCGCGCAGAACACTCGTCGCGTCAGCGCTCACCAGGGTCCAGGTGGAACCGTCCAACTCCACCAGTGTCTTCGAAAGGTTGGCGGGGAGATAGACGTCGGACATCTTCACCACGGTGTCGATCTTCTGATCAAGGCTCATGGTGGTGTTTTCCCGAACGACGGTGAGACGGCGTAGGATGTCGGCCAGTTTCCCGACTTGTGCGACGGCGATGCTGGAATCGTAGCGAATGATCTCCGGCACGCGCGCGGCAGCCTGGTCGCGCTCCTCGCGAGTGCGCAACTCGCTGATGTAGGTCTCGCGCTCGGGCGCCTTGATCGTCTCGGGCGAGACCTCTCCCTCGCGCAACTGGAATCGGCTGGGAAGCAACTGGAAGGAGACGACCGAAGTGAGAAGAAGAGTCAGGAGCAGAACGAAGCTAACGAATCTGACCACTTGTCTAATATTGCCGAGGGGGACATGTGTGCGGCTCGATTGCACGGTTGGTCCTCTCATGCGCAACACTACGCCACTATGCCGCCAGACCGGGGGATCAGGAATGTTCCGCGAAATGCTCTCGTCTTATGCGAGGCGAGGTGAGAACGCCATCCTGTCGAACCTTGATGTCGAAACGGGCGAGCGCTGGTTCGAGGTTCTCGCGTTCGCCAAAGATTACTTCCGGCATTCGCCCCCTACGTTGACGGCCGGAAGATGCCACTGCGTGCCGCTTCTCAAGCAGTTGTCATGGCGGCGCTTTTTCCGGGCTATTATATGTCGTGTTCGGAAAGTATGTCAAGACGTTTCAGCACCCGGATAGAGATAACCTAGCCCGCTCGGAGGCGCCGGGGCAACAGCGCCTCAATGAGCGGATCCTCCAGCCTGCTCCGTCGATCAGGATCAGCTTCGGTTGTTCTGTAGGTGGGTGACCGCCTGTTGAGCTTCCGACGCTAGTCTCCGAGCCTGCTCATACGATGAGGAGACGCGCCCCCACAACTCGTGCCTCTGGCTAGACCGCGGGGCGTAGACCAACAGGATCACACCGCCCAGAGCCGCGGTCCATAACGTCACCGAGACGACGGTAGAGACAAACCTCGCTATCCCATCCCTCACCCGATCCATCGTGCTTGTGGCCTCCTTAGTGACTATCCGTAAGCGATGGCCCGTGGATTTCAGGACTGGCTGTTGCGACAGACGAGAGCGTCCGAGGACAGCCAGAACCGACAGCAGCAGCGTGCCGCCGATTCCAACCCAGACCCACGGATTGCGCGTATATTCACTGGAAACTTTCATACCAGATCGCCTCCTGTCTATCCGCACCGCAAGTTTCGCGCCTGTGCTCAAGAGGCAAATCAAACGGGGGAGAGCCCATCAAGCTCTCCCCCGTCAATCAGCGAATCAGAACACTGGGCGCGATGAATCGCGCCCCTACTTGGTGGATTCAACCAGCGCGATGCTGCGCATCTTCAACTCGTTGTCCACCAGATCCAGGAGGATGGTCTCCCCAGCGCGGAAGCGACCCTCCAGCAGCGCCTCGGAGAGCGGGTCCTCCACCATATTCTGGATGACTCGCCGCAACGGCCGGGCGCCGAACTGCGGGTCGTAGCCCTTCTCTCCCAGGAAATCCTTGGCCTCCATGGAGACCTCCAGGCTCATCTGGTGTGGTGCCAGTTGCTCCTGGACCTTGGCCAACATCAGATCCACGATGGACCGGATGTGCTCCTTGCTCAGCGAGTGGAAGACCACCGTCGCATCGATCCGGTTCAGGAACTCCGGACGGAAGGTGTTCTTCAGCTCACCCATGACCTTATCTTTCATTTTGTCGTAGCCGCGCTTGGCTTCTTTGGCCTCGTCGGACTTGGTGCTGAAGCCGATGCTCGTATCGCGCTTCAGCAACTCGGCGCCCACGTTGCTGGTCATGACGATTAGCGTGTTGCGGAAGTCCACGCGGCGGCCCTTGGCATCGGTGAGATGTCCATCCTCCAGGATCTGGAGGAGCATGTTGAAGACCTCCGGATGGGCCTTCTCGATCTCATCGAGCAGAATCGCGCTGTAGGACTTGCGTCGCACGGCCTCGGTTAGCTGACCGCCCTCTTCGTAGCCGATGTAGCCTGGCGGTGCTCCCACCAGCCGGGCTACGGCATGACGTTCCATGAACTCCGACATATCCAGCTTGATCAGCGAGTCCTCGCTGCCGAAGAGGAACTCCGCCAGCGCCTTCACCAGCTCCGTCTTGCCCACACCGGTCGGTCCCAGGAAGATAAAGCTGCCGATCGGACGCTTGGGATCTTTGAGTCCGGCGCGTGCGCGGCGCACGGCCTTGGAGATCGCGACGATGGCCTCGTCCTGGCCGACCACGCGGCGGTGCAGTGCGTCTTCCATCTGCAGCAGACGAGCTGACTCCTCGCTGGCGATGCGTGCCACCGGGATGCCGGTCCACATGCTGACCACCTGAGCGATATCCTCTTCGGTGACGGTGGGACGCTCCGAGCTCTGGTCGGCCTCCCAACCCGTGCGCAGCTTCTCGATCTTTTCCTTGAGCTTCAGCTCGCGATCGCGCAACTCGGCTGCGTACTCGTATTGCTGAGCGCCGATGGCGGCCTCTTTCTCCTTGATTACGGACTCGAGCGCCTTGGTGGCGTCCTTGATGCTGGGCGGTGCGGCCGCCTTCTGCAGACGCACGCGCGCCGAGGCCTCGTCCATCAGGTCGATAGCCTTGTCCGGCAGGAAGCGATCCGGGATGTACCGCGCGGAAAGGTTGGCCGCGGCCTTCAGCGCCTCGTCAGTGATGTTGAGGCGATGATGCGTCTCATAGCGCTCCTTGATGCCGCGCAGGATATCGACGGTCTCCTCGATGGTGGGCTCTTCCACCAGGATCGGCTGGAAGCGCCGCTCCAGGGCCGCGTCTCGCTCGATGTACTTGCGATACTCGTCCAGGGTGGTGGCCCCGATGCACTGCAGCTCGCCCCGTGAGAGGGACGGCTTCAGAATATTGGCCGCGTCGACGGCGCCCTCCGCTGCTCCGGCGCCGACCAGCGTGTGCAGCTCGTCGATGAACATCACGCAGTTGCCCGCGTTGCGGATCTCCTCGATGATCTTCTTCAGGCGCTCCTCGAACTCGCCGCGGTACTTGGTCCCGGCCACCAGGGCGCCGATGTCCAGGGTGAGCAAGCGCTTACCTTGCAGCGTCTCCGGGACATCGCCCGCGATGATGCGCTGGGCGAGACCCTCCGCAATGGCGGTCTTGCCGACGCCGGGCTCCCCGATCAAAGCCGGGTTGTTCTTGGTGCGCCGACTGAGGACCTGGATAACGCGCTCGATCTCCTTACTCCGACCGATCACCGGGTCTAGCTTGCCAGACTGGGCCGCTGCCGTCAGGTCCATGCCCAACTGATCGATGGTTGGCGTCCGGCTCGGGGTTCGGGTTTCCGATTGGAAGTGTGGGGAACTCTGGCTCAGGACCCGGATCGTCTCCGAGCGAACCTTGTCCAGGTTCACGCCCAGGCTTTCGAGCACGCCGGCGGCGATGCCCTCGCCCTCGCGTACCAGCCCGAGCAGAAGATGTTCAGTGCCAATGTAATGGTGATTGAGCCTGCGGGCCTCGTCAACGGCCAGCTCGATAACCTTCTTCGCTCGGGGTGTCAAGCCGATCTCGCCCAGAACCATGCGGTCACCACGGCCGATGATGAACTCCACGGCGGACCGCACTTTGCTCAGCTCGACACCAAGGTTTGCAAGAACTCTCGCCGCCACCCCATCGCCTTCGCGGACAAGTCCTAGCAGCAGATGTTCCGTTCCGATGTAGTTGTGGTTGAAGCGCTGAGCCTCCTCTTGAGCAAGAGTGAGAACTTTGCGCGCCCGTTCGGTGAACTTATCAAATCTGTCCGCCATCTCACGTCTCCAAACTAGCCTTCACTCCGATCCCGATGCAATATCTGTGCCAGGGCTTCCTTTGCACGCTCGCCAGGTGAGGAGAATCACTCTTCTGACGAGCTTACCGGGTCCGGAGATGGAGGAAGGCTAGGCAGCTGCTGCTGTCCTGCCTGGATCGCGACCTGGTCGTCTTCGCTCGGGAGCGGCGCCTCTTCGTGATCAACCGCGAACTCTGGCTGCTCGCTAGATCTGCTGCTGGTCACCTCGTCGCTCTGCTTCGATTCACTCACGTAGACGATGCCAGGGGCATCCCCCCCCACCACGTCAGGCTGCTCCTGTGGAGCATCCTGCAATGCCTGCTTTAAGCTCAAGCCCAGCCGTCGGCGCTCCGGTTCGAAGCGCACGACTCGCAAGGTAAGGACCTCGCCCTCCTTGATGACTTCTTTGGGATGACCGATCCGGCGCTCGTCGAGCTCCGAGATATGGATCAACCCCTCGATGCCTTCCTCCACCCGGGCGAACGCGCCGAATGGAGTGAGCTTGGTTATGGTACCGGTCACCAACTGACCGACATAATAGCGATCGACCGCCATACTCCAGGGTTCTGGCTGCGCCTTTCTCAGGCTCAGCGCCACACGCTGGCTCTCCTGGTCAATGCTCAGCACCACGACCGTGACGTCATCGCCGACTTTGACCACGTCTTTGGGATGCTTTACGCGCTCCCAGGACAATTCGGACAGATGCACCAGCCCGTCGATGCCGCCCAGGTCCACGAAGGCCCCAAAGTTGCAGATGCTAGTGACGCGCCCGCTGCGGGTCTCGCCCGCCAGCAGCTCCTGCAGCAGCTTCTCCTTCATCTGGCTGCGCCATTCCTGCACGGCCAGCTTCTCGGAGAGAATCAGGCGGTTTCGCTTGCGATTGAGCTCGACCACCTTGAGCTTCAGCGTCTGCCCTTTCAGTTGAACGAGCTTCTCGTCGAGCGTCTGCTCGCTGCTACTGAAGCGAATGCTCGCGATCTGGGAACTCGGGACGAAGCCGCGCACTCCTTCGATGCTGACGATCAGACCACCCTTGTTGTAGTCGATAACCGGAGCTTCGAAGATTTCGCCCTCGTCCAAATTGCGCTGAAGCGAACGCCAGCCGCGCTCGGCCCTGGCTCGATCCAACGACAGGATGACGCGGCCCTCGTGATCCTCGGGCTGCAGGACGTACACCAGTACCTCGTCGCCTACCTTCAGTAGACCGGCGCTTTCACCTTGCAGCTCGTGGCCGGGGATGAGCCCCTCGGACTTTGAGCCGATATCTACCAGAACGCCATCCCGGTCCACCCTCGCCACGACACCATCCACGACGTCGCCACGGCGGAAGCTTCTGCACTCCTGGACCTGGTTGGCCCAAAGTTGCTCCATGTCCTCGGCTACTGGCGTCGCCACTACCTCCTCCTCGAGGCGTTGCTCCTCGCTCCATGCGTTGCCGGTGTCGGAGTCTCGATGGTCCATTTTCTCCCTCACCTGCTGGTCTTGGGGATACGCAGGCATAAACATTATAGTTTATGTCGGCCCGGAAAGCAAAAGGAGCTTATCAGCTAAGCTCCTTGGAGGGTGCATCCTTGCCCTCACTCGAATGAAAGAGCGCTTGACGGGAGTGCTCCCTGCCGAGGGCCCACAGAGGCGGCGCTTATCCGGCTATACCCTTGCTACCGTAATTATATCACACATCGGCCACCGTGCGTCCACATCGAAACATCGATCAGGCGAGCTGTCGGCATGGCTGATGTCAGAGCGGAGCCAAGAAAAGCCCCAAGCAACCGGTCTGCACGGGTCGGCGACCTCAGGAAGCCTACGCGTCGCGCGGGCTGGCGCCCTGCCCGACCTCGGTCTCCTCTGGTCGCCTCCTCCAGTCAACAGTACTCAGCCGCTTGGGGTTAGTTTCACTGTAGCATCTTCTATGGCCGATGTCGATAGACGTGC
>SCTZ01000246.1 GCA_004297765.1 Chloroflexota bacterium | reverse complement strand
ACCTGACGTGGTGGTCATGGATATCAGCCTGCCCGGCATGAATGGACTGGAGTGCATTCGCCACATAACGCGAAAGGGGCTTGCCGCCAAATGCCTGGTTCTGACCATGCATGAGAGCGAGGAGTTCCTGTTCCACGCGATCGAGGCCGGCGCCCAGGGCTATGTTCTGAAGAGAGGCGCTCACACCGATCTGATCGAGGCGATCCGCACGGTGTCTCATGGTGATGCTTTTCTCTATCCCTCGGCGGTCAAGCGGCTAGTACAGGATTACGTGGAGCGGGTCGAGACCGGGGAGGAGAAAAGGGGGTACGACGATCTGACCCGCCGTCAGCACGAGGTCCTATTGCTCACCGCTCAAGGCTACACCAACCAGGAGATCGCCGATCGACTCGTGCTCAGCGCCAAGACGGTCGAGAAGCACAAGGCAGAGCTCATGAGGAAGCTCGGTCTCAGCAACCGAGCCGCTTTGGTTCAATACGCCCTCCGCAAAGGCTTGCTGACACCCGAGGATTAGGTGTGCCGTTCCTCAAGTGCGGTAGCCTTTGAGAGTCTGAGTTCCGTCCCCGCCCCCAGGGCACATGCAATGTGCCCCTATATCGCGCCTCACGTAGGGGCACATTGCATGTGCCCTGGGGGGAGGCTTGGCGCTTGCTCGAAGACGAACCGAATCGTCGCTAACGCGCCGGACTTGAGGAACGACGCATTAGTGGTGCATCCGCCAATTCTAATCGACATCCGTAGTGGCGGACGGCTCTGTCCGCCATGGGCGGGGCGGGGGACGCGCCCCCTCGCCCCGCCCATGGCGGACACGGCGGTCCGCCACTACGAGAGCGCAAAGGACTTGGTGGATGAACCAATTGGGCACAAGTCCAATAGAAAGGCATGCTCTGGCGGACACACCAGACCCGATAGAGACTGCGTATCAATCGTATCAGTCGCATAAGTCGAATACGTGTCAGCTCGTCGGTCACGCACCACCCGGAGCAAGATGGGGGACTCCCCCCATCCCGGGTCTTCAGAAGTAGGGTGGTGCCGACTATTCGCTGTGGCGACCACGACAGATACTATAAGTGAAGGCAAAAGGGTCTGAGGTGGTGAAGTCGAAGCTGAGGGCCTTCACGTGAACCGGTGTGGACAACGCGGCGAATCTGGCGACCTCAGCGACAGAGGGGGCTTCCGCAGCCATCAACCGTGGCCGGGAGCCTCTTCTTGCTGAAAGGGGACGTATGAAATCATCGACAGCAATGTTCAGGCGCGGCATATACCCGGAGATCTGGATACTAGCGGGACTGGTCGTCATATCCCTTCTGGGATTCGCTGGCTACTACTACTACGACCGCTATGTCCATGCTGACGAGAAGCTGGTTGAGCGCGAAACGCGGCACCTGGAGGATATGATTATGCAGAACCCTCAAGACGCCGAGCTACGCGCCGCCGTGGGCGACTATTACCTCGAGACCGGGGCGACTGGCGCGGCGATCCAACAAGCCAACGAAGTGCTCAAGATCAGGCCCGATCATCAGGGCGCGCTGGTGCTCCTGGGCCGCGCGTATGCGAAGCAGGGCGATGCCGCCAAAGCGATCGCCAGCTATGAGCGCGTAGTGGAGTTGAACCGGGACAACGCGATGGCCAAGGCGGACCTCGGTCTGGAACGGGTCTACTTCGAGCTTGGGCGGCTCTACGCTGAGCGCGGCCAGTATTCGGAGGCTGTTCAAACCCTCAGGAGCGCCCTGGACATCGACCGCGGCGACGCGGATGCGCGCTACTGGCTGAGCATCGCCTACCAGAAGCAGAACGATCACGAAGCCGCGATAAAGGAGCTCGAGGAAAGTCTGCGCTATGACCCAGCCTTTGGCGATGCGTATCTGGCTCTAGTGACAAGCTACGCTGCTCTGGGCAGGAACCCGGAGGCGGACTACGCGCGAGCCATGGCCAGCTTCGGACAGGGCAAGTACGACGAGGCGGCTGAGCGGCTGGAGATGCTGTCTCGCCAAGGGTCCGATCCGCCTCGGCTCAATCTCGGACTGGGGCTCGTCTACGAGAAGTTGAAGAGGCGCGATCTGGCGATTTCGGCGCTGCAGAAATACGTCAACGCCTATCCCAACGACATCGCCGCCCGGCAAGCTTTGGGCCGGCTCGACAGAGAGGTACCACAACAATGATCGAGGCACATGCGCCTGAGTCCTCCGACTCCAACGCGCTAGCGCTGGGGTCGCCAAAACACAATTGGATGCGCCTGGGCACGGTGTCGCTGCTTTCGCTGGTACTCGTGGGCTCCCTGGCCCTCTGGGGGTACTATCTGCTCACACGCCAGCCCGTTACTCGTCTTCTGACACCCGCGATGTCAGTCTCGGCGGCGTTCCAGCCACGTTACCTGTTCTCCATCTATGGCGCCCAGGAGCCTGTCGGCGTGGCGGTTACCCCAGGTGGAGACCGCATATACGTTGCGGAAAGCGGTGGGCAACGCATGGTGCGGGTGTTTGATCGCAACGGCGGCCAGTTGAGCAGTTTCGCGCCGCCCGGATCGCAGATCCCGGCGCGCGCGCCGGCATACATCGCTGTCCAGAGCACAGGCATGGTGTATGTGGTGGATCGCGCCAGACGCGGCGTAGATACCTATGATGCCGGCGGCAACTACAAGGGTACTCTCAAGCCGGCCTTTCCGGAGGGATGGTCACCGCTGGGCATCCGTTTCGCCGGGGACGATCTTATTCTGACTGAAGTCACGGAAAAGCAGCACCGTATCCTCAAGCTTGACCAAGGTGGTGCGCTGACGCTGCAGTACGGCCGCCAGGGGCAGGGCGAGGGCGACGAGTTGTGGTTTCCCAATTCCGCTGTGGCAGACACAAGCGGGCGCATCTTCATTAGCGACAGCAACAACGCTCGCATCCAGGTAGTCGATGGCGAGGGGCACTTGGTCGGCAGCATTCGCGGCTTCAGCATCCCACGCGGGATGGCGCTCGACGCCGAAAAGCGCCTGCATGTGGTGGACGCCGTCGACCACAAGGTGAAGGTCTTCGACGTGGCGAATCAGCAGGCGAAGCGTCTGTTCGATTTCGGCGACATGGGCGTGGGATCCGGTCAGTTCAACTACCCGAACGACATCGCAATTGACACGACCGGGCGAGTCTATGTGGCCGATCGGGCGAACAATCGGGTGCAGGTATGGGTTTACTGACGGTGCGAGCAAGTATCCCTCCGTCTTCATCCGAGCCCGAGTCGGCCGTCCAGACCGAGCGAGGTCGAGGACTTCGTGCGAGGGGCATAGCGGTCATGGCGCTGGGACTAATCATGATAGCGGTTGGATGTACGGACCTATGGAATGGGGACGAGGTCCAGCCGAAGTCGCTTGTCACCACGCCGGGCCAAGCACAAGCGCAAGCCTCGATCTCACAGCGCGGCCCG
Source organism: Chloroflexota bacterium (assembly GCA_004297765.1). GTDB lineage: Bacteria > Chloroflexota > Dehalococcoidia > FW602-bin16 > FW602-bin16 > FW602-bin16. The sequence goes on along the minus strand of SCTZ01000246.1, from coordinate 45,244 downwards.
CTGGGGACACCGTGGCCGACTTCTACACCGGCGCCTTTGGCTACGCCGTTGCCCGCGGCTCCATCACGAGCCACACCGAAGATCATGCACAACCTGCAGGGCAAGACTGACTGCTTGGCCTGCCACCGCGGCGGACGGTTTGCCGTTCCGCCGAGCCATTTCGGGCGAAAGAACGAAACTTGCCAGGGCTGCCACAGCGTGGACTACAGTGCTGTCAAAGTTAACACGCCGGATATTTCCCACGCCGTGGCCGGGCGTGAGGCATGCCTGAGATGCCATGTCTTCGCGCTCGAAGGAGCGCCCGCAATGCCGGGCGAGCACATCGGTCGCCTGGAAAGCACGTGTCGAAACTGTCACAAGACCGCTTTACCCCAATAGGGGATGGTTTGAGCGGGCACGCGGAGAGGCGTGTTGGATATCGAACGGGTCTCGACCTGTTCTGAAGCAGGAGGTAGGGCAGAGGGAGAAGGCGCAGCTTCTGGGTTAGGAAGCACCATAGGTCAAGCGTCGTGGAAGTCACGAAAGGCCGCTTGTCGTTGGCGTGCGGAACACCTACCGTGGGTGACAAGGAGAAGACAATCCGTTTCTGGACCATCCATGCGTCGGTGAGGAGGTGAATCAGGGGAAACGAGGAGAGTGATACTGAGCGACGAAATCGGGAAGGGGAGGTGAAACAGATGAGACTTCGCTTGATCGCGGCTTTGGCTTTGGCTGTCACCGGGGCACTTGCTCTGGTGGGCGGTCTCTCCGCCAATGGGGGACCTCACGGCGACTACGGTCCAACGACGGACGCGTGCGCGGGCTGCCATCGTGCACACACGGCTGTTGGTCCGAAGCTGCTCATCGCGAGCACCACTACCGCGCTGTGCCAGGTATGTCATGGCGTTACAACCAATGGCGCAAACACGGATGTGTGGGACGGATATCTGGTGGGAGGGCCCTACGGAACGACGAACGGTGCGTTGAATGGTGGCGGCTTCGCTTACTATAAGCTCCAGCAGGGCACTTCCACGAGCGCGACCTCGACACACGATGTGAGCAACAGCACAGCGGCAGCCTGGGGCAATGGGACCAGTCGTGGAGCTACTGCCAGCATGAGCGGTGGCAATCTGACCTGCGCGTCCTGCCACGACCCGCATGGTTCCACCAACTATCGCATCATCAAGACGACGATCAACGGCTACTCGGTCACCGTGACAGATTCGACCACCAAGAGCTACACGGACGAGTACTGGGCGGCCGGTGATCAGAGCATTGTATGCAAGGCATGCCATGACGCGTACCACAAGACCGCTGTCGGTCAGGGCAGCACGGCTGACCTTGGTACGTTCACCCATCGGGTCGACATGCCCTACAATGCCAGTCCCTACGGCAGCAATCCTAACCCGGAGACAACTAGCCTAAGCGGATACTATCTGCCGTTGGCCACAAGCGGCTCGGCCAACAACACCGTGGTTTGCCAAACGTGCCATCTACCGCATGGTAGCTCTGCACAGATGTCCGGCTACGCGACCACCACCTCGATGACGGCGACAGGATACAGCGGACCGGAAGACAGTGCTCTGCTGCGCCTGAACAATCGCGGTGTCTGTGAGGTCTGTCACCGGAAGTAGCGAACCACACCTGGCAGGTTTCCTGGGGGGCGACGCGCCCTCCCAGGAGCCTGGCCCACCCTGGAGGGACGCAAGGGCGTCAACGGAGACCAAACGAACGTCACGCTACAGGCCGCCGGTGCTAGGATTGTCACAACGAGTGAGTCCGGATCCGATGGCACCCGGCAGAGCAGAGCTTGATACTGGATGAGGGGACGGCACCACGTGTCAGGCGGCAAGAGCCAGGCGGAGGTAGACCCGCGCCTGTTCCGCGACCAGGAGGATCGAAGACGATGAACAAGCTCATTTTGCTAGTCTGCGGCGTAATTGGACTAATGTTTTACATGACTCTGCCGGCCGGCACGCCTGCCTCCGCCGACAACGGTCCCCACGGTGCCTATGGTGCCCTGACCGACGCCTGTGCAGGCTGCCATCGGGCGCACACGTCCCTGGGTCCGAAACTGCTCCTGGCGGCCACGAACACGGACCTCTGTGTGACGTGTCACGGCACCATCGCCGGCGGTGCCGACACTGACGTCGTCGATGGGGAGGCACGAGCCACGGGACTCAGCTTGAGGGGTGGTGGCTTTGTCAACGCCAAGATGGACACGGATATGGATGGGTCGGCCGCGTCCGTGGCCGCGACCTCTTGGCATCTGACCGACGGTAGCACGGGCACTGCCTGGGGCTACGGCGAAATGGGCTCCGGGGCGGGGATGTCGATCCAGCTATCGTGCACCTCTTGCCACAACCCTCATGGGAACGCGGGCACAGGTCAGACTCCTACCTACCGCATCTTGAAAGGCGGCAGCGCAGGCAACACTCCTCTGTTTGCCAACGGGGCAACAACGGTGAGCGCGAGCGTTGATATCCCCGACGAGGCGAGCAAGACGTACACCATTGGCTCAGTCAATTACTTCGGACAGCACGGGGCATCTGTGGGCTCTCCCAGCGTCAACGCCTACGCCGCTATTACCCCATGGTGTGCTCAGTGTCATACCAGATACGACGTCTCACTCTGGACGATCCCTGGCTCGACCGATTCCGGTGATAGCATGTTTGCGTTCCGGCACGGGCTCAACCGTCAGGATACAGGCTGCGCTAGCTGCCACGATATACACGGCCCTTATTTCATGCCGCCCGCGCCGGCTTGTCTGACCTGCCACACGGCGCATGGCACATCCGCGAACATGGGGCCTTATTCCGGCTCCGTTATCTGGCCTGGAGGCGGGACGACAGTGAGCGGAAACGCTCGTAGCTCGCTGCTGCGGCTGAACGGCCGTGGTGTCTGCGAGCAGTGTCACAACAAGTAAACCGGACCAGTAGTGCTGTGTTACTCTTGATCTGACAAGAGGAAACGTGCGGATCGGTCCGATCCGACGGATACTCATCAGTTCAGCAGTTACTTAGCAGTGGTGTCTGCGGCAAAGATAGTTGCAATCAGAAGGGTGATCTATATCGAGAGATGATACGACGACGATGACAGCCGACGAGTTTCGCGCGGAGTTCGCGCGTCGGTACGGGATTCCTGTCGAAATGCAAGTGGAGTGCGGAATGGTCCCGGAACGGTGCAGTTGTGGCAGCACTCATTGTGAAGGCTGGGTGATGACGATCCCAGGGCTGCGTCGTGCTGGTCGTCCTGATGCGACGCCCAACGAGTAGTCCCGGGGAAGTGGTCTGGCGAGAGTACAAGTGCCCGGATCATCGCCGAAACCGCTGAGAATACACATCGCGGAGCCGTTCCGCCAGGGTAACAGGACAGCGTGGGTCGTCAGATCGGCTCGTGGGAACAGTAGACTAGCAAGCGAATGAGCAGTTGTGGGGCGAAAGCTCGGAGAGGCGCATGGACATGAGTATCGGGAGATGGCGCATCTGTTTGGCTATCTCGGTGGCAGTGGTTAGTATACTGGTGCTGTCACAGCGGGCATGGTCCGACAACGGTCCGCACGGTGGGTACGGCGCCCTGACCGATAAGTGTGCCGCCTGCCATCGCACGCACACGGCGGCCGGCTCGCGTCTGCTCCTGACTGAGTCGACCTCGCTTTGCCAGACTTGCCACGGTGGAATGGGCGCCTCAACCAACGTAGTGCAGGGCGTCTACTCCAGCGGCCAGGGTCTGCGCGGCGGCGGATTCGACTATGCCGTCATGGATCCCGACCTCTCAGGCGCTCCGAGGAGCCTGGCCGTTACCTCGAAACACGATGTCGGCAGTGCCGGCACGCTCTGGGGCAATGGCGCCGTCGGATCGGGGGTGGGCGGCATCCTCTCCGGCAATCTACTATGCACCAGTTGCCACGATCCGCATGGGGGTGGCAACTATCGCATCCTGCGAGCCATTCCCACCGGCTCCGGCTCGACGATCAGCGCATCGGTGCCCGACGAATCATCCAAGGTCTACACTATCGGCTACACCACCGGCAGCTATCGGAACACTACCTATGCCACGTCCCAGCTCAGCCAATGGTGCGCTCGGTGTCACACTCGCTATCTGGCTGGCTCAGGCTCCGGCCACAATGACTCGGGCGATGCGGTCTTCGCCTATCGGCATGCTACCGGCTCCAGCAGCTTGCTCTGCGTTCGCTGCCACGTGGCTCACGGCACGGCCGCCACCGCAAGTGGGTATGCCCAAGCGGTCTCCTGGCCTGGAGGGGCGCCCGCTACTCCCCCGAACACCCGTTTGCTAAGCTCCAACAACCGGGCGGTATGTACCCAATGCCACGTGACGAATGGTGAGATGAGCGGTGGGGCGTGTACTAGCTGTCATGGGCAGCCGCCCGACTCGGGCAGTCACGCAACCCATATGTCCAGTTCTTTTGGTCCGGATCTGGCCACCTGTGATTCCTGCCATCTATACACTGACAACACGCATTTCAACGGGCAGGTGAACTTTGCGGACGGTACCACCAGCCTGGGCGCAACCAGCATGTGCGACTCCTGCCACAGCCCTGGGGGCGCCTACGATGGTGTGAACAACGTGGCGATCGGGGCTAAGACCAACTGGACCGACGGCGCCTACACTAGCGGGGTCCTGAAACCAGGCAAGGAGGACTGGTGCCTGGGCTGTCACGACGCTTCCCCGGCCGTGGTCAAAGGACAGACCGCCCCCAACAAGGCCGGGGACAACAGCACTTTTGGCTATAACGTGACGGGGCATGGCAAGACCAGCACCTACGCACGCATGTCGTGGCAGGACACGGCGGCCACGGGCAATCCCGGCGGCGGCCAGATCTGCACTGAGTGCCACGACTCCTCCACGCAACATATCAGCGTGGGAGTGGACGCCAAGCGCATGAAGTCCGGGTATGAGAACGCGAACAACAGCAACTGCAAGCAGTGCCACGATCCTGGCACCCGGGCCGTGTCCAGTCCTCAGTTCTACACCACCTACGCGGACTATCAGAGCTCGGCCCACGGCTCGAAGCTCTGCAGCGACTGCCACGACGTCCACGGGGGGACCGGCCCGTACGTCGCTATGACCAAAGCGAACAGGGAGAACCTGTGCTCCCAGTGCCACGGCTCGCACGGTGGCCATGCGCTCAACGTTTCGTTCGGCAAGAACGGCAAAACCTACTCGCTTCAGTGCACATCTTGTCACAACGTGCACGTGGTGACAGGGATGTATACGCAGGCTGATCCGAACAAGAGCCCGGTGTCGCTATTCACCAACAACACCAGCGTGTGGGGCGCCACCGCTTCCGAGAAGATGACGGCCTTTGCTGGGAGCGGCACGTATCGTACACCAAACGGGGATACGTTGTCGGGCTCCCAGTTGCCAGCGTACCCTACCTTTTGCCTCGATTGCCACGGCACTTCAACCGCCGAGTTTGGGACGCACGGCGGTATGAGCTGGGGCGGTGACGAGGCGCACGGGCTGAACTCAGCCAACGTGCCAAACGGTAGCGGCACCTGCCCCGACTGGTTTGCCTGTGGACAGGCCGAAGGCTGGGATGGCGACGATCGCACCGGCGACGAGGCGACTGTTTGGCCTGTGATCACGCGGGGCAAGGGTGACCAGCTCTTCTCCAGGAATGCCTACAACCACCAGGAGAGGATAGCCGGCGCCAACTTCGTCCTGAGCTGCACCGACTGCCACCTGACGCACGATTCGGGTATCGGCGCGAAGCTCAGATCAACTATCAACGATAGTCCCGGCAGTACTAGCTGGAACACCACGTGCAACGCCTGCCACTATTACTACAGCGACTGGCACGCGGGCATGGGCTGTGGATCGGCCAGTTGTCACGCCGGCAACAACACACGGTTCCCTGGATACAATCCCGTGCCTAACTCAATACATGGGATGGAGAAACGCACCGGCGATAGTTCCACCAGGACCTTCAATCAAGACCTGGTGCTGGATATGAGATTCGAAAACAATCTCAACGATTCCGGCGGATATCGCCTACACAGCAAGTGGTATCCTTCTGACGCCACGTACCCCTCGATCGTGAACGGAACCTACGTGGCGGGCAAGAGTGGCCAGGCAATGCAGCTAGGCGGCAACAGCTTGGTTCAGGTCGGTACGCGCAATGCCTACTGGTCAACCGACGAGGGCTATCACGGGACCTGGAAATACACCGAGATGAAATACAACACCTCGCTCGAAGCGTGGGTGTATCCCACCGACGATACTATGAACGAGTACAGTATCTTCACGAAACACGTCGGCTACAACGACGGTGGCTACGCCTTCACGCTTCAGAAGATCGACGGCGGCCTTCGGGCGATCTTCATCATGCAGGCGGACAACAACGGCTTTGCCCAGGGTGGAGCCAGCGGGAAGCGGGGAGCCTACAGCTCCGTGGTCATTCCGCTGAATGCATGGACGCACGTGGCGGCCACCTTTGACAAGAATGGACCTGACAGAAACCCATCCGATCCTTCTATCGGCAGAATACGGATCTATGTGAACGGAGAGGACGTGACAACCAGTGCATCCACGGGCAATCTCGTCCAGCCGGGGTCCGGGGAGACATCCATATTCGCGTATTCTGAGAATAGTCCCTGGAATCAGGGCATCTGCTACAACGGCACGTGGTGCGCCTCGGAATTCTCGATCGGTGGCTTTCCGTGGCAGAACCGTTTCGTTGGCAGGATCGATGAAGCGAAGGTCTGGAACGTCACCAAGAACGCGGCCTATTTCTCCTCCTACGATTCGCAGGCCGCGCCGTACGTAAGCACTGTGGAAGGCGTCATCGGCTCCGACCAACTGACGGTCGGGTTTTCGGAAGGCGTGTATACAAACACGGGATCATCCGGCGCGCTCGTGCCCGCTGATTTCGTACTCACGGACACGGACAACGGACGCACCATCACCGCAGTGACTCACACCGCGGGAAGCTCCACGGCTGTGCTCACGCTGAGCTCGGCGCTGGACGATACGAACGATTTCGGTGTGGATACCCTCGGGGCCGCGAGTATCGCGATATTCGATAACTACGGCAATGCCGCCGGCACAACACCAGTGACGCTTCAGATGGCTCCAGGCTGCCCCACGGGGCAGGTCACCTTCAATCTGAACGAAGCGCCTGGAAGCAGCTACGTGTTTGACGACCAGAACGTTCTGTCCGGGCGAGTATATGGCTCAGGCACCTTGACTGGAAGCGCGGTTTCCGGCGGTGGCGATGGAAGCGGGCGGTACGTCATGTTCAGCAACAACAGCGCATGTTTGCAGGCCACCACTGCCATGACCATAGAGACCCGCATCAAACCGACAGGTCTGACAGGAACGTCGAGCTACATCAGGCGCATACTGGCAAGGGATGGCGGCGGGAACTACCAGATCTCAGTCTGGCGCAACAACAGTTGGACTGGCGGCTCCTACAGCGCACCCACGGGTGAGGCATCTATCGCACTCTGGGTACTTCCCACAGATGCTCACGGCGGCAGCGCGTGGAAACCGGTGCTTACCAACTACACGGGAGCAGCCAACGGCTCTGAGAACAGTTGCCCGATCGTGTCCGACCATTGGTATCAAGTAAGGGCCGTTTGGAATACGAACAAACCAGGCGGCACACCTGGTCAGTTCTTCCAGCCAGCGGACATCTATGTTGACGATCAGGGGACCGATGGATCGGGGAGCGGCGAGAACTGGTCGGGCTATCTCAACTGCACGGACGCGGATCAGTCACTTAAGGCAGATGCCAATAAGTTCTACACCGGCGATCAGATATCGCCCGCGGACGGCAGCTTCGCGATAGGTGCCAACGTAACCAACCCTGCCAACAACTTGTTCAACGGGCTGATCGATTGGCTGACCTTCTTGGCGCAATAGCGGGAGGTGCCCGCAGAGCTCGAGAGGCCTTGATCGGTTTCCAGGAGAGCAATGGTCGGCACGTGGCACTTGCGGGTTTGGCTGAGACGGCCGCGGTTTGACTAATGCGGGCGGGTGTGCTATAGTTTTGCCAAGGCCGACGAGCAAAGGACCAGCACGTGGGCCTTTGCCGTGTCAGTGACACATTATCTGAGAGGTGAAAAGCATAGCTAAAGACCTGCGAACAAATGAGCAGATAAGGGCTCGTGAGGTACGCTTGATCAGCGACACCGGCGAGCAACTCGGCGTGCTGCCAACGTTCGAAGCGTTGCGCACGGCTCGAGAGCGCAACCTGGATCTGGTGGAGGTGGCGCCGACAGCAGTGCCGCCGGTCTGTCGCCTGCTGGATTATGGTAGGTTCAAGTACGAGCAGACCAGAAAGGAACGTGAGGCCCGGAGGCACCAGAAGGTCGCGCTCCTCAAAGAGGTTCGCTTGCGCCCGAAGATAGATGAGCACGACGTCGCGTTCAAGACACGGCTCGTGCATCGCTTCTTGCAGGAGGGCGACAAGGTCAAGGTTAGCGTAGTGTTTCGGGGGAGAGAGCTAGCTCATCCGGAGATAGGTCAGGCTCTCCTGCGCAAAGTCTTCGCTGGACTCGAAAGCGGAGCCGCCATTGAGAAGGCTATCGCGATGGAAGGCCGGAACATGACCATGATTCTTGCCCCCGTCGAAAAGGTCGCCAAGGAAGCCAAGGAAGCCAAGGAAGCTCGGGAAGCTACCAAGGACGCCAACAAGGAAGCCATCAAGGAAGCAAGGGAGAGAAAGGAAGCCGGTGCCGAAGTTAAAAACCCATAAGGGAGCATCACGGCGCTTCCACATCACCGGGACAGGAAAGCTTCTGCGTGCCAGAGGCGGTAAGAGCCATCTGCGGCGAAAGAAGCCTGCTCGGGTCAAGCGCCTCTTCGATGAAATGGTCGCCGTTGATTCAAGAGACGTGGCTCGCATACGGCGCTGCCTACCGTACGGACTATAGTAGGCCATCGCACCTATAGCAGGTCGGGGCATTATTATTACAGCCGTACTTCGTCGAAGCTGTCATTCCGAGGCGCGCACGCCGAGGAGCTTGCCCTGAGCACGGTCGAAGGGCACGGATTCTTCGCCTGCGCTGCGGCTCCGGCTCAGAATGACAAAGGACTGTTGCAGTATTTCTAAAGAAACTGTGGATCCCCGCTTTCGCGGGGACGACGATTCAACAGCTCAGATAAGGCGGTCCGGGTGGGCCGCCTTATTGCCGTCTTATTCCATTTGGACTGGAGGCACTGATTGTCGCGCGTTAAGAGCGGCGTGACGGCGCATCACCGTCACAAAAAGGTCATGAAGCTGACCAAGGGCCACAAGGGGGCTCGCAATAATCACTACCGGAAAGCGCACGAGTCCATGCTCAAAGCCTTGAGCTACTCGTTCCGCGACCGGAGAGACCGGAAGGGTGAATTCCGACGGCTATGGATCGCCCGCATCAACGCGGCCGTTCGTCCGTTGGGGCTGACCTACAGCCAGTTCATGGCTGGTCTCAAGCGCGGAGGGATCGAGGTCGATCGGAAGAGCCTGGCGGAAATGGCCGTGAGCGACGGCGATGGCATGCTGAAGTTGGTCGAGCTCGCCCGCGGAACGGTCCAGTAGACGCCCAGCGTCCTCGTCCCGACAGTGCGGCCGGTACCTCCGTGATTACCAGCACTGCAAACCCTCGGGTTCGCTTCCTGCGCTCTCTTCACGAGCGCCGGGGACGTCGTGAGTCGGGTTGCTTCTTGATCGAAGGAACCCGGCTCGTGTCGGACGCCCTGCAGGCCGGGGCCACGTTTGAGATGATCCTCTACGACCCCACCCGGATGACAGCCAGCCCAATCGGTGCGACCATGCTGGAGCGGCTGCCGTCCGGTGTCGCCTTCGCCGCCGATGAGCGCGTCGTGGCTGCCGCGTGTGACACGGCAACACCCCAGGGCATCGTGGCAGCGGTCAAACATCCTCCTCAGCGGCCAATCGAAGACGGTCTGGTTTTGATCGTCGATGCGCTCCAGGATCCGGGCAACCTCGGCACCATTATCCGCTCGGCCGCGGCCGCAGGAGCGGGTGCCGTCGTAACAACCGAGGGTTCCGCCGACGTTTTCGGCCCCAAGGCAATGCGCGCGGGCATGGGCGCCCATTTCCGCATCGGCCTCTATCCGGACCAGCCGTGGCGGGCCGTCGAGGATTTGACACGCGGCAGGTCGCTACTGGTTGCCCTACCACGCGGAGGATGTCCATGCTGGGCAGTCGATTGGACACGACCGTCGGGACTAATCATCGGAGGCGAGGCGGCCGGGGCGACCGACTACGCGCGGAAGATCGCCGCGGGGGCTGTCACCATTCCAATGCACGGCGACGTCGAGTCGCTGAACGCCGCGATGGCCGCGAGCATCATCGCGTTCGAGTCCTTCAGGCAACGAACCCAAGCCGGCCAGGCGTACCATCATACGTAGTGGCGCTCAGTCGGCCTCAGAACACACGTCAAACATCATAGATGCTCTCACAGAGCAGGAGAAAAGCGAGTGCTAGGTGAGATTCAGGACCTGAAAGCAGAAGCATTGCGCGAGTTGGCCGAGATCGGTCAGGAGCCCCAGCTAGAGGATTGGCGAGTAACCTACCTGGGGAAGAAGGGCGCCCTGACCAGGGTTGTACGTGGTATCGGCGCGCTACCGCCAGCAGACCGTCCTGCCGCGGGGGCCGTGATCAACGACGTGAAGGAGGCTCTGCAGACGGCCTTCGAGGACAAGCGGCTGGCCCTGCGCGAAGCGGCCTTGCGCCTCTCGCTCCAACATGAGCAGATCGACATAACGTTGCCCGGCCGCCCTGTAGAGTTAGGACGCCGCCACCCCACCACGCAGATCCTGGATGAGATCTTCGCCGCACTGGTCCCGATGGGCTTCCAGATCGTCGAAGGTCCCGAGGTGGAGTGGGACTACTATAACTTCCAGGCCTTGAACATCCCGGAGGACCACCCTGCCCGCGACATGTGGGATACGCTGTGGATCACGCCGGAGGGGGAACACGGCCGCCGGCCGATGCTGCTGAGAACCCATACGTCGCCGATGCAGGTCCGCACGATGGAGAAGACCAAGCCGCCTGTGAGAGTAATCGTACCGGGGAAGGTCTACCGTTACGAGGCCATCGATCCGTCCCACGAGAGTATGTTCTATCAGGTCGAGGGGCTGGCCGTCGACGAGGGCATCACCCTGGCCGATCTCAAAGGGACGCTCTACGAGTTGGCCAAGCGTCTTTTTGGTGAAGAGAGACGCGTCCGCTTCCGGGTCGACTACTTCCCGTTCGTCGAGCCAGGGGTCGAGATGGCCATAGACTGTTTTGCCTGCCGCGGCACCGGATGTCGGCTGTGCAAAGGAACCGGCTGGATCGAGATACTTGGCGCCGGGATGGTGCACCCCAACGTGCTGCGCGGCGTGGGTTACGATCCGGACCGCTACTCCGGATTCGCGTTCGGACTCGGGCCGGAGCGTATCGCCATGCTCAAGTACGGCATCGACGACATCCGGCTTTTCTACGCCAACGACCTGCGATTCTTGCGCCAGTTCCCGTAGCGCCAGGTACCGTAGGGGCGGCATTCATGACGCCCAGTCGCGCGGGATGAGCAAAGCAGCTTTGTCGTAGGGGTGCCGCTGTTTGGGCGCGATGAATCGCGCCCCTACGGAGTGGCAGAGGCACGTCGCTTTGGCGCCCCGAGGAGAATAATGGTATGAAGATATCCCTCAAGTGGCTCCGCGAGTACGTGGAGGTGGCGCTCCCGCCGGAAGAGCTGGCCCATCGGCTGACCATGGTCGGGCTGGAGGTCGCCGATATCCAAACCATCGGCAGCCAGTGGCAGGGCATTTCAGTCGCGCGCATCGAGAGGGTGCTTCCGCATCCGAACGCTGACCGACTGCAACTGGCTGTGCTAGGGCTCGGGGAGCGCGAGGCGACCGTCGTCACGGGCGCGCCCAACATTCGTGCCGGTGACTTGGTGCCCTACGCCCAACAGGGCGCAAGTGTCCGCGATGCCGAGACGGGAGAGCTCAAGAAAGTGCGTCCCACCACGTTGCGTGGTGTCAAATCGGAAGGCGTACTATGCTCCCAGCGCGAGCTCGGGCTATCGGAAGACCATACCGGCATCATGGTCCTGCCCGCCGATCTCCCTGTCGGCGCTCCTCTTAGCGAGATTCTCGGTGACGTCATTCTCGACGTTGAGCTGACCCCGAATCGGCCTGATTGTCTCTCCGTCCTAGGCATCGCTCATGAAGCGGGAGCCATTAGCCGCCGCCCGGTCAAGAGCCCCGATCTCGGCTATGCCGAGCAGGGACCCGCGATCGAAGAGCTAGCACGCGTGGACGTGCTGGACCCCGATCTCTGTCCGCGCTACACAGCCACGCTCATCCGGGGCGTGAAAATCGGGCCATCACCGGCCTGGATGCAGGAGCGCCTGATCGCCTCGGGCATGCGACCGATCAACAACATCGTTGACATAACGAATTACGTCATGCTGGAGCTGGGACAGCCCCTGCACGCCTTCGACCACGATAAGCTCTGTGAAAAGCGCATCGTGGTGCGCCGGGCGCGGGCGGGTGAGACGATGACCACGCTCGACGGGACCGAACGGCATCTGTCGCCGGATAGCCTGGTCATCGCCGACGCGGAACGCGCGGTGGCCGTGGCCGGAGTTATGGGCGGAGGCGATACCGAGGTCAGTGAGACGACCGCCAATATCCTCTTGGAGAGCGCGAACTTCGACCCCAAGAGCATCCGACGCACTTCGCAAGCTCTGCGTCTTCGCACCGAAGCCTCGCTACGCTTCGAGAAGGGTATCAGCCCAGATCTAACAGCGCTAGGAACGCGCCGGGCCACGCAACTGATGATTCAGTTCGCGAACGCCACATCTGCGCAAGGCCTCATCGACGTCTACCCGGTCCCGCGCGTCTACCCGGTGATCGAGCTCACGCCGCGGGAAGTGAAGCGCATCCTGGGCGCCTCTCTGGCGATCCCGGACATTCTGGAACCCCTCGAAGCCCTGGAGTTCGACTGTCGAGTGCGCGCTTCTGAGGCGGGGTCCGCGGAAGATACCGTGATCGAGGTGAAACCGCCCTTCTACCGGTTGGACGTCACTACCACTTACGACGTCATAGAGGAGATCGCACGCATCATCGGCTATGACAACCTGCCCATGACCATGCTGAGCGGCCGCGTCCCCGAGTTGATCAGCGATCCGCTCAGGGCGCTGGAGGTGGAATCCAAGGGCATCCTCGTCGCAGCCGGAATGCAGGAGATTATCACCTACTCACTGGTGAGCAAGACGATGATCGAGATGGTGCACTCCGAGGGCGACGGCAGGACCACGGAAGCAATCCAGCTAGCCAATCCCATGTCACCCGAGAAGGAGTACCTACGCACCAGCATGCGCCCCAGTGTGCTCGCTGCACTGGCGGCCAATGAGCGGCGAGACGTCGAGTCGCTCAAGATCTTCGAGATCGGGCGGGTATACCTGCCGCGGCCCGAGGATCTGCCCGATGAGCGCAAGGTGCTTGCCGGCGTTTTGACCGGACTGCGGTCCCTGCGCAACTGGGACATGCCGGCCGAGGAGATGGATTTCTACGACGCCAAGGGCGTCGTGACTGAGTTGCTCGGCCGTCTGCGCTATCCGGTGGAGTTTCGCCGCAGCGCCGATCCCTGGCTGCACCCGGGCAAGGGTGCTGACATCGTCGTTGCCGGCACGACCGTGGGCGTTTGTGGAGAGATACACCCCCTGGTTAGGGAACGCTTCGATTTCACTAGGCCGCACGTGTTCCTGTTCGAGATTGATCTGCCAACACTCCTGACGTGTTCGCGGGAGCGGCTGGAGTATCAGGCTCTGCCGCGCTTCCCCGGCGTAGAACGTGCGTTGGCCGTGGTGATCGCTGCCGACATCCCGGCGGAGCGGGTGCGTGAGGTGATTCAACAGTCAGCGGCCGTGCGAAACTTGCGGTTGTTCGACGTGTATGAGGGGGATCCGATCCCACCGGGCAAGAAGTCGTTGGCCTACTCGCTCACCATCCAGGCGCCAGACCGCACCTTAACCGACCGGGAAGCGGATGAGATCCAGCAACAGATCGTGAATCATTTGCAGCGAGAGCTCGGCGCCACGTTGCGGAGCTAGTGCTGCGTTGCTCGTGGTCTGACAAGAGGAAACGTGCGGATCCGACCGATCGGTCCGATCGGACCGATCGGTCGGATCCGGCGGATACGCATGAGTTCATCGGTCACGCAGCACTAGAGAACAAGAGTCCGTGGGTCGATTATCTTATTGCGACGGTGCGAGGCGATCGGTTACCTTGAGCGCGCATCCCAGTTCTTTGCGTTGGAGGCGGCATGGCTGTAGCCAAGAAGAGAATACTCCTGGCCGACGATCAGGAAGTAGTACGCCGGCTTGTGGGCGTGACGCTGGGAGAGGATGAATTCGACCTCGTCTACGCCACGGACGGTGAAGAAGCCCTCAGGTTGGCCCAAGAGACGCGGCCCGACCTTGTCCTGCTGGATATCATGATGCCGGGTATCGACGGGTTCCAGGTATGTCGGGCCCTCAAGAACGATCCGGAGACATCACGCATCTCGATCCTGATATTGACGGCCAAAGGGAGCGAAGCTGACCGTGCCATGGGCAAGCAAGTCGGAGCCGACGGCTACTTCTCCAAACCGTTCAGTCCGATCGCTCTCCTCGGACGTGTTCACGAGCTTCTGGACAAAGAAGGTACCGAGGCTAGCGGCCAGGTTGAGCATCTTCTCCAGAGTCCCAGCGAACGAACAGCTTCTCCACTTCACCCGTGTAGGCCTCTCGCCAGGACCCGTCGTTGGCGAGAACCGCAGCCAGAGCACTTTCCTTTTCGACCAGCACCAGACGTATGTCATCTCGATCCAGTACCTGGCGCCAGCCCGGCTCCAGTCGATCCACTGCCACGTATTTCTCGACCAGGGCATCGCCGTAGACATCAGCGCGTCCATCGATAAACACCAGATGCTGTGGGTGTAGCTGATAAACGAGGTAGCCGCCCCAACCGTAGTAGTTGAACAGGTTGCCTTGCAGATCGTGTGTTTGCAGGTAAGCCACCGCTCCGACCGGATAAGTTGCTGCGCTGGGCTCCTTGCTAAGCTGCATTAATGATCGCTGGTCTGCACTCATGAATGTGCCGAGCACGACGGCAATCACCGCCAGCCAGATCCCCCCCAGCGCGACCGAGTGTCGCCCCGCTGGCAAAGAATGACGCAGTTGCGGGAGCTCGGCTTGGAGGCGAGCGGCCAGCAGCGGTATCACGACAACGGCGTAAAGCGGAATGTGACGAGTCGATTGCAGCGCCATCAAACCGAAAGCAAGCACCCAGAGCATGTCCACCAGCCCCAGAGGTCGCCGTCCCACTCCCAGAACCACCGCCATCAGCAGGCTGGCAGCGAATACCAGGGGCAATAGAAGGTGGAAGTTGGGCGATTGCCACTCGACGATGTACTGCATCGAAGCGTTGCTAGCGCCTGCATACGTGAAGGGATAAAGCCAGGCGTCGATACCGTTCGGGTTCAGCAAGGTGGCTGCGGCCGATAGGCCAGTAGCCAGGATCAGCGGTCTCAGCGGCGCCGCAGGTCGCCGCAGCGCCAGCGCTAGTGCTTCCCCCGCGACGGTGAGCCCGAGGATTAGAAGACCGGCCACATAGCCGGCGTGCAGGTTCACCCAGAGCGCCATCAGCAGAGGGAGCGGAAAGAGCGCCCTGGAATCCCTCCGTTGCCGATAATACGTGATCAGCAGCACGACAATCGCCAGCAGCAGTGCGGTGAGCGCCTGCGGCCTCACGTTCGTCGATCCCATTGCCATCGCATAGCCCCAGGCCATTAGCATAGCGGCGCCTAGCTCCCCCAACCCCTGCCGTCGGCAGGTGAGGTAGACGACAAGCCATGTTAATACGCTCAGGATCCCAAACAATACGACATTGCCGACATATCCCAACTGCCGCTGTACCAGGTAGAACAACAGCTCTGTTAGCCATTCGTGAGCAATCCAGGGTCTTCCTGCGGCCGTGAACGAGTAGATATCTACGTGCGGCACGGTGCCCGTTTCAAATACGTACTGTCCGGTTCGCAGGTGCCACCAGTAGTCGGGATCCGTTTGGGCGAAGAGCTGCTTGAAGAGGACAAGAAGGACCATCGGTGCCAGCAAGACTAGTATCGATTGCACGCCCGCCCTGGAAAAAAGGCTCATGCGGGCGACGGCCACATTGGTTGGAGCTAAATGCTCTCCATGGTTGATCGCTGTGGGCAAAGTCCGTGATCGCATGGGTTTCCTCGATCCTCTTCGTATGGCTATCTACTGGGCGCCAACTCTTTGCGTCCAACAACAGCCCCGGCCGCCAGAGTCGTGCATAGGATCGCGCCAACCATGATTGCTGAAGGGTTGCCCACGAAACGCATCGCGGAGCCTATCGTGACGATCGCCAGCAAGATTCCCCATACCAACGCCCATCGCTCGCGTTGGAAAAGTCCGCGCGCCACAAAGACGAAGAGAAAGCCTATGGCGAACGGAACCGCATCCAGAAGATTATACCCCGGCACAACCTCGAAGCCCGGGTATAACTGCGCACCCGAGAAAGTGAAGGTAGGTAGCACCCCCGCGAGCACATCTGCCTTGGGTAGAGGAGGCAAACCCACTGTTGGTAGCAGAGCGCCCCACAACCAGTAGAAAGCAAGCAACAGGCTGGCTAGCCCGGCGATCCAGTGTAGAAAACCGCCCCGTGTCTGCTTCTGGCGAGCCGCACTGTCCTGGGAGGGCATAGACTTGCCGCTTCGCTGGGAGACATTTTCAGCCGGAGCCGTCTCAGCCCCGCGTGGCTGGGCGAAGCGGCGCCGCTGCTGCTCACGCTCCAGGCGCTCTAGAGCCCAGACCAGGTTAGATTTGACCTTCTGGTTGTTCGGGTTTATGGCGAGAGCGCGCTCCAGGCAGGAGACCAGCTCTGCCAAACCCGTGGCTGTCTTAGCCCGCCAGAACCAGGCCTTCTCACTTCCGGGATCCAGCTCTGTTGCGCGTGTGAACAGACGATATGCTGCCTCCTCGTCTCCACGCTCCAAAGCCAGGAGCCCCAGCTCCAGAGGATTTCCGTTCACCAACGCTGTCGGTTGAGCATGGTCCGGGCGCTGCTCTTCAGCAACTGGGGCAGAAGCCACAACTTGTACGAGCTGCTCGCTTATCTCGAACGCCGCCGCCTGTCCCACGGCCATCTGTGTCAATTGGCCCATGCTAACCCGCGCCCGGCTGTTGGCTGGATTCAGGGCCAGAGCCTTCTCGAGGCAGAGTTGCTTTTCCTCTGCCTTGTCGGCCATAGCCGCCTTCCACACCCAGACCTCGTCGTTCTCCGGATCCAACTCGGCCGCCAGCGAGAAGTAGGCGTAGGCCGTCTTGCGATTGCCGGCCATCCCAGCCAGCTTGCCGTCCGCCATCAAACGCTCCGCGTCGACGGCGTTCGGTCCGGGCGCGCCCGCAGGCGGCATCGAGCTAGCGACAGAAGTTGTATCTACCATTACTTCCTCTGTCTGCTGATCAGTCGAAAGCGCCGCTACTGAATCAACAACTTTCCGTGTGGACGGCGGAGCTGCAGACTCCACCGATTGACTGCGTGAGAGCGCGGATTCAACCGCTGCTGAAGCAGCATCAGATATCCTGGCTGATCGCCAGCCGGAGCGCATTCTCCGCACGACGAAGACAGCCGCCACGGCGATTCTGGGCTTGATCCAGAGAAGAGCCGCTATCGCTCCGGCTGCAAGGTGCTGGGCCAGTATCAGAACCCCAGACCGCAGGATCGGCAGGTTTTCTGCCAGCAAGACTCCCACATGCCGAAGGCCAGCCCTGCCCCAGTCCAGCCCGGCCACGCCGCGTCTGCCCACTCTATAGAAGACCGTCCCGACCACCGGTCCGAGCGCAGCCCCAAAGCCATCCAGCTTGAACCGCCTGGCCACACTACCGCCTTCCCCCGAGCCAATGGTCAGCCAGGGGCAGAACTGATGGGCAACGCTTAGGCAGAAGCCTTTCTGATGGGACATGTCGATCCGGTCCCGCTGCATCCACAGATAGCAGCGATGATCCTCGTTCGGCCGGTCCCGGTGAGTGAACGGATCGTCCGCCAACCCGATGTGCGGGCAGGATTTCGGTCGTCCGTTACTGACCATGATTCGCCCCAGAAACCGAAACGAGATGGTCATGTTTCCGCGCCGGCGCAGGTACGTAATTGCCAGGACTAGCAGCAATAGGATGCAGAATATCGCGATCCAGGGCGTGACCAGCATGATCCCGCACCTCCCTTGTGTCTCGCTGTGTCACTTTCACTGTTGCATCGTTTTGATGACGTTATCGTAGATGGCCATGGCCGCCGGACCGAGAAGCACGATCATCATGGCCGGAAATATACACATCAACAGAGGAAGGAGCATCTTCACGGGGGCCTTCATGGCCGTCTCCTCCGCACGTTGCCGTCGCTTCAGGCGGGCCTCATCCGCCTGTGTCCGCAGCACCTGACCGATACTGAGTCCCATCTGGTCAGCCTGGACCATGGAGTTGACAAAGGACATCAGATCGGGAACGCGACAGCGCTGGCCCAGGCCCCGCAGTGCCTCGCGTCGCAGCTTGCCCAGGCTGACCTCCTGGAGCACGCGATTAAACTCATCGCGCAGCGGGCCTTTCGTTTTCTCGACCACCTTGGAGAGCCCCGCATCGAAGGAGAGACCGGCCTCCATGGAGACCACGATGAGGTCCAGCGCATCGGGCAAAGCGCGCTCGATGCGTTTGCGACGGCCCTCCGCTTTCGACCTCAGCCAACTCTTCGGTCCTCGCCAACCAATCAACGTCAGGACGAGCACAATCAAGATGTTCACCATCGTCCAGGGACGGTTATTCAGCAGCATGGGCACCGCATATAACGAAGGCAGGAGAATCACGCCAGCGAGTTGGACCGTGACGAATGTGTTTGGGCTGACTGTGCTAGCAGCCATTTCCAGCTCGGCCCGTGCCGTCTGCTGCATGTTCTTGGGCGCCACGCGAGCCACTACGCCCGCCAGTTTCAGGAGAATGGGGTTAACCACGCGCGACGAAAAAGGTAGCGAGAGCGGCGGCCGAGTACCCTGCGGCAGATGATGGCTGTAGGACTTGAGACGCCGGTGCAGCAAGTCCTCCTTGGGCGGGAAGAGGGCCAGAACCAGTAGGAATATCGTCACGGAGCTCAGAACAGTGATGAGCAATGGCATGCGATACTCCTCCTCTAGACTTCGATCGCAACGATGCGTTTGATCATCCAGAAGCCTATCAACTCAAGCACGACAGCCGCTCCCAGCATGATGTTTCCCGCGGTCGTCGAGAATAGCATGCCCACGTATTGTCGGTTCAGTACGGAGATGAGGCCGATGAGCACTACCGGCATCGCTCCGATGACCCAACCCGACATGCGCTCCTGGGCCGTCAGCGTCCGCAGATCCCGCTGGATGCGTAGCCGCTCCCGAATGGTATACGCAATGTTATCCAGAATCTCGGACAGGTTGCCACCGACCGTGCGTTGGATGATCATAGATGTCGCCAACAGATCCAGGTCGTCGCTCCGCACCCGCTTGGTGAGGTTCGTCAGCGCCTCCTCTGCCCGTGCACCAACGTACATCTCCTGCAGCGCGATGCCGAACTCCTGAGCGATGGGCGGCGTCATGTCCTTGGTCACGGCTTCCATACCCTGCAGGAAACTATATCCGGATTTCAGCGAGTTCGAGACCAAGGTGATGCCGTCAACTAACTGATCGTTGAACTCGCGAAGCCGTTTCTGCTCCGCCCGATTGACGTACAGCTTTGGCACCAAATAGCCCACCACCGCCGCGGCCAATCCGATCAGGATATTCCCCGTGACTAGTGTCCCGGCCGCCAGCAGCAGCAGGGCGCTGAGCCATCGAATGAGCAGGTATTCTCCTACCCGCAATGGCAGATTGGCGCGTGCCAGCTCGGCGGCAAGCTCCTCCGCGAAGTCTCGCCGCGCCAGCAAACGATCGAGGACGTCGATAGAGCTGAGCTTCTTCTGGCGGAGCACCGACCCACCACCGCTGTCCAGTTGGACCGCCTCCGTCGTGTCGTGCACTCCATAAGCTGCCATGCGCCGTGGGATCAGCCGTCGCTCCTGGGACAATGCTCCACCCAGCGCCATGACCAGCAGAAAAACCGTCATGAAGGTTGCGCCGACGATTAGAACAGCGTCCATGGTCGCTCACACCCTTTCCGTCACAAAGAGGCTGGGCGGCAAGATAATTCCCGCCTGCTCAAGGCGATCATAGCAGCGCGGCCGCAGCCCTGTCGCGCGCATGTGGCCGATCACCCGACCGTTCTTGTCAAGGCCCATCTGCTGAAAGACGAAAATATCCTGCAGCGTTGTCGTCTGCCCTTCCATCCCGGCCACCTCAGTTACATAGATGACCTTCCGTGTGCCATCAGGCAGGCGCGCTAGTTGCAGTATCACATGCAGAGCCGATGAGACCTGCTCTCGGATGGCGCGCACCGGCAACTCCAAGCCGGACATGAGGACCATGTTCTCGATGCGGGCGAGAGCGTCACGAGGAGAGTTGGCATGCACGGTGGTCAGAGAACCGTCGTGCCCCGTGTTCATCGCTTGCAGCATATCGAACGCTTCTCCGGCTCGCACTTCGCCGACTATGATGCGGTCTGGCCGCATGCGCAGGGCGTTTCGCACCAACTCACGCTGGCCAATCAGACCACGCCCCTCGACGTTGGCCGGTCGCGTTTCCAGACGTACCGTATGCCTCTGCTGCAACTGAAGCTCGGCGGGGTCCTCAATCGTCACGATCCGTTCTGTGCTAGGAATGAACGAGGACAGCACATTCAACAAAGTGGTCTTGCCACTGCCGGTGCCGCCTGAGACCAGGATGTTCAGCCGGACCTGGACGCAGGCCCGCAGGAACTCTACCATCTCGGGTGTTAGGGTGCCGAAGCTGATCATGTCGTCGACGGTCAACGGATCGCGTGCGAACTTTCGGATAGTGATCACCGGCCCATCGATGGAGAGGGGTGGAATCACTGCGTTGACGCGTGAGCCGTCGGGCAGGCGAGCATCCACCATGGGGTTGCCGTCGTCGATCCGCCGGCCCAGCGGACTGACGATCTTCTCGATAACCCGCATTACGTGACCGTCGTCTCGGAAGACGCGATCGCTCAGGAAGAGCTTGCCCTCGCGCTCAAAGTAGACACGGGCGGGGCCATTCACCATGATCTCGGTGATGGTCGGATCGTCCAGAAGTGGCTCCAAGGGACCGAAACCCAGCACTTCATCCGCAATCTCGGTGATCAAGCGGACCTTCTCCTGGCGTGCCATCGGGATGTCCTCGCCGGCCAGGAGTGTGCGAGCTGCTTCCTCCACGTCGGTCCGCAGCGCGTGCCGATTCTTGCCCGCCAGCTTCGCTGGGTCCAACTCGCGGATCAGGCGCTCGTGTATGCGGAACTTCAGATCGGCCAATGGGTCGGGTGGTGCTGAGACATCCTCTGTGTAGGCCACCGCCATCTCGCTCGGTGGCTCGATGGCGGGAGTTGTAGGTGTCGGAGTATCCCCCTTGATGCGCTGCAACAGCAATGACATGACAGTTCCTCTCTACTTCCCACGCAGTCGAGACATGATGCCTTTGGTCGGCGGAGGATCTCCCGCCACTGAATAGCTGAGACTGATCATATTTCGGGAGATAGCCGCTGCCGGCTGGGTCTGCACGAACGGCTTGCCCGCGCGCGAGCAGTTCGTCATCGTCGTCGTGTCATTCGGAATGCGCCAGAAGATCGGGTAATCTACTGCGCTCTCCACCTCGGCGTTGCCGATGCCATTCACGTTGTTCACGTGGTTGATCAGCAGCTTGACTTTCTCGGTGGGGTAACGCCAGGATCTCAGTATGGACAAGCACACTTTGGTGCTCTTCAGACAAGCCACGTCCAGCGTGGTCACGACGATCACCAGGGAAGACACGTCCAGGGCGGTCACCGTGTTGTCGTGGAAGGCGCGGGGCGTGTCGACCACCACGAAGTCGTAGGTTCTGCTGAGCACCTGGAGCACACGGCGCACATGGGCGCTGGTGATGCGCTCGCCATCCTCGAGTCTGAGAGGCGCGGGGAGAACTTTTAGCCCAGAGCTGTGCACACTGAGAAAGCCTCGCATCAACTCGGGGTCCAGGCGGTCGATCAGTGACACCACGTCGCCCAGGCTCTTCTCCGGTACGATATCGAGCAGTAGCGCCACGTCGCCCAACTGCGTGTCCAGGTCCACCAGCGCTACTTTGTGCTTACCTTCGATGGCCAGCGCCACGGCCAAATTCGCCGCGATCGTGGTCCTCCCGATCCCTCCTTTGGCTCCGAGCACCGTGACGATCTCGCCGGTCCGCCCCGTATCGACGGCGTCTTCGGCCAGAGAGGAGCGCTTCTGTTCCAGCTCGACCAGGGCCAGCAAAGACGTCTCCAGGTCCTCCGCGCTGATGGGCTTGACCAGGTAGTCCCGGGCCCCGGCCAGCATGGCGCGGCGCATGTATTCGCGCTCACTCAGGGAGGAGACCGCTACAACGGGTGTGCCAGGCACTGCCATGGTGAGCGTTTCGATGGTGCGCAGAGCACGAGTCGCGGGGTCCTCTACGGCCACCAGAACGACATCGGGTTTGGCCTCTTTGACCTCCGCAACCGCCTCAGGTCCCAGCGCAGCCTCGCCCGCGATTGTGAAGCTAGCCTGAGCCAGCAGGCGTTGTAGAGATGCTCTGTTTTGTGCCGCGTCGTCCACGATCAGAACGCGTGTGGCTTCCGTGATCATTGTCCAACTCCTCCACCGTCACCAACCGCTCGGGCGCTGAGACTACTGGTGGCGTCAGATGGAGCCGGCGTTGGCTGGGAGCTGACCGGTGCGGGGCGCAGTCCTCTGAGGTAGACCGGTGGCAGATCTGCAGTGGCTTGATCTTTGGCCGGTCGCAGAACTAATCGGATCTTCCCTCGCTCCTCTGCGATGATGAGGCGCAAGGCCTCGCTGGGCTCCACGGCTAGGGTAGCCGTTTTCGCGGTGGGCTGAGACTTTGGCTCGATCTGGGCGACCGGGGTAGCCTGGGATTTCCCACCGAGGTTCAATCCCTGGGTAGCCTGGCTTATTGCGCTGGTCGACGGAGGCGGGGCCTCCCCCTCCAATTGCTGAGCCACGGCTAGAACGTCCACCTTCTGCAATACGAACATCGCCGCGTCCTGTCCCAGGGCCTTGTCGTCGAACACTCCCACCACGTCAACCTGGTCGCCAGGGACAATCAATCCGCCGGAGCCAATCACCTCACTGACCGCTACGGAAACGGCACGCTTGCCAGGAGGAACGATGAAGGCCAAGCCGGACTCTGCCCTGTCCATGAAGAACTTGTTGCTGAGGAGTTGCTCACCCGCACTAATCGGCAGCTTGGTTACTTTGTCCACAATCTGGTCCGGGTTGGTCGCCGCATTGGGATGTCGCGCCGCCGCCGGAATGTCTCGGCGGACGAACATATCCTCCGCGAAACGAGTCCGCACTGGCACATCTCGGGTGGCAATCAAGACGGAGGCCATCGGGATGGGCTTCGTGCCTTGCCCCACCTTCTGCATGTAGTTCCACATAAACGCCGAGGTCAGCACTGCTGCCAGCAGCGCCAGCACGAGAACGCGCTTTCCTCCCAGTGACTTCATGTTCCTCAACCCCTTTCGTCAGTCCGTGGTCAACTCGTCCCATCGAGTATGGGCGCGCCTCGCCCGTGCGAATCCGGGCGAGGCTGATCGGTCTCGACGATGAATCAGCGCAACAATCTGGCACCGAGCAGTCCGCTAAGGTCTGTGTCGAAGGCTTGGACGCCACCGACGCCCTTGGCGTAGGTCAGGAACTGCCCTCGCACAGTGTCGTTACCACGCCCAGTGCCGCCGTTATCCCAAGAGTCTAGACGGAATATCGCGAAGTCGACAACAACCACCTCAGATTTGCCGGCTACCTCGTTCCACGTCATGGCCTGCAGGACGGGCACAAGCCCTATGCGTGGACACCGAATGTCTGTGCCATACGTGCAGGCGGGCATACCTAGTAGGTCCATCACCGGATCGCGCGTCGGTCCAACCATGTTGCCGGTTTCTGTCGGGACCGACCAGGTATTCGGCGGCACCGGGGCCGGCGGAGCACCGTTAAACTTGTTCCGGATGTACTTCTGGTAAGACCTCGCCCCACCGGTCTGATCTTCTCTGTCGAAATCCAGTGCCATGAAATTGCCGGTCGCATTTTGCCTGGCGCCGACCTTCAGTGATAGCTCCTGGTTGTAAACTAGGCTATCTTGTGTCACGCCCCATGGCCAGAGGCCGAACGGCCTCAGCCGGCCAATCACCGACGTGGCCTCCACCCGGACTCGCTGCGAGCTGAACCCGAGCACGGACGCAAACAGCAAGTTGACATCACGATGCGCTGCAACGGTGATAGTCGGATTCAGGCGCGCGCTCAGATTCCTGTAGGAGAAAACCAGAGGCTCCAGCTCGCCGGTGGCGATACCGTTGGCTGTGGCAACGCCGGCCGCGTTGTCGGTAATCGCTTGTCGCATGCTGAGACTCTCAAAGGTCAAGGCATCCGTCAGCAACTGATTGGCACCGGCCAGGGCAGCCATGTCCACCGCGTTCTGCATTTGCCGTCGAACGGAGTACACCAGCCCCACGTCGGTCACCAGCGCGGAAAAGCCCAGCAGCACAAACATGAGCAGCGCGACTGTGGGCGCGATAACTCCGCGCTGGTTGCGAAGATCCGGTGCGTGGTTCCTCAAGTGCGGCATCTTGTCGGAGAAGACCGCCGCGGTTTCGGAAACCGCGGCGGTCTGCCGCGGCGGTCTGACTGCTCCATCACTGCAGTGTGGTGTTGACCTACGGAACGACGCGTTTAGTCTGGAAGTTCGTTGGCCATCTGGGCGCGAAGCCTGACAACGCCAATCAATCGTGATTTCAACCCGTTGTCCAAGCTCCCGGTGGAGGAAACCGACGATCATGGGCACATAGACATTCATCTCCGCATCTCCTACTCTGCCCTCATGACAGATTTGGCGTATAGATGCAGCGGATTGGGCAGCAATTGCTGAACAAGCGGCATGTAGATGTCCATCGTGTAGCTCACCGCTACAGAAAAGCTTGCATCCGGCGTCCCAGTGTTCAGTTGCTGCACGATAACGCTGAACTTGCTCGGATCAGTGTCGACGAGCCCAGCCGCTTTTTTCGTCACGTACGACCGAACGTCAGCTAGAAGTGTCGGCGTAGCGGCTGGGTCGCCAGCGCGCACAGCCCCATAGCGAGCACCCTCTCGTGCATCGTTGGTGATCTCCAGCCAGGCGGAGAATATCCGCCCACCTTCTATGATCCCGAAGAGGATGAGAAGCAGGAGCGGAAGAACGAGGGCCAGTTCCGTGGCGGCCAATCCCCTCTCGTCTTTGCGGAACATGGCTCACTGCACCTCCGCGGTCACCGCGCCAGGCACCGACATGGGGTTACGAGGAAAGAAGTCTGCCACCAAAGGGATATATAGCGGCACGTCCAAGCTCACCGCCACTGTCACGCGCGCCCCAGGAGCGGCAGGCGCTGGACAGAGGCTTCGATCGGCCTGGTAGCAGAACGGAATGTTCCCGGTCACCGCAACGGCCGAGGGGGGAGGGACAGCAATGTCTGATCGCCCACTCAAGCCGCTGACCAGGTAGTTGTAGGTCGCCCATTGGATATCGTTGGCATACATCGGGTTTGGGCTGCGGCCGCTAAGCGCGGCGTACCGCGCCCCCTCTCGAGCCGCGTTGGTGACGATCATCCAAGCGTCCAGCACGCGTCCAAACTCGAGGACTCCTGATAGTAGAATGACCAGCATGGGAGCGAGTAGAGCGAACTCCACCAGAGTTGTGCCCTTCTCGCCGGGGTTGCCAGGGCCACTCAATAGCGCTTTCGCTCTAGTCCATACGCGCCAGCTCATCGCCACCCTCTCCTCAAGCGCTAAATGGTGCATCCGCCAAGTCTAATCGACATTCGTTGTGGCGGACCGCCGTGTCCGCCAGAGGCGGGGCGGGGGCGCGCCCTACCCCACCCCCCGGCGGACAGTCTCCGAAGGCGACTCGCCTCTGGCGAGAGCCGTCCGCCGCTACGAAAACGTAAGGGACTTGGTAGATCCACCACTAAAGAAGCGTCCAGTTGGTGAACAGCGGCACCATCTGCGCTGGCGCCAGGGCAACGAGCGCGCCGACGGCGATGGCAGGAGCGTAAGGGATGCTGCCCGCAGCGAGACCGCTGCGATAATCGCCCGGCAACCGCCAGAAGAAGAAGAGATAGGTGAGAGCCGCACGCAGCTTGCGCCGCCGCAGCAGGACAACAAGGGCGATCACGCCGCCAACGAGCGCAGCGTACAAGCAGACCAAGAAGACAAACGATGGTCCCTCCATTGCGCCGATGGCAATCATCAGCTTGACGTCTCCTGCGCCGGTCCAGCCCAGGACAAACGGCAGCAGCATGAGGGCCAACCCAATGCCCGCGCCCTGGAGAGAATGGAACATGCCTCCCCACCCCGAAAGCAGCAAGCCCATTGCCAGACCCAGAAGCGTTGTCGAGAAGGTCAGCCAGTTCGGGATCCGGCGAAACCTCAGGTCCGTGTTCACGGCCGTCAACAGAACGATGGTCAAGATCACTGCGGGTGCCACTTCCACGTTCTTCCCTCCGCTCAGGTGCCCACCGAGCCGATCGACCCAGTGGGCACCCATCTCGACGCTTGCGTCATTCTTCACTCGGCGCGGCAGACGCGCGTCGATACCATGGCTCGCAACTAGTTGACCTGTACGGTGTCGATCTTGCCGCCAAGCTTGCTGAAGATCCCGTTGATCGACCCACCGAGGGTGGTGGCGCCCACGATGAGTGCGACTGCGATCAATGCCGCTAGAAGGGCATACTCGGTCGCATCGGCTCCGGTCTCTTCCGTTAGCAGTCGCTTCCACAGTGTCATCGAAATAATTCCTCCTGAACCGATAAACGGTTGTTTAATGAGCCTACTGCCATCGATAGCGTGCTTGTCCTCACCGAAGCAGTAAAGCGAGCTAACTACAAGAATCAGAAGGTAGCGGCCTGAGTGTTGACCTTGTCGCCGAGCTTATTGAAGATCCCGTTGATCGATCCGCCGAGGGTGGTGGCGCCCACAATCAGCGCGACGGCGATCAATGCCGCCAGCAGGGCGTACTCGGTCGCGTCGGCCCCGGTCTCCTCTGTCAGTAGTCGCTTCCACAGTCCCATTGAAAAGCTCCTCCCTTTTGTTTTTTCTACTCTGCCAATCACCGCGTTGCATTTCATCGGTGGGGCTTGCCGTTGTCACAGTAATAGACCGGATACCCCAGTGGTTGATACTGGTTCAGAAACGCCCATTGCTACTAGCCCAATTGGGGGAGTTGACAGTCCGGACCTTACCGATATGATGAACGTGGCCGAGTTACAGGCGGACTGCGGCTGGCTCATCCGGGAGAAAGGGCCCATGTCCAGTATGTTCACGATCGAATCGCGAAGCAAAGGCTTACCCAGCAGG
Organism: Chloroflexota bacterium; assembly: GCA_004297765.1. GTDB lineage: Bacteria > Chloroflexota > Dehalococcoidia > FW602-bin16 > FW602-bin16 > FW602-bin16. Next base: position 17,737 of record SCTZ01000246.1, on the reverse strand, counting down.
TAAGCCTTTTTCCGTTCGGGAACGGTGGCGGGCGATTGATTTGGCGGAGGTTGCATCGATGAGGGGACGAGCGCTGCATATTCTGTTGGCGATACTGCTGTCGACTGTTCTCCTGGTGCCCGGGGCCGCAATGGCCGGGACCGGAGATATGGAGCGGGAGTACCTGCTCGACTTTGGGGGGGCCCTCCCTGGCGATGCGGAGGCGCTCGTGCTTCGCGCAGGGGGAACACTCAAGGAAACGCTGCCCGACATCGGGGTGGTGGTGGCGTCCAGTCGGGATCGGCAGTTCTCCAATCGAGCACAGGGGAATGCAGAGGTCCAATCGGTCGTTGCTGATCGATTGGTCAACTGGCTCGGTCCGAACGACAGGATCCAGGCGATCGATGCCACGACAGCCTCCAGCCAGCAAGCCGCGGATTTCTACTATCTCGCCGATGGCTGGAATATCAAGCGCGTCGGTGGCACTCCAAAGGGTGCGTGGGCGATAGAAAAGGGCAACCATTCGGCGAAGGTCGCCGTCATGGACACGGGCGTCTATGCAGCCCACCCGGATATCGCACCAAACTATCTGTTCGGACGATCGTTTGTGCCCGGCGAGGACGAGAACGACTACAACGGCCACGGCACTTTTGTGGCGGGCATAATAGCCGGCGCACTGGGTGGAGGCGCTGTGGTCGGCGTAGGACCCGGGCTGGGACTCGTGAACTACAAAGTTCTGGACGCCCAGGGTAACGGTAAATGGAGCTGGCTTCTCCGGGCAATCTATCAATCGGCCGCAGATGGCGTGACGGTGGCCAACCTCAGCCTGGGTGGGCCGGTCGACCTCACGACACGGGACGGACAGAAGCTCTGGCGACTCTTTCAGCGTGCGGCGGACCACGCCACGAAGCGAGGCGTTCTACTCGTCGCGGCGGGGATGAATAACGCGATCGATTTCCAGGATCCTGCCCAGTCGCGCTATCGATACATCCCGGTCCAACTGGACGGGGTGATTGGCGTTTCGGCCACCACGAAGCAGGACAAGCTCGCCTTCTACAGCAGCTACGGTAGGGGTGTCATCGACTTGGCGGGGCCCGGAGGTGACCTGGGACCTGGCTATCCGGCCAGCTCTGATCGGAGCTATCTAATCACCAGCTCCGCGAGCCCCAAGGCTCCAGCCGGCTCACTCTACGGTCATGGGGCTGGAACGAGCTTCGCCGCCCCCCACGTGGCGGCGGCAGCGGGACTCCTGGCCGTCGAAGTAGACGGGTTGCGCCTCAAACAGATAGCGGCCCGACTGGAAGCATCGGCTGACGATCTCGGCCCGCGCGGCTATGACGGGTTCTTTGGCTACGGTCTGGTCGATGCGACGAAGGCGCTCAAAAGAGTTGACAACTGAAGCCGAAAAACCCTACAATCAGCCAAGCAGTATGTTATAGCTCGGAGGACTATCTTCGTGCATCCAACTGCGCCGATTCCGTCGCAGTTGGAGGGCTTCTGACATGTTACCACTCTGCCAAGAGATCGAGACGAGTCTATCTCCCGCCGAGATCCTTCCGGCCTTTCTAGATCAACCCTGCTGTCTCTTTCTGGACAGTGGCATGTCCCCAGAGCGTCTTGGCCGGTATTCCTACATCACCGCGGCACCCCTTGCTGTGCTCCGCGCCAAGGGCGACCGGTTTCAACTGGAGGAGGGAGCTCGGAGCCGATCGGGGACGGGCGATCCTTTCCGAGAGCTGCAGCGATTTTTGCACCGGAGGCGCTTGCAGTTGCTGCCCGAGCTGCCTCCCTTCCAGGGCGGCTGGGCCGGCTACTTCGGCTATGGGCTCGGTCGGCACGTGGAGAAACTGCCCCACACCACTGTTGATGACCTCGGACTGCCCGATCTGTATGTCGGCCTGTACGATTGGGTGCTCGCTCATGACCATCTCACCAGGCGCACCTGGCTAGTTGCCGACGGCGGTCCCGAGGGCGATCTACGGCAGGCTCGCGAGCGGCTCGCCTGGGCAGTCAGCAGAATCGATCAGCGTTCCGCCGAATACACTGCTCAGTTCTCCACAACCACGCGATCTGGCGCTTTTGCTGCTTCGCTCGGTACAGTGTCCCGCTCACACCGTCGAGCACCCGTTGTTCAGACGTCGCCCGTCTTCACTCCGGTGGCAGAGATCGATCTGTCCGTCGAGAGCGCCAGCCAGTCTCTGTCTTGGCACGCGAGCTTTTCCCGCGCCGCTTACCTGGGCGCGGTACAGAAAGTCAAGGAGTATATCGCCGCCGGGGATGCGTACCAGGTCAACCTCACTCAGCGCTTTGACATCCCGCTGCCCTGCGACACGTGGGAGCTTTACTGCATTCTACGCAAGATCAATCCAGCGCCGTTCGCCGCGTATCTTCACTACCCCGAGTTGCAGGTGCTGAGCGCGTCACCCGAGCAGTTTCTCAAAGTGGAGAACCGCAAGGTGGAGACCCGTCCGATCAAGGGCACCCGACCGCGGGGTGCAACATCGCTCCTGGACCGCGAGTTGGCTCAGGAGTTGAAGGGGAGCACGAAGGACCGCGCCGAAAACGTGATGATCGTCGATCTCCTGCGAAACGATCTGGGTCGAGTTTGTGAGATCGGCTCTGTGGGCGTGACGGAGTTGTTCGAGCTCGAGCAGTACCCCACCGTGCATCATCTGGTTTCGACCGTCATCGGACGGTTGCCTGAAGAAACGGATGCGGTTGACCTGCTGCGCGCATGCTTTCCCGGCGGATCGATCACGGGCGCGCCGAAGATCCGGGCAATGGAGATCATCGACGAACTCGAGCCGACCGAGCGTGGTGTCTACTGCGGTGCGATCGGCTACCTGGGACACAACGGATGCATGAATACCAGCATCGTGATCCGCACCATGGTCGTGCATGATGGCCGTGTCTACTTTCAGGTGGGTGGAGGCATCGTGGCCGATTCCGATCCGGAGTGCGAATATCAGGAGACGCTCGACAAAGCAAAGGCACTGGTAATGGCTTTGCAGGAAGCAAGGGAGATCTGATGACCGAGCTTGTCGTCTACGTTAACGGCAGTTTCGTGCGCACGAGTGAGCCATCGATCGCACCGCTCGACCGGGGGTTTACGCTGGGCGACGGGGTCTTTGAAACGATGCGCGTGGACAACGGGCAGACCTTTCGGCTAGGCGCCCACCTGGAGCGCCTGCGAGCGGCGCTCGCACAGCTCGACATAACCCTACCCCATGGCGACGCCGAACTGGAGGCAACAATTGGGGACTTGCTCACCAGCAATGGACTCCGACGGGCCAGCGTTCGGCTTGCCGTCAGCCGAGGTGTTCCCGAGACACGCGGCTTGATGCCCGGGCGAATACGGCTGGGGCCGACCGTAGTCATCCAGGCCGAGCCATTTGCCGGCTATCCGCAAGAGCAGTACATGCGGGGTTTCTCCGCCGTCTTCGCCACCATCCGCCGGAACGAAACCTCCCCCACCGCGTACATCAAGTCCGCCAATTACCTCGATAGCATCCTGGTCCGCATGGCCGCAGCTGCCGCCGGCGCTGACGAGGGTCTAATGTTGAACATGGCTGGCAATGTCGCGTGTGGCAGCATGAGCAATGTCTTTGCCGTCACAGAGGGGCGTCTTCGCACGCCACCAATTACTGCGGGCATTCTAGCGGGCATCACCAGAGCGACGGTGATCGAGATTGCCAATCGCGAGCACCTGCTGGTCGTGGAGGACGATCTAACACGGGAGGAGTTCCTCGCAAGTGATGAGGCCTTTCTCACCAACTCACTAATGGGAGTGATGCCACTGACACGCGTGGACGCACGGTCAATTGGCACCGGACAGCCGGGTCCGGTGACTTGTCGCCTGTCGGATCTCTATGAGGAGATGGTCCAGCGGGAAACTACGTGGCGCGCTTGAGGAACAGCGCCAGCACAACAGGCGCACGTATGCCATCCTGATGGTCGATCCTGATTGGAAGCTATCTTGTACTCTTTCACGCTGACGAATTCGCCATATGATCAGTGGCACCAGTTCAACTGGCGGCGCGAGATTATCCAACGTCCGCTGTGTGGCTTCCACGCCTGTTTGTCATTCTGAGAAGCGATGACATAGTAGAGCCGGACGTATGGTAGATTGGCGCTTGTGAGAGCACAGGGCCTGTTGCTGGTGGACGCAGCGACGAAGAATCCGCGCCCCTTGACGCTCCGAAGTGCAGGGGCGCGGATTCTTCGTCGCTGCCTGGGAGCACCAAGTTCCCTGGTTCTAGACCACGCGCTAAGCAGACTACTACGGCCGCCCGTATGCCTTGCTCCTCAGAATGACGCTCAGGAGTTAGAGCTATAGGGAGGACGCTACCATAGTCGCCACGTCAAATGTCCATGTGTGCCCAACTGAAGATCGTGCCGAACTTACCACCTAAACTTACCACCTAGAAAGAGTATGAGATCTGTCACGACTGGGAGCGCGGGCGTCTCATGCGTGCGAGCGCTCGCACGCATGAGACGCCCGCGCGAGTCCCGCGCGGGCGAGACGCCCGCGCTCCCAGGAGGCGCCCTCCCAGAATTATGACCCGGCCTCGATTAGTCAAAGACGAGGATAAACGGCTGCCCGCTCGGGCCATGGGTTGGCGTGGGCGCGGGGGCCTGGTTCGTGATCGCACGAGATGCTTTCTGCTTGCCGTCCGCGCTGACCGTCCCAGCCAGACTGCTGCCTACCAGGCCTGCTACCAACAGAGCCAGTACCGTCGTCGCCTGCAACAGCTTCCACTTCACCCGCATCGTCGTATGTCTCCTTTCACGATTTGTTCTGCCCTTCTCACGAGCTAGCTCTGACCTAACAGGACGAATGGGGCCCAATAGTAGGGATGACGATGTTCGTCCTTCGTTGCCAGTTGCGCCTGTCTGAGAGCGGCGCTACGGGACAGGCCTTCCTTTAGCCCCGCGTAAAAGCGCTGCATGAGCTCCGCCGTCGAGCTGTCGTTGACAGCCCAGAGGCTCACAACGATCGATGGGCTTCCGGCGTAGAAGAAGCCGCGAGCCAGCCCGATCAGCTCGTCTCCTGCCGCGATGCGGTTCATACCCGTTTCACAGGCGCTCAATGTGACCAGCGAGCACTGCAAGCGCAGGTCATAGATATCGTAGACGCTCAGCCACGCGTCGCTCAGCTTGAGCCGAGAGAACATCGGGTTGTCCTGCCGAAACACAGCGTGCGAGGCAATGTGAAGCAGATCACACGTCGGAGCCAGTGTCCGCACCGCCGCGGCCGTGGCCGCTTCTCCCAGTAGCGTCGTCGAGCTCGGGAAGAGTTGGGCGATCCCCGTGACTTCGCCCGCAACCAACGGAGCCTTTTCGTCTGGGACGCCCACTAGCAGTGGTCTGAGCAACTTGCCGCTGTTCTTGCTCCCGCAGTAGTCGAGCAAAGTGGCACTAGGACTGTACGACAGTTCGAAATCCTCGATGAGATAGTGTCCCGCATCGCACAGGGCATGAAAAGGCACGTAGTGCAGCAAGCCGTGCGGTACTATCACGAGCCGGGACGTGTGTAGCTGATCCACGATGGGGCTGATCAGGTCCTCGCGCAGGCGCTCTAGGTGGTCGTCCACGATTGCCTGTAACTGCCGAAGATGCGTCCTCACATACTTGGGACCGTAGCCAAACTTCCCCAGGTGAAAGCGCAGCTTGCCGGCCGTGGCCGCGACCTCTTGCTCTGAGGCAAGATGGCGGTAGACGCGCGGACGATCGCGATCCACCACGAAAGCCATGATTTCGTCGTTGGCGATGTAGTACTCGACAAGAGTGGTATCGGATCCCAGCGCCTGCTGGGTGGACTCTATTGAGCGCACACGCACGTCGTGAAGAGGGACGTATTGCTCATCGCCAACAGATAGGCGCTGGGCTATCTCGCTGATCTCTTTCTCCCGACGACGTATCTCCTCCGTGATCTTCCGCAGGTCCTCGGCCTGCTCGGGACGTCTATGGGCGCTCGGCTCGTTGAGCTTGTTGTAATACCAGCTGATCTCCTCACGTAGTGTATACATGCGCTGCGCCAGCCGTCGCTGCCCGCCCGGAGCATGCTGTTGGTCACTGGTTAGACCGCGACTCAGTAGGTCGAGCAGAGCCCGCGACTTGGCGCGTTCCACGTACGAAAAGGCCTCGGACAGTCCTCTATCGCCGCCGCCGTCGAGGGACAGAAGAACAGCATCCTCGTAGACTTGCAGCCGGTTGCGCAGGAAAGCCATCTTCAGCTCCTCGGGCTGAAGATCGCTTCGCATTCTCTCAAGGGAATCGATGGCTTTGCGCAAGCTCGCTTTCGCCTTGTCTGGCGCCGTGTCCTGTTCGAGACCGGCTTTGGCGTGATGGCACTGGAACACCAGCCAGGGCAACTCGAACTCGGCTGCCACGTGCAGGGCTCGATCGTACAATTCATTAGCCTGCTCGGTCTGCCCAAGAGCCTCACGAATGCGTCCTTCGATCAGTTGCGCATTGGATTGCTTGGCCGGAAGTCCTTTCTCCGCGAACAGCTTCTCCGCTGCCTGCGCCGACCGCAAGGCGTCGTTCATGGCGGGGCGGGCCGTGCCCGACCGGTACAGCAGAACGGCCTTGTGCAAGTCTATGGTGGCTATCCAAATCTCGTTGCCCTCTTGCCGGAATATCTCCTGCGCCGCGGTGAACGAGTCCATAGCACCGGCATCATAGCCGAGTTGGCTCTGAGCCATTGCCTTGATGGCCAGCGCCCGAGCTGCCTCATAGCGTACGCCTTGCTGATCGAAGGAATCTTTGGCAGAGGAGCAGAGCTCGATAGCCTCGTCGAACAGATTGAGCGACAGGTAGAGATCGGCAAGATCGAGGGAGGCTACGGCGGCGTCTTTCGGAAGACCGAGTTCCTCGAACGCGTCGCGCGCCTTGAGGAGCATCTCCAGAGCCCTATTGTAGCGCCCCTGCGTATGGTACAGAAAGCCGAGGTTCGCGTCGATCATGGCCACGGTGGCGCTCATGCCATGGCGCTCGTAAACGAGCCGGGCCCGTTGATATCCCTCCAGGGCTCGACGAAAGCCGTTATACTCAGCCAGGGCTGTGGCGCGGTTCACGTCCACCTGCGCGATAGAAAGCTCTGCCCCCAGGCGATTGAAGATACGCCGGGCGCGGCCGTACCATTTCAGGGCCTCGTCATAGCGCCCAAGACGATGGTATATGCTCCCGGTATTGGCATCCAGCTTGGCGGTATCCTGCAGTTCCCCTTGTCTAGCCAGTACCCTGCGGGCCTCGCGCGCTTCCTGAAGGGCTTCGTCGTACCTGCTCAGGAACATCAGAGCAGCCACCTTGCCGATACGCGTCCTGGCGGCCTCCGCCACTTCGCCCTGCTGCTGGTATAGCCGTGCCGACTCCTCCAACAAACCCAGGGCCGCCTCGTGATCGCCCAGGCGCCGCAGGGCGTTGGCCTTCGCACGCATGCTGAGAGCCAGGCAGCGCGGGTCGGAGAGTAGTGAGGATACCCGAAGAGCCGCCTCAGCCAAGGCCAGGGCACGATAGGCATCCGACGGCCCGTAGAAGTCGGACTGCGACTTCAGGAGGTGGACGATGCTTGCATCGAGAGCAGTCTTGCTCTCCTCCAATAGTCGCTGGGCCTCATCCGCAGAGTGTGTCTGCGATAGCTGCTGGGCAAGCTCTTCGGTGACCACGGTCTAGATCTCGAAGCCGGGAATTGTGATCTCTCTATCTGACAAACGTATCAGTAGCCGGTACTTGCCGTGCGGTAGACGGCCGATAGTGAACTCGCCGAGACGGTCGGTCACTCTGTGGAACAGCTCGCGGCGTCCCTGAAGCAGGTGAATCTCTACACCCGAAAGATCTCTGCCATCGTCTACGTTTGGCAGAACTTGACCTACCAGCATGACCTCGCATTGGCCGTCAGTCCCATCGACGCGGACGTCCACATCGATATCGTCGGCGCTGAAGAGCATTTGGCGTGTGGAGGTCAGAGTGCTTCCGCGAATGCCCGCCAGTTGGGGCTGCCACGTGTTGTCAAACACCAGCGCCGCGGCCACACGCTGCAACAACGTGGGACGCGGACGCGGCCCACGCTCGCGAAACAGACGTATTGCTCGCCGTGTCACCCATATGGGTGGCTCACGCGAGTCGTCGGATTCCATGCTGTCCGTCACAAGACGGAGCCACGTCACATGGCCCAGACAACTGCGACAGCCTTCCTTCAGATGCGCGTCAACCACGGACCGCCGGTCTGGCGCCATCTGCCCCCCGATATAATCCACCAGCTCATCGAAGCATATACTGCATGCGGCACTCACGGCCTTTGCCTCCTAATCCCCCTGGAATCAGCTACCCTCACAGTTGTAGAGCGAGAGGGCAGTCCGAGAAATACCTGGATCAGGCAAAATCCAGATCCAGGAGGACTCGCCTGAGCTTATCCAAACAGCGGGCTCGCGTCGGACCGATGCTGCCTTCCGGAATACCCAGTTGACGCGTGATGTCTGCATACGACGTCTCAGCCTTTCGGTAGAAAAGGTACCAGATGAGCTTCTGGCAGCGTGGCGGCAACCTCAGCACTCCTTCCCGTATCAGTTGCTGGCGCTCCAAGAGCAATGCTACATCATCGGGCGGAGGACTGCTGTCGGGCATGTCCAACTCGGCCGGTTCCTGCTCCCGTGCCGTCCTTTCACGCTGTCTCGCGCGCTTTTGAGATAGACTCCAGCACTCGCGCGTGGTAGTGGTAATCAGCCAGGCCGATAAGCGTGAATGATCGCGCAAGCTGCCCAGCTTCTCCAGCAGAATTAGACAGACACTCTGGAAGACATCGCCGGCATCCTCTTGCGAGAGGCCGTACTTGAACGGAATGGAGTAGATGAGGCGAGAGTAGCGGGTGATTAGCGCCTCCCAAGCGCTATGATCGCCCTTCAAACAGGCCGCAATAAGCTGCCCGTCCGTCGCGGCTATGGCCAGCCCTCCGATCTCCGGCTCCGGCCGAGCGGGCTGTTGGTCTGGCCTTACGTTTGCCATGCTGTGGTTCCTCGATCCGGCTACGAGATCCGGGCCGCCAGTCCAGATCTCAGGTCCCGTCGTCAATGTCAGCCTAGTGCATTTGGGACTGCTCCCGCAATAGGAAAATAGTTCCGCCAAAGTACTCTGGTCACATGATGATAGTACTTGAGACCTCTAGTCTTGACCGCAATGACGCGGAAAGCTATGATTCATTTGCCCGCGCACCAGACCTATCATACAAGGGGGCGCACAGTTGCAAGAGAAAACGATCTTGGTGGTAGACGACGAGCCCAGGATCGTGCACGTCGTGAGGCTGAATCTGGAGCTTGAGGGTTTCCGCGTGTGCACCGCCTCGGATGGCTATGAGGCGCTGCGCAAGCTCACAGAGGAACTGCCCGATCTGACCATTCTGGACGTCATGATGCCCGAACTGGACGGCTTCGAGACGCTCAAGCGCATCCGTGAGGTCTCGACCATCCCGGTGATCATGCTGACCGTCAAAGGGGAGGAGGTCGACCGCGTACGCGGGTTAGAGCTCGGCGCGGACGACTACATCACGAAGCCCTTCGGCAACCGGGAGTTGGTGTCCCGCGTGCGGGCTCTGCTGCGCCGAGCTGACATGCCAGCGCCGGCTCCCAAGACGGAGATCGTTGTCGACCAGGGACTGACCATCGACTTCGCCCGGCGCGAGGTGATCGTGCGCGGCAAGCCGGTGCCCCTGCGTCCCACCGAATACCGCCTGCTCTACCATCTGGTAAGCAACGCCGGGCGCGTCCTCACGCACGAAACGCTGCTGGCCAAGGTCTGGGGACAGGAGTATCGAGAGGAAGACCACTACGTGCGCCTTTACATTACCTACCTGCGACAGAAGATCGAGGAGGACCCCAAACACCCCCAGTACATCCTCAACGAGCGCGGCATAGGTTATCGGTTCAGGGAACTCGAACGAGCGCCGATGGCTGGTAGCATGGAGCAACCGTAGTGGTCCGTGACCGATGAACTGACACGTGCCCGCCGAATCCGACCGATCCGTCCGATCGGACCGATCCGACCGATTCGCACGTTTTCGCAGTTTGGGTGAGACCTGGTCATTAATCACGGTCGGTGCAGACTGCGAAGGCGGGTCCTGGGAGCGCCCCCCTCAGGCGGGCGCTCCCAGGCAGCGCTGTCTCTCACAATTATGACCAGGTCTTGGTTAGGTCACGAGCAGCTACACAGGGGGCTATCCCGACTTTCACGGAGGAGACGGATCGGGATCGAAGCGGTAACCAGCCCGTGGCTCGGTGATAATGTAGCGAGGATGCTCCGGGTCGGACTCTATCTTCAGTCGGAGTCGGCGAATGAAGACCCGCAGGTAGTGCACCTCGTCGCGATACTCTGCCCCCCAAACCAGTCGCAGCAACGTGCTATGGGTAAGCAGTGTCCCGGCATTCACAGCGAGCACGCGGAGCAGACAATACTCCGTCGGCGAGAGACGCACCGGCTTTCCGTCGATGGTCACCGTTTCCAGAGTGAAATCGATGTGGAGCTTCCCAACTCGCACGTTCGGCGGCGATGGGACTCCCTGCGAGCGGTGGGACGAGATGCGCCGGAGGACGGCTCGGACACGGGCCGTCAACTCGTTCGTGCTGAAGGGCTTGACCAGGTAATCGTCGGCGCCAAGGTCCAGCGCCTCCACCTTGTCGCGGTCCTGTCCTTTGGCGCTGACCACGATGATCGGCACGGAGGACGACTGCCTTAGTTGCTCGCACACGTCGAAGCCGCTCAGCCCCGGCAACATCAGATCCAGGATGACCAGGTCAGGCTTATGCTTCCGAGCCAGGAGTAGCGCTTCCTCACCAGATGATGCCGTCCGAACGCTGTAGCCCTGCTCCGTCAGGTGTGTCTGATAGATACCGAGGATCTTCTCCTCGTCATCGACCGCCAGTATGGTAGGTGTTCCCATGAACCCTCGTCTAGACTACCTGCGTGAAGGTCTCCCGAGATGAACGGAGAGCACGGCGCGCCAAGGTCTGGGATAAGGTCCCAGGACTCGGTCTCTCATGCTCCCGACACAACGGTCTCGGTCCCCTGTTTCGCCAGGAGAACGACCGGCAGCACTTGATCCATATGGCCGACCGGTACGAAATCGAGCTCGTTTCGCACGTGATCCGGTACCTCGGTCAGGTCCTTCTCGTTATCCTTAGGGAGGACGACCGTCCGTACGCGTGCTCTGTGGGCAGCTAGCACCTTCTCCTTGATTCCCCCCACGGGCAGCACCTTGCCTCGCAAAGTGATCTCTCCCGTCATGGCGACATCCTTCCTGATCCGCTGTCTGGAGATGGCGGAGATCAGCGCGACCCCCATCGTGACCCCCGCGGACGGGCCATCCTTTGGAACAGCGCCTGCGGGCACGTGAATGTGAATGTCACTCTTCTCGTAGAAGCCTTCGGGTACATTTAGGGATTGCGCGCGGGAGCGCGCGTAGGTCAGGGCGGCCTGGGCAGACTCCTTCATCACATCGCCCAGTTGACCCGTGAGCGTCAGATGTCCGCGCCCCGGAACCACGGTCGCTTCGACGAACAGGATGTCTCCGCCAACCGGCGTCCAGGCCATCCCTGTGGCTACCCCAATCTCATCTGCTTCCTCGATAACCTCGTGCCTGAGCCGACGCGGTCCAAGGTATGTCTCCAGGTCGTCGCGATTGACGATCACCCGGCCGCCCTCTTTCGCTATCTTGCGCGCCACCTTGCGGCACACGGATGCGATCTCGCGCTCCAGGTTCCGCACCCCGGCCTCACGGGTGTAGTCCTCGATGATCCCCATGAGAGCATCCGGCCTGATCTCCACGTCCTCCGCGGTCAGCCCGTTTTCGCGTATCTGGCGAGGAACCAGGTATCGCTCAGCGATATGCAGCTTCTCTTGGTCCGTGTAGCCGGCGATGGTCATGACCTCCATTCGATCCCGCAGAGCCGGCGGAATCGCGTCGAGAACGTTGGCGGTCGCGATGAAAATCACCTGCGATAGGTCGAAGGGAACGCCGAGATAGAGATCGACAAATGCGCCGTTCTGGGCCGGGTCGAGCACCTCGAGAAGGGCCGCGGCAGGATCCCCCTGGATACCAACAGCCAACTTGTCTACCTCATCGAGCATGAAGACCGGGTTGTTGCTTCCAGCTCGGCGAATGCCTTGGATGATGCGGCCGGGCATAGCGCCGATATAGGTACGGCGATGCCCTCGGATCTCGGCTTCGTCTCTAATGCCCCCAAGGGACATCCTGATGAAGTTTCGTCCCAGAGCCCGCGCAATCGATTGTCCCAGCGACGTCTTGCCCACGCCGGGAGGTCCGGCGAAGCAGAGGATGGGCCCTTTGATTTCTTTGCGTAGCTTGCTGACAGCCAGGTATTCGAGAATGCGCTCCTTGACCTTCTCCAGGTCGTAGTGATCCTCGTCGAGGATGACGGCGGCGCGCTCGATGTCGATGATGTCGACCGTGCTCTTCGACCAGGGCAGGGAAAGCATCCACTCCAGGTACGTCCGAACCATGCCCTCCTCGGGCGAGCCCTTCGGCATGCTTTCGAGGCGTTGGATCTCACGCTCCACCTCGGTCTGGGCCTCTTCGGACAAGCCGGCCGACTGGAGCTTCTCACGTAGCTGTTTTATCTCAGCACTTCGCTCATCAACCTCGCCTAGCTCTTGCTGGATGGCACGCAACTGCTGACGCAGCATGTATTCGCGCTGCGCTTTGTCTACTTGCTCCTTCATCTGGGACTGAATGCGACTGCCGATCTCCAGAATGTCCAGCTCCTTGTTCGCGTAGCCAGTCAGCTTGCGCAGCCGCTCGAGAACGTCCAGGGTCTCCAGCAGATCCTGCCTTTCGGCGGGAGTCAGATTAAGGCCAGTTGCCACGAAGTCGCAGAGCCGCCCTGCTGACGTGATACTGGCGGCCGCGGCGCCGACCTCTTCGGGCAGGTTCGGTGAGAGCGAGACGATCTTCTGGAACAGGGACAGAAGATTGCGCTGGAGCGCCTGCGACTCCAGACTGTCGTCGGCAGGCACATCCTCCAGAACTTCGACCCGCCCCTTGGAATATGGTTCGGTGTCGGTTATTTCGATCAGCCTGATCCGCGCCACGCCGTGCAGCAACACCTGCAGCGAGCCATCTGGCAATCGTAGCATGCGCTCGATGCGAGCCGCCGTCCCCACCGAGTAGAGGTTATCGGGAGTGGGGCCTTCTTCCTGGTTGCGTTGAGCGAAGAGACCGATCATCTTGCGATCGGCAGATGCCTCGCTGCCCAGTTGTACCAGCTTGGGGTCCACAATGCTCAAGGGGACCATCATCAAAGGGAACAGCACGACATCTTTAGCCGGGAAAACGGCTAGCTCCGGAGGCACGTCGTGGCCATCCGAGTGGCCGGCGCCGCTGGATGGCTGTCCCTGGTCGGATGGAAGCATGGCTACACTCTCCCTCTGCCTGATAAGGTTTCACCGTCAGCATCGGTGGTGATTGGGCGCTTTGATCTGGGAGTTGAAAGTGGCGTCACGCAAGGCGTAGACGGGGTCTGTCTAGTCACGGTCCCATTATAGCACGATTCCCCGGCGCAGCCGAATGTCTACCGTGCGTCCGCACCCTCCCACACCGTAGGCTGGGCGCCCTGCGGCCGCTGCAGTCAGTCGAGTATGATCATGATTGCAGGGCGAGGCATCCTGGGAGCGCGGGCGAGACGCCCGCGCTCCCAGGACCAGCCCCGGTCTATGACTAGGTCTCAATCAGTCCGCCGGCGGCACCTGCCTGGGAGGACAGGCTACGGTCCGGCTACATGTCCAGAGTTTCACCACTTCCACCAGGACCAGGGATAGGATGCTGCAACCGCCCACCACTGCCCAGTCCAGCAAACTGAGAGGGCGCGTTCGCAACACGGTCTGCAACGGGGGCAGATAGACGCCCGACAACTGCAGCCCCAGCGTAACGGCAACCACAAGCCAGAGATAGCGATTCGTCGCTGGAAGCTCGCCGAGAAACATCGAGCGCTCTGAGCGCAGGTTGAACACGTGGAGGAGCAGGGCAAGGGATAGCGCGGCAAAAGCAACGGTAGAGCCAGCCTCGTGGGTGGGCGAACCCAGACGCGACCAAGCGAATGCGACCATCGACGTCGCGGCGATTAGAAGGCTACGCCACAGAATCGACCCCAGCAACCCGACTGTAAGAATGGGTTCACCGGGCGATCGTGGCGGGCGCTCCATCAGACCATGCTCCCCGCGCTCCATGGTGAGAGCCATGGCCGGGAAGACGTGCACCACTAGGTTCAGCCAGAGAATCTGCAATGGCAGCAAGGGTAGGCCAAGCTCGAAAACGATTCCCAACAAGATAGCCAGGATAGTACTAAAGCTGGCCGTCAGGAGGAAGCGAATGGCGCGCCGGATATTGTCGTAGATGATGCGTCCCTGGCGAATCGAGGTCACGATGGTTGACAGTCGCTCATCGGTAATGATCAGGTCGGCAGCCTCTTTGGCTACGTCCGCCGCTCCGCGCCCGATAGCGATACCGATGTCGGCGGCTTTCAGAGCCAGGGCATCGTTGACGCCATCGCCCGTCACCGCCACCACCTCGCCGTTGCGCTGCAGAGCACGCACGATCGACAGCTTATCCTCTGGGCTCACACGCGCGAAGACGTTCACCCGCGCAAGCTCCGGTAGCTGGCGCCCCGAGTTCAACCCAAGCAGTTGCCTTGGCTCGAGGGCAATAGGCTCACCATTGCCCAGCATCCCCAACTCCCGAGCAATAGCGCAGGCGGTGGCCTTCTGATCGCCCGTGATCATCACCACTCGGATCCCTGCGCGCCCGCATTGCTCGACAGCTGCCCCCGCGTCCGTCCGAGGAGGGTCCGCAATGCCGACGAGCCCGACAAAACACAGGTCTCGCTCGGCATCCACTACATCGATCCTCTCGGCAGCGATGCGGTACGCCAAGCAGAGGACTCGCAAGCCGCGCTGCGCCAATGCATCATTCTGCCGAAGGGCGTGTTCCCGATCTGCATGCGTGACAGGGATCCTAGAGTCATCGATCAACTGGGTGCGGCAGAGAGGCACCACAACCTGGGGCGCCCCTTTGACGCACACCAGGGAACCCCCTTTCGGCATGCGATGCACTGTTGCCATTCGCTTGGCTCGCTCGTTGAATGGCTCCTCGGCCTCGCGCGGGAATTCATGGACCAGTTGGGCGTGGTCCAGCCCGGCCTTCTGGGCGGCCACGATCAGCGCCGCCTCACTGGGATCACCGTGAATATGCCAGCCGACTTGGGGATCGTGTTCCAGCGTCGCGTTGTTGCACAAAGTGCCTACACGTAGCGCCATACTCAGCCGTCGATCACGGCGAGGATCTATCTCCTGGTCATCGCTGAGAAATTGGCCGGCGGGCTCGTAGCCCGCCCCCGTCACATGGATCCGGCGATCTGGCGGCAGCCAAAGCTCACGAACGGTCATCATATTGGTCGTAAGCGTGCCAGTCTTATCCGTGCAGATGACGGTGGTGGAGCCCAGAGTCTCGACCGAGGACAGTCGACGGACCACGCAATTGCGCCGCACCAACTGGCGGAGTCCCAGAGCAAGGGCAATCGTCGTCACGGCCGGCAACCCCTCCGGCACCGCGGCGATGGCCAGACTGATTCCGGTGCGCAGCATGAGTCCGATCGGCTCCGCATGCAGTACCCCGATGCCGATCACCAGTGCCGAGACGACCAGGATAATCCAGATGAGCTGTCGTCCTAACCCCTCCACTGCCCTGGACAGTGGCGTTTCCTCCCGCGGGATCGCCGCGACAAGACGGCCGATGTGCCCCAGTTCTGTAGACTGCCCCGTGGCCGTGATGACGGCAACTGCGTTGCCGCCTGCGACAGCGGTTCCGAGATACACCATGTTGGACCGCTCCGCCAGGGGCGCCTCGGGAGGGAGAATGTCCAGGCTCTTGGCAATAGGAGCGCTCTCCCCCGTGAGCGCTGCCTCCTCGACGAGAAGCCCATGGGACTCGATCAGCCGACCGTCGGCCGGAACCAGGGATCCCGGCGTCAGGATCACGATGTCGCCTGGAACGAGGTCCGTGGCCGCGATCTCCTGCTCCTCCCCACCCCGCCGCACACGCGCCGTCGGAACAGCCAACCGCTTTAGCGCCAGCAGCGCGCTTTCGGCCCGTGCCTCGGTCACAAAGCCAAACAGAGCATTTAGGATCAACGCGGCCGCGATCGCGGCCGAGTCCAGGTACTCGCCAAGAAACCAGGAGATCACAGTCGCGATGATCAACAGAAGCACTACGATGCTCTTGAACTGTTGAAGAAGGAGTTGCCAGACATTGCGAGCTTCGATGTCTCCAAACAGGTTGTAACCGTACTGTTGCTGGCGGAGGGGAACCTCGGCGGTCCGCAGTCCGGTACTCGGAGAAACCCTGAGACGCGTGAAGATATCTTCCAAGCTGAGACTGTACCAGCCGTTGTGTGAGCCTTTCCCGATATTGGGCCGCACGCCAGGCCACGGTCGCTCCTCAGCGTTGATCAAGGCGGCTTACCTCCCCTCTCACTCAAGCACTGCACTGTCCGTGCCGACGCATGGGCGAGGACTCAACTCACCATCCGCATACCATGCTATACTGAAAGGAGAGGTCTGGCATTCGCGCACCTTGGATACCCCTATCTTTGAGCGATCGCCATAGTGACGGTGATGTCTCTCCCACCTGCCATGAACTACTATTCTGACGCCGCGGTCAAAGACCGTATCCACGATTACTGTCGGGGTGGGCCAGTTGATGCACGTGCGCTGACCGCCAGGTATCTGGTTGGCTATGGACCAACGTCGCACAGCGACACTGGCGAGCGAAAGGAGCTCTTCGACTGCAACAAGCTCGACCAGCTTCTAGAATCAGGACTGGATTGCTCGCGCTCGATGTGGGACAGCCACAGCACGGTAGTGGTGCTGGACGTCGACTACCAGAACGTCGATTTTCCCGGTGAGGCTTTTCTCAACCCCTCTCTCACCTACGCCAAGCTCGAACCGGTCTACCAGTGCATCACGGCGAAGCTGCATGCCTTCGGAATCGCCTACGTGGCGACCATGACCGGAAAGGGCTACCACCTGGTGTGGCGTGTGCCAGACGGCCGCACCTTGTCGCGGAAGCTGCTGGGGCTCGGCGCTCTCAGCAAGACTCTCGAGGTGAAATACGCTCGCCCGCATCCTCCCGTTGGAGATGCCATCCCGGACGACAAAGCGCGCAGCTTCGCCGGGCTCGGACTGCTCATGGAGTTCTTGTGCCACGAGATCATGCGGCAGGCCACGATCTCCTCGGTTCTGCCCGTCGTCAGCACGGGCCTCGCCGTCGGCTCCACGCTCACCGGGCGCGAAGCCGTTTCACTCGATCTGGCCGCCCACGGCGATCCCCTGTACCTGCGCGACTTTCGCAGCCCGTTCAGCCGATACCAGAAGCACGTCATCCAGCGCGGACTGGTTGGAGATCAGGTGGCCCGGAGGGTTCCGTTTATCGCATGTCTGCCACGCAATGGGCTTCCGCTGCGCGATCTCCTATCCATCCGCATGCGCCCGGAGGCCGCGGTTGAGCTCGCCCGCACGGCCTCCACGGAGATCCCGGACGGCACTCGAGGGACGTCCAAGTTGCTGCGCCTGTACGAGGGCTCCGTCCTGGCTGCGTTTCATCAGGAGTTCTCCCAATGTCCACAGGAGCCGCCAGAGCGCTGGACAGAGAGCTATGATCGGCTGAATCTGGCAGCTCTTCCCAGTTGCGTCGCCG